>CAJWSW010000056.1 GCA_913046035.1 uncultured Alphaproteobacteria bacterium | reverse complement strand
GTCACTTCAGGCGAAATCTGAAGCCTTCTGAGCGTCCTGAAACACAAGGTGGCTAGACGGGTATTGGTTAAACCTGTGGACTGATGCGGACTCTAGAGTTTGGTTTTACAGCATCAGGGGAAGAGATTAAGTTTATATTCGTTATGACAAACCCTCTTTCAAACATCCGCGGCTCTCTTAAGGACATCAAAGCGGACTATGCGCGACATGCTGGCATAAAGCTTCAAGGAGGCAACTACGATATATGCTGGCGCAACCTGTGCGACTCAATAGGACAACCAGCAGCCACCAAATCAGCTGCGTTGCTTTACAAAGTCCGCGAAGCCTCTTACATCATGGGTCAAAGTGGTACATCAAAGAGTCTGGCTGAGGCCATGCTTAACAGCGACATCACAAAGTTCAGCAAGTCGGTTAATGTGCCAAAACCATCGGCAGTTAAGAAAACGAAACCACAACCAAAGCCCAAGCGATCAAGCCCCAAGGCTTCAGTTGGTTCGGCTTCATCGGCTAGGGCGGCCCAAAGCCCTACACCTTCGAGTATGCGCCGTGACCCTGCTGCGATAGCGGTGCCTCGTCCGTCAAAGGTGGCAGCGGCCATTTCCCTTAAATTACCTTTTTCGATTACCGACACAGCTACGCCAGCGCCATTGAGTGCAAGCGCAAGGGATAACCCCACCATTCCACCACCTACGATTGCAACGTCACACTGTTTAGCCGCCATAGTAATAAAATGGGATGTATCAGGTGTGCTGTCTAGTGGCACTTCAGCACACTGCTTTAAAAATAGGCATACACACTTTAATGCATAGAAATAAGGCGGAATACAGAGAGGACGAGAGTGACTTAAGCAATCAAAAACCAAACCGCTGCGTGGAATTAAACGCTGTAACTCGATTTTTGTGCGGGGTCTAAATTGGCATGTTTTTTGCACAATTTGATACGGAAATACTTTTTGTTAGATTTAGATTATGGGGGCAAACG
Organism: uncultured Alphaproteobacteria bacterium; assembly: GCA_913046035.1. Taxonomy (GTDB): domain Bacteria; phylum Pseudomonadota; class Alphaproteobacteria; order MPNO01; family UBA830; genus UBA830. Next base: position 15,571 of record CAJWSW010000056.1, on the reverse strand, counting down.
GCGCGGGTTCTGACAGACACAATTAAAAGTCTCATTTTTCCGAAGTTTTGAGCTAGGACAGATAGTAACGAAATCGAAGCAACGATTTGTGCTAGCACCCTCACGTACGAGATATCGTGCGTATCCCAGTAATAAACGGAGGTTTCAAAATTGCTCCAGCGTTGTTTCATTAATTCATCACAAAAAGGGAATTTGGAATGAAACTCATCACCGCCATTATTAAGCCGTTTAAGCTAGAAGGTGTTCGCGAGGCTCTAACCAAGGTTAACATCGAGGGGATGACAGTAACAGAAGTCAAGGGTTTTGGCCGGCAGAAAGGGCACGCGGAGGTGTACCGAGGTGCCGAGTATACGGTCTCATTTCTGCCAAAAGTCCGGATTGAAATCGCCGTCGAAGATGAGGCTTTAGAGGGCGCAGTCGAGGCAATCCAACATTCCGCGAACACTGGTAAAATTGGAGACGGCAAGATTTTTGTGTCTGAACTCGTCAACGCCGTGCGTATCCGCACTGGCGAGTCCGGCAGTGAAGCGCTTTAAAAGGAGAAGAAAGTGAAAAAATTAACTAGATTTTGTCTTATATTTGGTTTGATAGGAGCGGTAGGCCTGTACACTATTGACGAGGCAAATGCCGCGGTTGACCCTGAAACCGCCTTCGTCTTCAACTCGTTTTCGTTCCTTATACATGGTTTCCTTGTTATGTTTATGGCAGCCGGTTTTGCCATGCTGGAGTCCGGGTTAGTTCGGTCGAAAAACACGGCAGCGATTTGCTTAAAGAACATATCGCTTTATTCAATTGCCGGCCTCATGTTCTACATAGTTGGCTACTCGCTGATGTACACAGATGTTGATGGTGGCTGGATTGGTTCTTTCAATTTCTTCTACAACCCATCTAGCGCAGAATTGGCACTTTTAAATGCGACCGATGCTGGAAAAGATGCAGCCAACTCTGCACTCCTCAAGGATGCGACATATTCATCGATGTCGGATTGGTTTTTCCAGATGGTTTTTGTGGCCACAGCCGCGTCGATCGTTTCAGGAACGTTAGCTGAACGCATTAAAATTATTCCCTTTCTTATCTTCGTTGTATTTCTAGCCGCTATCGTCTACCCAATCCAAGGTTCATGGGTGTGGGGCGCAGGATGGTTAAGTGAACTGGGTTTCTCCGATTTTGCAGGTTCCACCTTAGTACATTCCACTGGTGGCTGGGCGGCGCTGGCTGGTGCCATCGTCCTAGGTGCCCGAAAGGGAAAGTTTGGCACCAACGGGGAGGTCAACCCGATGCCAGGCGCAAACCTACCGCTGGCAACGTTGGGTGCTTTCATTTTGTGGTTCGGCTGGTTTGGCTTTAATGGCGGCTCACAGTTGGCACTTGGATCTGCGGCTGATGTGTCGGCTATGGCAATCGTCTACGTTAATACAAACTTAGCGGCAGCCGCTGGCGTAGTCGTAGCACTAGTCATGACACAATGCATGTTTAAAAAGATAGACGTGACCCTGTGTCTAAATGCTGCAATTGGCGGCCTTGTTGCTATTACAGCGGGGCCCGATGTGCAGAATCATTTATATGCAATCTTGATTGGGGGGATTGGCGGCGCACTGGTAGTTATCGCGGTGCCGCTAATCGACAAGGCTAAGATAGACGACGTTGTTGGCGCGATTTCTGCCCATCTAGTCGCGGGCATTTGGGGCACTTTAGCAGTTGGAATCTTTGGGTCTGGTTCGATCGTAACCCAATTCATAGGCGTAGTGGCGATCGGCGCTTTCGTCTTCATCACGAGTCTGATTTTCTGGTCGATCTTAAAGTACACGATTGGCATTCGAATTGGCGAAGAAGAAGAAATGCTGGGGCTGGATGCGGCGGAATTAGGCGTCGAGGCTTATGATTTCCGGAGCGGGTCGCAGTAACTGTTTACTAATTTTGCGGAATTCATCTGGCAGGTAAGGTCCCGAAGAGACCTTGCCTGCCGCACTAATTGCTGTGTTTCAGCGTGCGTTATTGAAACTAGAGTAATCCAGAGACAAGACAAACTGCTATTCGTCCCGTCTCCAGTAAAATGATAAGCGCCAAGCGCCTCTCCAAAGGGCAAACTTTAACGTAAATTCTCCGTACACACGATTTCGTTCACCAAATGTTCGTTTCGGTGCCGGAATTAAACGAATCACGCAATAGCTTGTATGACAGTATCTTAGCTGCCCATGATGATGTAGAATCTAAGCGTTAGGTCGGAGCACGCGGACGTTATCCGATCTTTGCGTTTTTATGATTTGTTCTAGTCTTGGATCGGGCACACGGCTTCCAGGGATACGACATCGGTGAAACATATCGTCATAGAAGTATTTATTGATCGGATGACATAACTCCAATGCATTTGAACATGCGCTTAGATACCGTAGGTGCCTATCCATTTGATAGGTTGCGTTCGTTGCTGGGCGACGTTTTGCCGCCATCAGGCATCGAACCAATCCCTTTGTCTTTAGGCGAACCAAAACATGCGCCGCCTAGTTTCTTGGCAGAGGTGATAGCTCGCGAGTCAGCCGCATGGTCCAAATATCCGCCAATGAGAGGAAGCGGCGACGCTCGCCGCGCCATCGCCGCTTGGTTAACTCGCCGCTACAGTTTACCAAAAGAAATGGTCGAACCTGAAACAATGGTTATCCCGGTATCAGGCACCCGTGAAGCGCTATTTATGATAGCCTTGGCTGCCGTGCCAGAAATCAAAAATGGAAAAAAACCAGTAGTCTTAATGCCCAACCCATTTTACCAGGTTTATATGGGTGCAGCCACAATAGCAGGGGCAGAGCCGGTTCTTGTGCCAGCGGGCAAAGAAGATGGTTTTCTACCCGACTTCTCAACTCTTCCGCTGGAAATCCTAAGTCGCACTGCGCTGGCCTATTACTGTTCCCCGGCCAACCCTCAGGGTGCTATCGCATCTATTGAAACAATGAAAAAACTTGTCTGTCTCGCCCGTGAACATGATTTTCTGCTTGTCTCCGACGAGTGTTACAGCGAGCTATACTATGGTTCACCTCCAGCGGGTGCAGCCGAAGCATGCGCGGAACTTGACGGTTCGTTTCAAAATGTAGCGATAATGAACTCGCTTTCAAAACGGTCTAACGCTCCTGGCCTAAGATCAGGCTTTGTTGCAGGGGATCCGGAACTTATACGCAAGTTCGCGCGGCTACGCGATTATGGCGGAGCGGCGCCGCCATTGCCGCTATCGGCAGGCGCCTCGGCGCTATGGGCCGATGAAGAACATGTAATAATAAACCGCCGCTTATATGCAGAGAAATACAAAATTGCGGCAGAGATCTTGTCGGGGAAATACGGCTACTATACCCCTGATGGGGGTTTTTACCTTTGGCTCAACGTAGGAGACGGTGAAAAGGCTGCTCTGCGTCTTTGGCGTGACGCTGGCGTCCGTGTTATCCCCGGTGAATATCTTGCTCGTGAGATCGAAGGGTCTCACCCAGGCGCAGGGTATATCCGCCTCGCTCTCGTTCACGATAAAGACAAGACCGCAGAGGCGCTAACCCGTCTGGTAAGCGTCTTATAAGAACGGAGGACTATTGATGGCAGCTAGAACCCGAAATGCGGGCCGCAACACCTTCTTATCTGAGCAAGTAATAATGTTTCTCAAGCGACGCTGTTTAGAGTTCGCGGGGGGCCTTCTTTTCGTCGTCGGCGGCGCATTGACATTGACCGTCTGCGGATATGACTCAACTGACCCGTCATGGAACCACGCTGTTGCCCGCGAAGCGAGCAATCCTTTGGGCCCTCCGGGCGCCTGGCTGGCAGATATTTTAATCCAAGGCATCGGCGCCTGCGCCATTTTGCCCGGTTTCATTTTGATGGTGTGGGGCTGGCGTATTGGCCGGCATCGAAAATTGGGACGGCGGTGGGTCCGGATTACCGCTTTTTCGGCAATGCTATTTCTGACCATGATCACGTTAGCGGCGTTCGATCCACCGGCCGCTTGGCCGACGCAAATTGGGCTGGGCGGCGTACTGGGAATGGTTTTATTGGACAGCATAAAAATTCTTATAAATACGCTAAACATACCCCTTTGGCCTGTAACAGCAATCATTGGAATGATGGCAATCGTGGCGATGGGCATAACTCTCGGTATCTCACGCCGAGAGTGGGCCGAAGGAGTCCGCAACATCATACTCGCAAGCGACTCCGCAGCTCGCGCGGGCTGGGCCGGTGGCAGGTGGTCGAGCCGCTTCGCACAGAACGTGAGCAGGGCTTCATGGAGACTTATTGGTCGCTTTTGGACGCGAAAATCTGACAGCAATAAAAATACTGTTGCAAAGAGGGCAATCGATTTCTCAGGCGAGGATCCGCAAAGTGAGCGCCGCGAACCTATCCTAACTCGACGAACTAAAGAACACATATCGCCCAGCGGCAGCAAGCCGCCAAAGACGCAAATTGTAGCCGCCCGAAGAAAAAAGCCGTCAGTCGGAAAGCGAGCCGCCGAAGCTGATCAGAAAAGCCTCGATCTCGGCACCAGCGAATACAGTCTCCCACCGCTGGATGCGTTGGATCAAACTCCGGACGATAATAGACAACGTAAACAAGATGAAGGAGCCTTGGCAGAAAATGCTCGTCTTCTCGAATCAGTTCTCGAAGATTTTGGGGTCCGCGGGCGGATCGTAAAAGTCCGCCCCGGCCCGGTGGTAACCTTGTACGAACTTGAACCCGCCCCCGGCACAAAATCATCCCGCGTAATTAGTCTCGCTGACGATATAGCACGCTCTATGAGTGCTATCTCAGTGCGAGTTGCGGTTGTTTCTGGCAAGAATGTCATTGGAATCGAATTGCCAAACGCTCAGCGAGAACTGGTCGCATTGCGCGAACTAGTCGAATCAAACGATTACGAAAGACACACCGGCTCGCTAACTCTGGTACTAGGCAAGGATATCGGCGGTGCACCCAGCATGGTCGATCTCGCTCGTATGCCACATTTACTAATCGCGGGTACGACAGGCTCGGGCAAGTCAGTCGCGGTTAATACGATGATTATGTCGCTGCTTTATCGACTTACGCCAGACCAATGTAAATTCATCATGATCGACCCGAAAATGCTTGAACTCTCAGTATATGACGATATACCGCATCTGCTCTCGCCAGTTGTGACAGATCCTGCCAAAGCGGTTGTTGCTTTGCGTTGGGCTGTTAAGGAGATGGAAGATCGTTATCGTTCAATGTCAAACCTCGGCGTCCGCAATATTAACGGTTACAATCAACGCGTCGCAGATGCGCTGAAAAAGGGGGAAATTCTAACGCGCACGGTACAGACCGGATTCGATCCCCAAACCGGCGAACCAATTTACGAAAATCAGGCCTACGACATGAATCCGCTGCCATATATCGTCGTCATCGTCGACGAGATGGCGGACTTGATGCTAGTGGCTGGCAAGGAGGTCGAAGCAGCAGTTCAACGCCTCGCGCAAATGGCACGTGCCGCAGGAATTCATCTTATAATGGCAACCCAGCGGCCATCTGTCGACGTAATTACCGGGACTATCAAAGCCAATTTCCCGACCCGAATTTCTTTTCAGGTAACTTCAAAAATTGATAGCCGAACAATCCTAGGTGAAGGTGGCGCAGAACAATTACTCGGTCAAGGCGACATGCTTTATATGGCGGGCGGCGGACGTATTGGGCGCGTACACGGCCCGTTTGTTTCTGACGAGGCGGTAGAACGTGTAGTGAATTATCTTCGTGATCAGGCAGAGCCAGAATACATTGAAGAGGTCACAGAGGGAGAGCACGAAAACCCTTTTATACCGTCTGACGATTCAGGCGTTAGAAATAACAGTGGTGATGACGAAATGTATGATCGGGCTGTTGCTGTAGTCTGCCGCGAACGCAAAGCATCAACCAGTTTCGTGCAGCGCCACCTGCAGATCGGTTACAACCGTGCTGCACGTATCATCGAACGCATGGAAGCCGAGGCCGTTATCAGTAAGGCTAACCATGCAGGTAAGCGCGAAGTGCTAGCACGGGATATAGACGATCAAGGGTTGTAGAACCGGCTCGCCTCCGCTTTATCGAGTCAATATCAGGCTAAAATGAAGAAGTACTTATTAATTCTTACGATCAACCTCACGATCATTTGCGTAAGTTCAAATTCTAATGCGGAATACCGGATTACCGATTTGGACAAAGCAGACATCACCCGGGTTGAAGTATACCTTAATGGCCTAAAATCTTTGCGTAGCAAATTTGTTCAGCTCTCATCAGACGGTAGTTTCGCCGAGGGTAATATCTACATAGAGCGCCCGAATAGAATGAGACTGGATTATACACAACCACCTAATATCCAAGTGTACGCCGATGGGTTCTGGCTAGCACATGTAGACACAGAGCTCGGGTCAGTTTCGCGTATACCGCTGAAACTGACGCCTGCTACCTTTTTAGTCCGTGAGCGTTTACGACTTGATGGAGATTTGATGGTCCAGCATGTCACGCGCGATGCCCGAACGTTGTCGTTGGAGGTCGTTCGGAAAGATGAGCCCAAGGCCGGTAAATACGTTATTACCCTCTCGGACAAGCCACTGGCCCTGCGTAAATGGGTCGTGACCGACGCTCAGGGCATTAGGACGTCAGTTACTCTAATATCCCCGGAATACAATGTTATAATCCCAAAGGAAGTATTTATTTTCGACGAACCGATTTCCGAGATCCAGTAAGTTTTCACCATCGCAAACTGTTCTCACGCGATAAGAACCTATTCAAACGAGGCATCCATTGCCGCAGCTGCTATCGTATGTTAGCCATTCTCAATATGGCTGAAATTATCTCTAAACCCCTTGTGGGCATCCCTGCTAGTCAAATTTACCTGCCGGCTCAATCGCTAGCGCAACATGGCGTCGGTGAACGTTATATTCGGGGCGTGTCCGACGGTGCTAATGCTGTCCCGATGATAATCCCTGCCCTCGCGGAAGACTACGACTTCGCAGATCTCGCTGACCGCCTTGATGGACTTATGCTTACTGGCGGCCGAGCTAATGTCGAACCACACCATTATGGAGGACCGCCTTTCCCTGATGATGAGGTGCGCGATCCACCCCGCGACAACACTGTGATGCCACTGATCCGGGAATGCATAAAACAAGGGGTTCCAGTATTTGGCTCCTGCCGCGGCATTCAAGAAATCAATGTGGCTATGGGAGGGACTCTTCACTACCGCGTGCACGAAGTGGAAGGCTTCAATGACCATCGCATGCCGCGTGAAGGGGATATAGAACATAAATTTAGTGAACGTCACCTCGTGGTGACTGCAGAAAACGGTATGTTCCACAAAACATGTGGTCGCCGTGAGATAATGGTAAATTCGCTCCACGCTCAAGCTGTAGATGAGGTCGCGCCCGGTTTTGAAATCGAGTGCGTTTCCGCTCCTGATGGGGTAATCGAAGGTATCAGGTATACCCAAACAAGCGCCTTTTGCATTGGGGTGCAATGGCATGCAGAATGGCGGTTTCAAGAAAATGCATTATCTAATGGTTTATGGAAAGCGTTTGGCAATGCTTGTCGAGAACGCGCAGTAGTACGATCTGGCGTTGAAAATTCCGTAGAATAACCTTCACACAGCTATGAGATTTGTTTCCTGGAATATCAATTCCGTTCGACTCCGACTAAACGCGCTTAAGAGAGTTGCGGATGAACTCTCTCCGGATTTTATATGCTTGCAAGAGATAAAATCAGAGACCACGGATTTTCCAGCTGATGCAATTGCCGAAATCGGTTTTCCACACCAGATCATACGAGGTATGAAAGGATATAACGGCGTCGCAATTCTTGCACGCACGCCAATAGCTGGCGGTGACACACGAGACTGGTGTGGCCGCCATGACTGCAGGCATATCGCCGCAAATATCGGCAGTGACGTTGAACTACACAACTTCTATGTCCCTGCCGGCGGTGACGAACCAGATCCGAATATCAACGATAAATTCGCTCACAAGTTGAAATTCCTCAAAGAAGCGGAAACATGGTCGAGAGACATCACACCCAACGCCAAACGTATCTTAGTCGGTGATCTAAATATTGCCCCGCATGAGAACGATGTCTGGTCACATAAGCAACTCTTAAGTGTCGTGAGCCATACACCCTTAGAAGTAGAGGCCCTCTCTGACTGGCAAACCGCACATGGATGGATCGATGCAATCCGCACCATTATCCCAGAAACCGAAAAAATTTACTCCTGGTGGAGTTATCGCAATCGAACGTGGCCAGGCAGCGACCGGGGTCGGAGACTAGACCACATCTGGGTAAGCCCGGCGCTCGCAGAAAGCGTAAAGAACGCTGGGATCCTCCGAGATGCACGCGGATGGGAAAAACCGTCGGATCATGCGCCAGTCTGGGCTGATGTTGATCTTTAAGTATTTTGGGTATGCTTGCGGTTGCTGAGGAGGCGATCTACATCACTCGTAAAACCCATCAGGATTGTACTTTTGACTCAAATTCGAGAAACCACCTGCAAATTCGCTATCGACCCCGTATGTGGGATGCGAGTCGATATAAATGCGGGAAAACCAAAACACTGCTACGGCGACGAGATCTATCACTTCTGTTGTGAACTTCATTGCGACCAGTTCGCTGCGGAACCAGAATATTATCTATCCGGCGCGCATCTTGAAGCCGCGGCCAACGCCCCTGAGGGCACCTTATTCACCTGTCCGATGCACCCCGAAATCATTACCGAGGGTCCAGATAGCTGTCCCCTCTGCGGCATGGCGCTGGAGCCAATGGGTTTGCCACCAACTAATGCCGAGCCAAATCGGGAACTAATAGATTTTAGACGCCGTTTTCTTCTAGGGATGGTGTTTGGTTTGCCGCTGCTGACAATCACAATGGGACCAATGGTCGGTCTGCCAGTGAAGGAGTGGCTTGGATTACGCGCACCAATCTGGGTTGAGCTGGTACTCGCAACACCAGTGGTGTTCTGGTGCGGGTGGCCCTTCCTACAGCGTGGAACGAAGTCGGTCTTAACCTGGAACCTGAATATGTTCACACTTATCGCAATGGGGGTGAGCGCAGCCTATATCTTCAGCGTTGTCGCGACTATTTTTCCGGGGATGTTTCCTGATGGTTTTCGGCAGACCGACGGGTCGGTGGGGGTATACTTCGAGGCTGCCACCGTCATAATTCTGCTAGCACTGTTCGGGCAAATTTTAGAATTAAGGGCCCGAGAGCGTACAGGCAGTGCATTGCGCGAGCTGCTTGATCTGTCTGCTAAAACCGCCCATCTCGTAAAAAACGACGGATCAGACACAAAGATCGCGTTGGAAGATGTAAGGGTGGGTGACCGTCTCAGGGTCCGTCCAGGCGAAAAAATTCCAGTCGACGGTCACATTTTAGATGGCGGCTCTACAGTGGACGAATCTATGATCACCGGAGAGGCTATCCCAATCGAAAAAGGTCCGGGCGACTCGGTCACAGGGGCAACACTGAACGGCACAGGGTCGATAGTTATGGAAGCCACCCACGTAGGCGGTGATACTCTGTTATCACACATAATTAATTTGGTAGCTGCTGCCCAGCGCAGCCGCGCGCCAGTTCAGAATATTGCGGATCGAGTTGCGGGGATCTTTGTTCCTGCTGTTATTTTGGCATCTATTATAGCTTTCGCGGCGTGGGTTAATTGGGGACCAGAACCTCGTTTCGCCTACGCAATCGTGGTACCGATATCGGTTCTAGTGATCGCCTGTCCCTGCGCCCTGGGACTCGCCACTCCGATGTCCATAATGACCGCGATGGGACGCGGTGCCCGCGCTGGCGTGCTGGTCCGAGATGCTGAAGCTCTACAAGGCTTGGCGACGATCGACACCTTGGTGATTGATAAGACCGGTACACTGACAAATGGGCATCCTGCGCTCGTTGGAATCGAGCCGCTAACTAGTCGCTCGAAAGATGAGATCCTGGGCCTCGCTGCAAGTGTTGAACGAGGATCAGAACATCCACTGGCCGCTTCTATAGTCTCGGCTGCAGAGGAGAGGGGGTTGGTTACCGAAACGATGAGCGATTTTAAATCGGTCACCGGCCAAGGCGTCTCTGCACAGATAGGCCAAGAAATGGTGGCGCTCGGCAACGTGGCAATGATGAGGGCTATGGGGGTGGATTGCTCTATGATCAATGAACAGGCGGATGCTTATCGTGAAGCAGGGGAGACGGTGATGTTTTTAGCGATCGATGGACATACTTCCGCACTGCTTCGATTAACAGATCCAATAAAAGAAAACACTCTCAACGCACTAAAAAGCCTACGCGGGAATGGCATGCGGATCGTAATGGCGACAGGAGACGATGAGATTACTGCGCGAGCCGTGGGAGACCAGCTAAGCATTTGGGATATTCACGCCACACTTTCGCCGGGAGAAAAGGCAAGTTTGGTAAAGGGTCTGCAAAAAGCGGGCTGCCGTGTCGCTATGGCAGGCGACGGCATTAATGACGCACCAGCGTTAGCGCAAGCGGACGTTGGTATTGCAATGGGCACTGGTGCGGATGTCGCGTTGGAAAGCGCAAGTATCACGCTTGTTAAAGGAGACTTGTATGGCATTGTGCGGGCCCAATCGCTGGCACGGGCGACCATGCGCAATATCTACCAAAACTTATTTTTCGCTTTTGTTTATAATGGCGCCGGTGTCCCAATCGCTGCCGGGATCCTGTTTCCTCTCTTTGGTATACTTATGTCGCCAATGTTTGCGGCGGCGGCGATGTGCTTATCATCAATATCCGTAATCGGAAACGCGCTCCGTCTTAAACATATCCGCATCGGCTAAGTTGCAACAGATTAGCAAATAAAAGTTTGGAGGAAACGGCTACACTCAAGACTCAGATACCTATTTGAGCGACGAGCCATTGAATTAGTGGTTCTAGAAGGTGGCTCTTCCCCCGCATTATCGCTCTAATCGATTTATGAAATAGCGGCCTGGGGAGACGCCCAATGGCAAAGGTTGCGGGATCCAACCAGCTACCGAGTATTCCTGGTCGCTGCAGACAATGCCCCCTGGCAGCATCAGGGCATCGACAAGAGGTGCAATGGTAGAAATAAGCTCGGCGTTTTTCTTTTTTTCCCCCGTGCCAATATCGCAGTGAGCTAGAGCCGCCTTGCCGCCTATGCGCTCTTCTGCAGATTGCAGCGTTTGGACAATATCGCCAACGATCATATGCGTATCATCAGGGATACAGTCGGGGTGCGCCGCCACCCGGCGGTCAAAAACAAAGATCTCACGGTCAGGAAAAAGCTCACGCAGGTGGTCGTAGGTCCGGCCGTTACCGAGTCCTAGTTCAAGGATTGGACCTGGAACATCCATAACCAATTCCTTTGCCATATTAAGGCAATCGCGTTGCGCCGTGACACGACGAATAAACGATTCCAACCTACTCATGCCGCAGTATCACCGCTAGAAAAGCACCTAGCCGTTATTGGCTTCGCGAAGTTGACCTGTCGTAGATTCAAGTCGGTGTGCAAGTTCACGCATAATCTCAACCGCCATTTCTGGGAATTCAGCAACCATCCGGAAAAAGAGGTCCTTTGAAAGTACTAAAGTCGTGAGCTCCGTCTCAGCCCGGATCGTGGCAGTTCGCGGCACGTCAATGAGAATAGCAATTTCGCCCACAAAATCATTCTTCCCGACCTTGGCTACCGCTAATTCACCATTCGGGGTGTTGATTAAAACCTCTGCTTTCCCATCCAGTATAATATAGGCTGCGTCCCCCGGATCTCCCTCTTGAAACAATTCGCTTCCTGCGGCGAAGGTCAAGCGGTCACTGGTAAATGCAAGTAGCTTCAGCTTTGACGGCTCTATCTTAGCAAACAGCGGCACGCTGCGCAGAGCTTCTACCTCTTCATTAAGGCTCACTTGTTTCTCCTAGCCAATATCCCAAACGCATTAGATCGTGCTCTCACCAATATTAATCCGCGCAACTTCATTCTGACTGAAGAAGCTCAGACAATGCCGAACCCTCCTTGTTAAGATCATTCCAAGTGCCAAGTTCTGCTACGCGGCCGGCCTTCATAACCAGAATCTGGTCAAATCCCTCAGCCATAGCCGCGCGATTCAGAGCCCACACAATACCGCGTCCCTGCATTTCATCACGCAAACTAGCGAGTAACGCTGTCTGTGAAGCGCCATCTAAGCTACTTGTCGCCTCGTTGAGTATCAATATATCGGGGCGTTTAAGTAGGGCCCTAGCAAGTCCCAGTTTTTGGCGCTGCACAGCCGAGAGCCGCCCGCCGCCGATGCCTACATGAAAGTCTAAACCCACTGCCATAATGGGGTCACGTAAGCCGAGGTCGATGACAATTTGTGATATTATCTCACCAACCCGTTCTGCCCCGCCCGCTTGTCCATACGACAACTTCCCAAATAAAATATTGTCCTGAATGGTGCCAGCAGAGTTAAACGTAGACCTATCATAGAATTCTATAGCGCCCTGAAGTTGCTCCGGCAGGTTCTCCGCAAATGCATGACGGGCCTTTAAAACTCGATCTTGGATTTCGTCATCTATGACACCCAATCGATGGCGCGACGGAGAAATTTTAAACGGCAGGGAAAGAAGCATCGTTCTTTCCTCGGCGAGAACTGATCCGAGACCATCGCGACTAATGCGATTTAATATCGATTGAAACTCAGGAAGCTCATCAGAAGATATAAAGCTAAATTGCTCAAAAAACGGATGGCCAGGCGGCAGGTCGGCAAACAACTCAATCATTGTCGAAGCGATTTGCTGTCCCGCTTCAAGCAATGTCTCTGTTAGGCCCTCGCGATCAAGAATCGAATTTACGTATTCGTTCTCTGCCAAGTTGTCCATATTGAAGATGTCACCGACGGGGGTTCCGAAAAGAAGGTTTTCTCCGAGGGTTGCATTCTGGTTGTATAGTTTGGAGTCAAAACCCTCAACAAGCGCGCTAATCTCAGGATCATCTAAACGCTCACGAAATTGATCCCGCGCTTCCAAAAATTTATTAGCTAGCCCCTTCTGGGATTCAGGATCAAGAACGCTCCGAAGCCCTATCGTGTAAACATCCTCTTTCAAGCCCACTTGCCCTAGCACAGCAAAAAGTCTTTGAAGCAAGGCGTCATCATCTCCAACGCCTACCGCCTCATAGTCTACCCAATCAGCATTAAGGTCATCAGTCGAGTTTCCCGATGCAATAGCCTCCGACAGTTGTTTGTCTTGGGCTCTACGCTCCACATCACTGTAGGTGGACTCTTTCAAAGGCAAATGTTTAACGCCATATAGGAGGTTATCGCGAATAGTATTTGAAAAAAGGTAAGCAGATGGGCCAACATACGCTAGCCTTCGTCCAGTCACAGCCTCCGGCAGGGCTGCGAGCTTTTGATCGCCGATTTGAATGCTGCCGCCTGTAGGCTCCATCAAATTTGCCAACAGATGGAGGGTGTCACTCTTTCCAGAGCCACCACCTCCAACCAACGCAACATGCTGGTCGCTTGACACAGAAAAAGTGGCGCTTTCCAAAAGAGGAACGCCGGTTTCATCTATGAGAGAGAGGCCAGTCGCAGAAACTTCGCCAGTTAAAGGCTCGATTTTTTCAGGTTCATCCAACTGTCGGCTTTGCTCAATCATTCCAGCAGGTTGAAATTGCTCCATAACCTGTTCGTATTTTATCTTCGCGTCAGCCTGTCGCTGATAAAAGTTTAACAGTTCTTTCCAGGGGGCAGCTAAGTCTTTATGCGCAGCAATGGCCGCCATAAGTGTGCCAATTTCCAGATCTCCATTTATTACCAACCAACCGCCGATCGCGTAAAAGCAAAAAGGACCAAGCTGATTAATCGAGTTGTTTAAAAACTTTATGATAAACTTCCAGATATAAATCTGAAGGCGTACATCATAGACAGCCCCCAAACGGCCTGAGAAATCGGCTAGTTCGCGGCGAGCGCTATTATTAGTATGGATCTCCTCAATCCCATTCGCAGTTTCTCCGATCCGATCAGACAACTGCCGTACTAGCCGCACCCTCTCTTTACTAAAGACCCGAACACGGCGCTGAAGCTTAGGGATAAGGTAGCCTTGAAGCGGGTAAAGAGCGACAGCGGCAAGCGCCATGAACCAGTTCTGAACGAACAGGAAAGAAAGGATGACAATAAGATATCCACCCTGGAAAACTGGCAGCTTGAATGCATCACCAATAAAACCTCCGAGCGGTTCAACTTCCGAATTAATCATGGTCACCATTTCTGAAGATGATGTCCTTCGAAATTTCGGCAATGGAAAACGAAGAATTCTGCTGTAAAGGTCGAAACGGAGCCGGCGCAGCATACGTTCGCCGGTAATGCCAGAGTAGAGGTTGATGATGTATTTAAATGCCTGGTTGATTACGACCAGCAATAAAAATGCTGCGCAGAGAATCCAAAGATAATTGATTTGATCCACCTCAATCCCAGCAAGTGTTGTAGGAAATGAGACGGTCTTAGCCTCGATTGCGCCATTTACGATCATTTTTGGTAATTCGTAAAACGCATACAAGAATGGAAAAGAGGCAACAGCCATCAGCGTTAAAATGACCTGTTGGCGTGCGGAATATTTCAGTACGTATTTGTATATGCTGGTTTCCACGGCAAAACTCATCAGTGAGGTGGTGGCAATTCTAGCTTCCAGTAACCTTTTTCTACGACAGAGTCTAACCACACGGCAACGGGCAAGTGATAAAACTTCGTTCGCAAAAAAAATCTGATGATAGAGTAGAAATCGAAAAACCCAAAATTTTTAACTAATTCAACGTTTGGGGCCAGCCACAAGCTGTGCGATATTCCTATCAAAGCTCAAAGGGTTAACCTTTTATGAAAAATAATAACAGGCCGCAGCGCGCCCTTATATACAGTCATGACAGTTTCGGTTTGGGACATCTGAGACGCTGCCGTGCAATAGCGCATGCACTAGTCGACCAGAACCCCCACATGTCCGTCATAATTCTGTCCGGATCGCCGATCATAGGAAACTTTGATTTTAAGCGCAGGGTGGATTTCGTCCGAGTACCTGGCGTCATAAAATTGCGTAATGGGGATTATACGTCCCACAGCCTAGATCTCGACATTGACCAAACTGTGGCTCTCCGCGCGTCTATTATCAAACATACGGCAGAAGTCTTCGATCCTGACATCTTCATTGTTGATAAAGAGCCTCTTGGCCTACGGGGGGAGGTAACAGAAACCCTTGAAATGCTTTGTGAACGCAGAACACCACTGGTGCTCGGGCTTCGAGATGTGATGGATGAGCCGTCATTGCTTGCGCCAGAATGGGAGAGAAAAAAAGTTGTGCCCGCTCTGGACCGTCTTTACGACGAAATTTGGGTCTACGGCTTGCCGCAGATATGTGATCCACTAGCGGAAATTTCGGTGCCCATGCGGGTGCGTCGCAAAATAGTCTATACCGGTTATTTGGAACGCGAAGGCGCACGGGGAGCACCTAACGCCGAGCACTCTATTCCATTTGACAGACCATATCTCCTGGTGACGCCGGGAGGCGGTGGTGACGGAGAGGCTATGGTCGACTGGGTGTTGCGAGCATATGAATCCGACGCCACCCCGCCTTATCCGGC
>CAJWSW010000055.1 GCA_913046035.1 uncultured Alphaproteobacteria bacterium | reverse complement strand
CGATTGACAAAGACTGTGTTGTTTTATGAAACATTGCCAACCCGTCGGCATCCGAGGAATTTTTTCGACAGTTAGAAACTGCTCCAAACCATAACCCAACCAGCAAGAAGCCCCGGCTATAAAATTAGAGCTTAATCAGGTTCCTTCCTTGGATTGAGCACCCTAATAGTTGTCGCCTGCAAACCTTTCGGGCCATCTGAAAGTTGAATTTGCACGGACTGCCCGGCGTCTAGACTGCTCAAGCCCGCCTGTCGAAGAACAACCATGTGTATAAAAACGTCATCATCAGTGCCGTCAGGACAAACAAACCCATAGCCCTTGTGAGGATTAAACCATTTAACGGTGGCGATCGTCTGTTTGCCGGCGCCGTCACCTGGTGTCGCTTGCTCTAGCTCGCTGACATTACCTTCGAAAGCTCCATCCAATGCCGTTGAAATATCGATAGTTTCGACGGTGAGGCATTGCATGCCTTTTTCGCCCTTTGTTATGACGCACTCAATAGTTGCTCCAGGTGGAACCTGCTCATAACCCGCTTCCCGAAGAGTAGTCATATGCAAAAATACATCCGATGAACCATCCTCCGGCGACACAAAGCCGTAACCGCGCGTGAGGTTAAACCACTTCACGGTCCCACGTATTCGTTCGGAGTTAACCGACTTCGACTTCTCTCTTTCTTCGTTCAAAACCTCCCCCCAACCAACTCTGAAAGTTAGCTCGGCACTTATTATTTTGTGCCTTGACGGAATTTGATTTTTCTTAATAGTCGTTACCAACGATCTTATCAAATTGAATTCCGTTAAGGTGGAATAGGCAATATTTGTAAATTGCGTTTGGAACCATGCGCGTGTGCGGACTTTATATCTCCGAGGCGCAAAATTTTTTGGTAACTACAAGTGCGCCGTTCAGCTACGAGTTTTTAAAAGCTATCCCCACCCTGTAGCATGACGCTGAACCTTACTGTAGATTGTTAGCAAACGTTTCTATAAAACGTGTTGAGGGGATGGTCCGCAGAAGACGGATCCGATAATTTTTTAATAGAACGGGGCCTCGCGTTGGTTCACGCGATTTCATTAGGTTTAATACTCTTTGCCAGCTGGTTGTTATTATCCGGCGTGTACCTGCCATTTATTCTTCTTTTGGGAGTCCTTTCCTGCGGTTTAGTCGTTTTAATAGCGATGCGGATGGATGTGATAGACCGTGAAGCGGTGCCGCTGCACATCACTTTCGGAGCCCTACTTTATTGGCCATGGCTGTTATGGGAAATCGTCAAAGCAAACCTCGATGTAACAAAACGAGTTCTCGGTTTCGCACCTATCTCCCCGACAATGGTGCGCATTAAAGCCACTCAGAAAACAGATTTAGGCCTAGTCACATTCGCGAATTCAATCACGTTAACGCCTGGGACAATCTCAATCGACGTCGAGCAGGATGGGCATATTTTAGTTCACGCACTCTCGCACGATGGCGCTAAAGGCGTCTCGGACGGAGAGATGGATCGTCGCGTCACAGCATTGGAGGACGCCTGACCATGTTTGCTGCTGCTGCGATAGCAATTATCATTACTATGGTGCTTGCCCTCATCAGGGGCTTCATTGGCCCAACCCTATACGATCGCATTCTCGCGGTTAACATGTTTGGCACCCAAACGGTCCTGGTCATTGCGATTTTGGGATTTATGATGGGGCGACCCGACTTTCTCGATATCGCCCTTGTCTATGCTCTCATCAACTTTGTTGGTGTAATAGCACTATTAAAATACTTTAAGTATGGCAGCTTATCGATTGGCCCAGGTGAAGAACGTAATACAGAAAAGTCTTCCCACATGGACAAATCTTGATGGAACAGCTTACCAATATACTATCCTGGATCTGTTTAATTAGTGGGTCGTTCTTTGCACTAGTAGGCGGGATAGGGATGCTCAAGATGCCCGACGTTTACACACGCAGTCACGCTGCGGGCATTACTGACACGCTTGGAGCACTTTTAATTCTTGTTGGTCTGATGTTTCAAGCAGGATTTACGCTTATTACCGTCAAACTGTTCTTCATCCTGGTTTTCCTGCTTTTTACGAGCCCGGCGGCGTCACACGCGTTAAATCACACCGCATGGGCCAATGGATTGCGGCCTAAAATGAAAGATGAACCGCCCGTTTCCCAACCCGGCATAACCGACGGAAAAGATTAAGGTCACTTTCAATGGAAGCTTGGATCGATATTATTATCCTTTTTTTCATGGCCGTGACGGTTTTCGCCATCGCAAGGCTCCGCAACCTTCTCGCCGTTGTGATGCTAGGCGGGATCTATAGCCTTTTGGCTGCATCAATCTTTGTTGTAATGGATGCAGTCGACGTTGCCTTTACTGAAGCCTCAGTAGGGGCCGGTATTTCTACGATCCTATTTATAGGCACTCTGGCGCTTACCACTCGGATAGAAAAAAAACCCGCACACACACCTCTTTTGCCGCTGATAGTCGTGTGCATCACCGGGGCTGTCCTGATTTTTGGAACGCTAGACGCTGCAGTTTACGGAGATCCGCAGTCACCCGCAATGCAGGATGTCGCACCCTACTACCTGGAAAACACGAAAAAACACACGGGCATCCCAAACGTAGTAACCGCGGTTTTAGCCAGTTATCGCGGATATGATACTCTTGGGGAAGTTACTGTAATCTTTACAGCTGGGATTGGGGTAATCCTACTGCTCGGCAGTTGGCGGCGAGGAATTTCCGCGAGCACTAGGCGCAAGGAAGAAGAAGAATGAAGGAATATCTAGTGCTCCGGGTGATCACCAAGTTGCTGCTTCCGTTCATTCTTTTATTCGGCTTGTATGTTCAGTTTCACGGTGATTTTGGGCCCGGGGGTGGCTTCCAAGCCGGGGTAATTTTTGCCGCGGGTTTTATCCTCTACGCAATGGTCTACGGTGTAAAGGCCGCCCGAAAAGTTCTGCCAATAGGCATCCTTCGCGGCGGGATCGCAGGAGGGCTTTTGTTATACGCGCTGGTCGGTGTTGCCAATTTGATGCTCGGCGAGAACTACTTAAATTACACCCCGCTTGCAGAAAGCATGAAAGAGGGACAACACCTCGGAATATTCCTCGTTGAGCTTGGTGTAGGCATAACCGTCGCATCGGTCATGATGACAGTTTTCTTTACTTTCGCCACTTGGCGCGAGGATTAGGGAACGCACCATGGACAGTTGGGAATTCATCCTCGGGTATTACAACTATTGGATTGCCGTTTTCCTCGCGATGGCAGGAATGTATATCGTAATAGCGCGTGGCAACCTTATAAAAAAGTTGGTTGGGCTCAACGTCTTTCAGTCGTCTGTTTTCATTCTCTATATTTCTTTTGGAAAAGTTGAAGGCGGCACCGCTCCAATCCTGACCGCGGGCGTCGACACCTATTCAAATCCTCTACCTCACGTTTTAATATTGACCGCAATTGTCGTAGGGGTGGCAACGACAGCCCTTGGGCTCGCTTTGGTGGTGCGTATTCGCGATGAATACGACACTATAGAAGAGGACGATATTCACTCACAGGACGAGAGTATGTGATGTTGATGTCGCATCTTCCCGCACTTGTAATCATTATACCCTTGGTCTGTGCTCCGCTATGCGTTTTGCTCCGCGGCAAAGACTGGGCATTTGGTGTAGCTGTCCTTGCAACTTGGGCGTCGTTCGTTTGCTCAATTTTGCTCACCCTGCAAGTGTCAGAGCTCGGCACAATTTCGTATGCCATGGGAGGTTGGGAACCACCCTACGGGATCGAGCTTCGCATAGATGCTTTGAATGCATATATCTTATTGATTGTCTCTGGTATTGGCTCGGTAGTGGTGCCGTACGCGCGCAACTCAATGTTGCTCGAATATATTGAGAGCCGTGCCTACCTGTTTTACTCGGCATATTTGCTATGCCTTTGCGGTCTAATGGGTGTGGCCGTAACCGGCGATGCTTTTAACCTTTTTGTTTTTTTAGAAATTTCATCTCTATCATCTTATGTTCTTATTGCACTGGGTTCAGACCGGCGCGCCCTGACAGCCGCGTACCAATATTTGGTGATGGGCACAATCGGCGCGACCTTTATTGTGATTGCCGTCGGACTTCTCTACCAAGCGACTGGCACGCTAAACATGGCGGATATTGCTAAGCGGTTACCGGAAGCTGGCTACGGCAACCGAACCGTGATTGCAGCCTTCGCTTTTCTCGCTATAGGCGCTGGATTAAAAATAGCGATTTTCCCTCTGCACCAGTGGCTGCCGAACGCCTATACCTATGCTCCAAATGTTGTCTCTGCATTCCTTGCGGCAACAGCGACCAAGGTTTCTGTATATATTCTGCTCCGTTTTGTCTTCTCGGTATTTGGAGTAGACTTCTCATTTAATAGCTTGCCGTCTGCGATTCCGTTTCTCGCTCTCGCAGTGATCGCCATGTTCATTCCTTCCATCGTCGCCTGTTTTCAAATGAATGTTAAACGGGTATTGGCATACTCCTCCGTCGGACAAATCGGATATATGATGTTGGGTGTAAGCCTTGTAAGTGTGGCGGGACTGACGGCGAGCATTCTGCACCTTTTCAATCACGCTCTCATGAAGGGAGCCTTGTTTCTTGTGCTTGGTGCAGTCTTCTACCGCATAGGTTCTTGTCGCATCGACCGTATGGCGGGCCTTGCAAAACAGATGCCATGGACAATGGCGGCGTTTGTCGGCGGTGGGCTGAGCCTCGTCGGCGTCCCCCTAACGGCCGGGTTTATTTCAAAGTGGTATTTGATCCTCGCCGCCCTTGAAAAAGGTTGGTGGTATATCGCAGTTCTAATCGTGGTGACATCACTTATCGCTGTCATCTACGTGTGGCGTGTATTCGAAGCAGCCTATTTCCGGGATCCCCCGGCTGACCTGTGCAATGTAGCCGAAGCACCATTAAGCCTCCTACTACCTGCGTGGATATTAGTATTAGCAAATTTCTATTTTGGCCTTGAGACATCAATCTCAGTAGGGCTCGCAGAACGCGCGGCCCAGGCGTTAATGGGTGGTGGCTAATGAATACTCAGGATTATATCGCGCTATCAATTCTACTTCCGTTAGTAGGCACCATCTTAATCTGGATGTCTGGCCCCCGACCCAATCAACGCGAAATAGTCACGATCGTCACTGCCATACTCACCTTCCTGTGCGTCTTGCAAGTCCTGCCGCCGGTACTCGCAGGTGAAAATCCAACACTGGTTCTGACCGAGATTTTACCGGGTCTACCGCTCGCCTTTGTAGTCGAGCCGCTCGGAATGATGTTCGCACTTATTGCCTCATTCCTTTGGATCGTTACGTCTTTCTATGCGATCGGCTACATGCGTGGCCACCACGAACCCAACCAGACCAGATTTTATATGTGTTTCGCGATCGCGATTGCCAGTGCTATTGCGATTGCTTTTTCCGGCAACATGCTAACTCTGTTTATCGCCTATGAGGTACTGACGCTTTCAACCTACCCACTAGTGACCCACAACCAGAATGAGGAGGCAAAGCGGGCGGGACGAACATATCTTGGAATACTACTTTCAACCTCAATCGGCCTCTTATTAGTAGGGATTCTCTGGACTTGGTTCGCCGCTGGAACGCTTGATTTTACTAAAGGCGGTATCCTGAGAGGCAAGGTCGATGACGGCCTCGTAATCGTGATGTTGTTTCTTTATATGTACGGCATTGGCAAGGCCGCGCTTATGCCAATACATCGTTGGCTGCCCGCAGCTATGGTCGCGCCAACACCAGTAAGTGCCCTACTTCACGCAGTTGCAGTGGTAAAAGCCGGTGTTTTTACAGTACTGAAGGTAATAATTTACATCTTCGGCGCAGATTTTCTGCAGGAGACAGGCGCGAGTATCTGGTTAATGTACGTTGCTGGGGCGACCGTCCTCCTCGCATCTCTAGTGGCGATAACAAAAGATAACCTCAAAGCGCGCCTTGCTTATTCCACGGTAAGTCAACTCTCCTACGTGGTGCTCGCTGGCGCGTTAGCGACATCATTCAGTTTGGTCGGCGGCGCAATGCACATTGCTATGCACGCATTCGGTAAGATCACACTATTCTTCTGCGCCGGCGCGATTATGGTCGCGACCCACAAAACAGAAATCAGCCAAATGCGTGGGCTAGGATGGCGTATGCCGTTCACATTTGCGGCATTTTTAATCGGCGCGCTCAGCGTGATCGGGCTGCCTCCTCTCGGCGGATCTTGGAGCAAATGGTACATTGCACTTGGGGCGGCCGATGCGCATCAACTAATATTTATAGCCGTATTAATGATCTCTTCATTGCTTAACATTGCATATTTAATACCTGTTTTTGCGCGTGGCTTCTTTGGTCCTCAAGAAGAGGAGGAGGCTCAATTAACGGCACATCAAACGCATGGGCAAGCAAAAGCCACAAATAGGCTTGAAGGGAGTAAAGCACGTATCTCTGAGGCACCGATCTTCTGTGTCGTGCCGCTATGGGTCACAGCAATCGGCTGCGTAGCCTTGTTTTTCTATGCAGACCGCCTTTACGCCATGCTTGCACCGATCGTGAGTTAGAGAGCCAGATATGAACGAAACAACGCAGACAACGACCACGGAAACCTCGGTCAAGACCACTCGATGGCTCGACGACAGTAAAAATGTCGACAAGATTTTTTGGGCCCTTATAGGTGTCTGCGCGGTTTTTATTGTTGTTGAACCCTTTTACCACAAACATCCTTATCTGGGGTTTGATGGGATGTTCGGGTTTTTCGCATTTTTCGGCTTCCTTGCCCCCTTGTTCCTGGTGTTTTTCGGTCGGTGCATTAGCCTACTTTTGGCGCGCAAAGACGACTTTTATGATGCGGCTCTTAAGCAGTCGGAGGATAATCACTAATGCTTTGGGGAATACCTCCCGGACTATTACTCATTGCAGGCGCATTCGTAGTACCGCTTCTGCCCGGTGCGTGGCGCAAAACCTATATGACGTTATTACCCCTTGCGGGACTCTGGGCGCTTGCTGGCGCGCAACCAGGAACATTCTATTCGTTCAACTTCTTTGCCTATGAACTATCGCCGGTCCGTATTGACGGTCTCAGCCTTATTTTTGGATATATTTTTCATATAGCAGCGACATTAAGTGTCATATTCGCATGGCATAACGAAGATGTAGTAGAGCAAATGGCCGGGCTTTCGTATGCCGGCGCAGGTATTGGCGCCGTTTTCGCAGGCGATCTAATTACCCTCTTCATATATTGGGAAGCTATGGCAATCACGTCGGTCTTTATGATTTGGGCACGACGGACTGACGCCGCCTATAACGCCGGCATGCGTTACCTCATAGTGCAAGTTGGGTCTGGTGTATTGCTTTTGTCCGGCGCAATACTGATCGCGCACGAAACCGGCTCGGTTGTGTTTGAAAAAATGACACTGGGGAATCTCGCCACTTGGTTAATTCTTTTAGCCTTCGGCATAAAATGTGCTTTCCCATTCCTCCATAACTGGCTCCCTGACGCTTATCCTGCAGCGACAGCTACCGGCACGGTATTCCTCTCGGCATTCACCACAAAATGCGCTGTCTACGCTTTGGCGCGCGGTTTTCCCGGCACAGAGATACTTATTTATGTCGGAGCCGCTATGGCTGCTTTTCCCCTATTTTATGCCCTAATAGAAAATGATCTTCGCCGGGTTTTATCGTATTCGCTCAATAATCAACTAGGATTTATGGTTGTCGGTGTCGGTATTGGAACAACCCTCGCCATCAACGGCGCCGCCGCCCATGCTTTTGCCCACATCCTTTATAAGACGCTATTATTTATGGCCATGGGAGCTGTTCTATACCGCGCTGGCACTGTGAAGGCATCGGAATTAGGTGGGCTATATAAATCAATGCCGTTCACCGCTTTCTTCTGCATCATCGGCGCTGCGTCGATTTCAACTCCTCTATTCGCGGGCTTTGTCGGGAAATCATTGACGATCTCTGCAACCGCGAAGGGCGGCTATGAAATAGTTTGGTTAATTCTTATGTTTGCATCCGCGGGAGTGTTTTTAGTATCAGGGATCAAAATTGTTCACTCCGCTTTTTTTGCTTCGGATGCTGGCATTCAGTGTCGCGAAGCGCCGCCAAACATGCTTGTTGGCATGGGCCTCACCGCCATTTTGTGTGTAGCCGTCGGTGTATATTCACCCTGGCTCTACAGCATTTTGCCATACGATGTAACCTATCAGCCCTACACCATGGACCACGTGATAAATCAGTTACAACTATTATTGTTTACAGCTCTCGCATTCGGCTTGTTAACACGTTTCCGACTCATCCCGGAGGCCAAAAATTCTGTCAATCTCGACTTCGACATCACTTACCGAAGGTGGCTACCGCAGCTATATCGATGGCTTATCACGCTTACCCGTGATGGTTGGAACAGTTTTTTGCAGGATCTGATCAATGGTGTGCACAGAGTGATCGCCTACATGTTTAAACATCATGGTCCTGAAGGTATTCTCGCTCGCACATGGCCCACCGGTTCAATGGCCCTGTGGGTTGCATTGCTTTTGGGGGGATTTCTACTTTTATATTATAGCTGAGTGAGCAGAGCCTATTACGCGCCTGCCTATATTTTGGCCGTTGAAGCCAAGATGAATAAAACCCAACCCTAACCTTTAGATCACCCTGATACCGCCCTACTACTTTTTGCCTCGCCAATAAATCAAAACCAATTTAGATAATAAGGTTCGAACGCGTAAGGCATGGAGGATATAACGATGACAGACTATTGGCTGAACAAGCTGATATTCGAGCTACAAGGACCTGATGGCAAAGACCAGTGGTCGAATGATCGCGCAAACGTAATCGCGCGTTATCCGCTGTTGCCTGAAGTCAAGGAGGCGCTTTTACAGGATGATATCGGCACACTTCTGCCATTAATGAACCCATATCTAATGCGTTTTTTTCTTTTACTGTTGGGACACGATGACCAGCAGTCTATCGCGCTTCTCGAAAAATTTCAGACGGACAATGATCGGGAGCGTTTAAATGGCTAAGGTTGTAGGTTGCTTCGCTGCATCACATGCACCCAACATTGCCCGCGCTTGGGATACACTAAACGAGGGTACACGAGAATGGCTGAATTCCAGATACAAAATACTTGGAGATCGAGTGAAGGCCTTGGAACCCGATGTTCTCGTTGTTCATTCCAATGACCATTGGATAAACTTCTTTCTGGACAATATCCCGGCGTTTTTGATCGGGATTGGTGCTGAACACGATCCGCCCCCGGAACCTTTCATGAAGGGTTTGTTCACTCAGGACATTCTACCCGGGCATGCTGACCTCGGACGTCACATATTAGATTACGCGATGGAAGCCGACTTCGATCCATCTTATTCTCACCGTGTCAAAATTGACCACGGCATCGGTATTCCTTTATGGAGGATGGGCTATAACGAGGTCCCACCTATTGTTCCAGTTTTTATAAATCTTGTTGAAAAACCGTTTCCGACGCCCAAACGTTGTCTCGCATGGGGACATATGATCCGTAACG
Source organism: uncultured Alphaproteobacteria bacterium (assembly GCA_913046035.1). Lineage (GTDB taxonomy): Bacteria > Pseudomonadota > Alphaproteobacteria > MPNO01 > UBA830 > UBA830. The sequence goes on along the minus strand of CAJWSW010000055.1, from coordinate 7,243 downwards.
CGATTGAAGCCTTTCCCAAGGACCTTCGGGTTGTTGTTTTTGGAACCGGTGGTCTCAGTCATTCCATCGGTGAGACAACGATGGGCTGGATCGACGAAGATTTTGACCTTGCTTGTATTGAACTTTTTAAAACAGCAACAGACGAACAATTGGCTAACGAATTAGGTCAACGGTTAAGTCAAACCGGTAATGGCAGCGCAGAACTTCGCTCATGGTCGATTGCGCATGCCGTTGCCGGCAGCCAAGGTTTCGATTTGATCGGTTACGCACCGCAGCCAGAAACCTTGATTGGTTGCGGACTTGCTGAGTGGAAAATTGGTTGACGAGTGAGAAGGTTCCGCTAAATACATCGAAGCCAAGATTAATAGACCGCGAGCCATAGAAAATTTTAATTCAAAGCAAAAACCGAACAAATGTTCGGATCTTAGCAACTTCCCTTGCCCCGCCACCTACAAAGCCCTAATTTCTGCGTTTGTAGCGGGCTTGTAATACTGGAGAAATAAGCGATGGAAATGACTGGCGAATATAAGATCCCTGCCCCCCGAGAGAAGGTATGGGATGCGTTAAATGACCCGGAAATTCTCGCAAAATGCATTCCTGGTTGCCAGGAGCTTAACAAGGACTCCGAAACTGAGTTATCTGCGACGGTAAAATCTAAAGTCGGCCCGGTTTCAGCAACATTTAAAGGCAAAGTTACTTTGAGTGAAATAGATGCCCCAAATGGATATCGAATTTCAGGCGAAGGATCAGGTGGCGTTGCGGGTTTTGCCAAGGGCGGTGCGGAAGTGAAACTTGCTGAAGACGATGGGAACACTGTCCTGACGTATGTCGCCGACGCTCAAGTTGGTGGCAAGTTAGCGCAGATAGGTTCAAGACTTATCGATTCGACAGCAAAAAAAATGGCAAATGAGTTCTTTGGAAAATTCGCTGATGAAGTCGGCAGTTCCGCTGAAAACGCCGCTGATGACACGAACATCACGACGGATAATGAGCCTGCCGAAAAATCCACCCCGCCTTCCGAACCGGCATCAAGTTCAGACGAAACGCCTAATAGCGGACTCAGCCCGACCATATGGGTCGGTGGGTTAATTGCAGTTGTTGTGATCGTCTTATTGATTGTCGCGACCTAACACTGAATTGAGTCGAAACGACCGATAACCCGCTTGACCTCGTATTTAGGTGGCGGTTTATTTGCTATATGATTTGGGGATTTTGGTACTACTTCTCCCACACGGTGTTTTCAAATAGAAACGCTGGTATTAAGATTAGCTGGGTAGATTTTTCCGGCGCAAAATATGGAGATTAATATGACGACAACCACTGTCTCGATGACGGTGAATGGCAAGCAGCTATCCGCAGATGTCGAAAATCGCACGCTTCTGGTTCAGTATTTACGTGAGAGCCACGGTCTTACCGGCACTCACGTTGGCTGCGATACCTCACAATGCGGCGCGTGCACGGTTCATGTTGATGGTTTGCCGATCAAAGCCTGCACAATCCTGGCGCGCCAGGTTGAGGGCAAAGAAGTAACTACAATCGAAGGTCTTGCTGACGGCGAAAAGCTGCATCCGATGCAGGAAGCTTTTCGCGAAAATCATGCTTTGCAGTGCGGTTTTTGCACACCCGGCATGGTGATGAGTGCAATTGGAATAGTCGACCGAAACAGCGACAGCCTCGACGAAAAAACGGTTCGCCATGAACTCGAAGGGAATTTCTGTCGATGCACCGGGTATCATAACATCGTCAAAGCAATTCTGGCGGCTCACGAGGAAATGACAGCGTAATAATAGTTCAAGGCTGTTAAAAAAGCTGGTTAACGTGTCTCGCTAATGCGCGGTTTTTTTTAGCGTTGTAAGTTCAAGACAGAAATAGGGAAACGACTTAACGGAAAGGTCACCATGTACGATTTTAATTATAAGCGTGCTTCGTCAGTAGACGATGCCTCGTCAAGCATGGCGAGTGCTGATGACGGAAAATTTGTTGCCGGGGGTATGACACTTCTTCCGACGCTCAAGCAGCGTCTTGCAATGCCCTCAGATCTGGTTGACTTGGCAGATCTCGATGATCTTGTGGGCGTTAAAGTCGATAACAATTCCGTTACCGTCGGTGCAATGACCCCGCATGCCGTCGTTAACGCGTCCGAAGAGGTAAAAAAAGCGATACCCGCTTTATCTAAATTAGCTGGCCTTATTGGCGATCCAATGGTGCGAAACCGGGGCACTATTGGCGGATCAATCTCGAACAATGACCCAGCCGCCGATTATCCTTCAGCAGTCGTCGGCCTCGGCGCGACGGTTCATACCAATAAGCGAGAAATCGCCGGCGATGATTTCTTTACCGGCATGTTTGAGACTGCTCTTGAGGAAGACGAACTGGTAACTAAAGTTGTCTTTCCAATCCCCGAAAAGGCATCTTACATGAAATTTCCTAACCCTGCTTCTCGCTATGCCATAGTCGGTACGTTTGTAAGTACGGGGTCTCAAGGAACCCGCGTTGCCGTTACAGGAGCGGGTCCTTGCGTATTCCGGCAACCCGAGATGGAAACGGCATTGGAAAATCAATTCACGCCCGAATCTGTTGAAAATATCAAACAAGACGACAGCGATCTCAACACCGATATTCATGCGAGCGCTGAATATCGGGCCCATCTTGTCACCGTAATGGCGAAACGCGCCGTTGCCGAAGCGAACGGCTGAGTAAAGCCGGATAGGGCGCAATCGCCTTTCAAGCCTCTGTCACGGGGAGCCCGGATTTTTATGGTCTCCCCGTCACTTTTGAATAATCTATCCATAATAAAATCGAGGCGGTTTACTAAATGACCCAGACTATCCCCAATTCTGTCGATTCCGTTGTGGACATGCTTGCCGGTGGAAACTATGTCGCCGACCGGTCACTCTCTACCGCCCTTTTCCTCGCTTTAAAACTTGGCCGCCCCCTCTTTTTAGAAGGCGAGGCCGGTGTTGGAAAAACTGAGATTGGGAAAGTCCTTTCCAACTCTCTCGGTCGACGCTTAATACGGTTGCAATGCTACGAAGGTCTCGATGTGGCGTCAGCAGTTTACGAGTGGAATTATTCGATGCAGATGATTGACATTCGTATAGCTGAGGCCTCCGGGCAGGGAAATCGTGAGAGCATTGAAGGCGATATTTTTTCGGAAAAGTTTCTTATCAAGCGCCCGCTTCTTCAGGCTTTAGAGTCAGACGATACGGGCGAGCCCCCTGTTCTACTTATCGACGAACTAGATCGAACAGATGAGCCCTTTGAGGCGTTCCTCCTTGAAGTGCTCTCAGATTTCCAGGTTACAATACCTGAAATCGGCACTGTAACTGCTCCAAAACCTCCAATCGTGATTATCACTTCAAACAGAACGCGCGAGATCCACGACGCCATAAAAAGGCGTTGCTTTTATTTTTGGGTTGATTACCCGGATGCGGCACGCGAACTAAAAATACTTAATGTAAAAGTACCGGACGCGCCGACAAAACTTACCCAACAAGTTGTTAGTTTTGTTCAACATTTGCGTTCTCGCGACCTATTCAAATTACCTGGCGTTGCCGAGACGATCGACTGGACGAACGCGCTGATACAACTCGATAAGATTGATCTTGACCCAGAAACGGTTAACTCATCTCTGGGAGTGCTTCTGAAGTACCAAGACGACATTGAAAAAATTCAAGGATCCGAGGCAGCTCAGGTTCTTGAAGAAGTCAAAGCAGGGATAGACGCGGGAGCCTGAGGCGCTATGTCGATGTCAAACATTGATGGTGACGTCACACCCGGAATGCAGCTTTTAGATCGGCTGGACGATAATAAGTTAGCACCGAATATCATCCATTTTGGTCGCGTTTTGCGAGCAGCGGGTCTACCAATAGGCCCCGGCAAAATTATAGACGCGACGAACGCCGTTATCACGGTTGGGATTAAAAGTAGATCGGATTTTTATTGGGCTTTACACGCAGTTTTCGTTAACCGGAGAGATCAGCACGAACTTTTTGACCAGGCTTTCCATATTTTTTGGAAAGACCCGAAATTATTGGAACGAATGATGGGTATCCTCCTTCCAAGCATCGATACCGAAGAAAACTCTCCGCCCGAAGAACAGGCCCTTCGTCGCCTTCAGGAAGCCCTAAGTCAGCAAGACGACCCAAAGAATGAGTCTGAGGACGAAAAAGAGCAGGAAGAAGAAATCGAACTTGATGCAGCAATGACCGTTTCCGAGCGCGAGCTTTTGCAGACTATGGATTTCGAAGAAATGTCAACGGATGAGATAGAAGCCGCTAAACGGGCTATTTCCAAAATGCGTTTGCCGATAACGGAAATACCTCTTCGTCGATTTCAACAGAGCTCACGTCAAGCACACGTCGATATGCGGGCAACCTTGCGTGCTGCGCTCAGATCTGGGGCCGGCTCCATTCCGCTAAAGCACCGAAAACGCCGCTCCAGACCGCCGCCCATCGTAATATTGTGTGATATTTCCGGTTCAATGAGCCGCTACAGCCGCATGTTTCTTCATTTTATGCACGCGGTAACGAATGACCGGGATCGGGTTCACACGTTCTTATTTGGCACCCGTCTTACCAATGTTACGCGTTACCTTCGCAATAAAGATATCGACCTGGCCGTCCAGCAGGTGACGGAGGCGGTTGAAGACTGGTCAGGTGGAACGCGTATTGGCGAAAGTCTTAATCATTTTAACGTTGCGTGGTCGCGCCGGGTTCTAGGACAGGGCGCTGTCGTCATCCTTATATCGGATGGGCTTGATCGAGATGCCGGTCGCGGTTTGAATATAGAGATTGAGCGGCTACATAAATCTTGTCGACGGTTAATATGGTTAAACCCTTTGTTGCGGTTTGACGGGTTTCAGCCCAAGAGCCAGGGAATTCAAACAATCCTCCCATCGGTTGACGAATTTCGTCCAGTGCATAACCTTATGAGCTTAGAGGAGTTAATAGACGCGCTTAACCGACCCGCCGGGCCGCGCAAACAAGGAGTTCAGGAATGGTTGACCGAAATGTAGCCAGTGGTCTCTCGCAGGATGATGATGTCATGAACCAAGCCGCCGCTTGGTGCAAGGCCGGTAAGAATGTTGCGTTAGCCACTGTCATATCCACCTGGGGATCTTCACCGCGGCCGGTGGGAAGCCATCTCGCTGTCGATCAGGATGGAAAGATAGTGGGTTCCGTGTCTGGCGGTTGTATAGAGGGTGCTGTTGTGACCGAAGCAATGGAAGTAATGAAAACCGGTAATCCAAAAGTCCTGGAGTACGGTGTGACTAACGAACTTGCCTGGGAAGTTGGTCTTGCATGCGGTGGATCAATACATGTTTATGTCGAGAAAATTGAATGAAGCAGCATACCCTAAGCCAACTTATCAAGGATCAAAACGAAAAGAAGGCTGTCGCCTTGGCGACCGATATTGATATTGGCCTACAAACATTGGTCTACGATAACACTGCAATTGGACCAGACGAAAATAACGAGGAAATACAGCAAATCGCCAGACAGGCAATGCGGGATGATCGGTGTAAGATTTATGAGATCGGTGGGCGTAGGATTTTTATCGAAGTATTTAATCCATCGCTCCGGATGTTGATCGTCGGCGCAGTTCATATCGCCCAGCCATTATCGCGGATGGCTTCCGTGGCGGGGTATGACGTCACAGTAATAGACCCCAGGGCTTCATTCGCTACAGACGAACGGTTTCCTGGCATCACACTCAACGGGGAATGGCCAGACGATGGAATGCGCGACCTTGACCCCGACCGACGTACTGCAATTGTGACGTTGACCCATGACCCAAAGCTTGACGATCCCGGTATAGAAGTGGCGCTGAAATCAGATGCCTTTTACATTGGAGCGCTGGGAAGCCGTAAAACTCATGCGGCACGCGTTGAACGTCTGACCGCCGCAGGCTTTTCAGAGACAGAAATCGCCAGAATACACGCACCAGTAGGCCTTTCAATCGGTTCGGTCTCGCCGGCAGAAATAGCTGTCTCCATCCTCGCCCAAGTAACCGATGTCCTTCACCGTAAGGCAGACACAGAGGCGATCGTGTGAACAAGAGAAACCAGTCTGCAGAATGAAATTCGGAAACATTTCGCTTAAAGATGCAGAGGGTACGATACTCGCACATACTCTGCATCTAGAGGGCCGCGTTCTCCGAAAAGGTCGCATATTAACCAAATTCGATATATCGGATTTGCAGGCAGCGGACATTAAAACAGTCGCTGCTGCGCAACTTGAAGAGGGCGATCTTGACGAAAATGAAGCGGCATTGAAAATTGCACAAGCCCTGACGAATAACGGATTGACGGCAACCGGCGGCAACACGGGTCGTGCAAACCTTCGAGCGAAAGCTGCCGGGATTACAATTATCGATGCTGAGACGGTGCACCTTGTTAACTCAGTTAACGAAGCGATAACCCTGTCTACGTTACGACCATTTGAACCGGTGGCCAAAGGTGCCGTCGTCGCGACCGTCAAAATAATCACTTTCGGGATACCAGGTAATACGGTCGACGAGTGCCTCTCAATTATCCGTGAACGACACCAACCTGTGCGGCTTGCGCAATACGGATCACCAAAGATCGGATTCATTCAAACCCTTCTTCCCGGCTTAAAGAAAAACCTGGTGGAAAAGGCAAGCCAATCGATGACCTCGCGTCTTTCAACTATGAGCCTTGAGATCACATCGGAAATGCATTGCGTGCACGGGGAAACCGAAATTGCAGATTGTCTTTCCTCTTTGGCAACCTCTGGATGTGACATAGCACTTATTCTTGGCGCATCCGCAATCGTAGACCGTCGCGACATTGTACCATCAGCTGTGCTCGCTAGCGGCGGAGAAATTGAGCATTTGGGGTTACCGGTGGACCCTGGCAACTTATTGTTGTTTGCCCGAATAAATAAAATGAAAGTCCTTGGGGTTCCTGGCTCTGCGAGATCACCGCGACTACATGGTTTTGATTGGGTTTTGCAACGACTTGTCGCCGGCGTGGAGGTCACACGCAATGATCTAATCCGAATGGGGGTTGGTGGTATGCTTAAGGAAATGCCAGGCCGCCCCCTTTCCCGTGAGCATGAAAATCTAGTGGAAGCCGACGAAAACTTAAATTCTTCAATTGGCGGTATCCTCCTCGCTGCTGGGCAATCTCGGCGAATGGGTCGCAAAAACAAAATGTTAATAGAGGTCGACGGGGATCCAATGGTCGTCCATGCCGCCCGCGCTCTGATAGAAAGCAACG
>CAJWSW010000054.1 GCA_913046035.1 uncultured Alphaproteobacteria bacterium | reverse complement strand
GAAGACGGCAGACCTACCAGGGCAACCTCAGTTGTCGTCTCTACTCAGCATACCGAGGAACTAGACCAAGATCAGATACGAGAGATCGTTCGCCCGCATGTTGAGGAGGCTCTCCCGAATGGTTGGATGTGCCCTGACGAAGAATTTTATGTTAACCCGACCGGTCGTTTTGTAATCGGCGGCCCCGACGGGGATTGTGGCCTTACTGGTCGTAAGATAATCGTAGATACCTATGGTGGCGCTGCCCCACACGGCGGCGGGGCATTCTCGGGCAAAGACCCATCAAAGGTTGACCGTTCAGCTGCGTACGCAGCGCGTTGGGTGGCGAAGAATATTGTGGCAGCAGGTTTGGCACAAAAATGCGTGATTCAACTTGCTTACGCCATCGGCGTGGCGAAGCCGCTGTCGGTATATGTCGATACATTTGGCACGGCAACGGTTGATGAAGATAAACTGGCCAGCGTCATTCAGGAGGTTGTAGACCTCTCTCCACGCGGTATTCGCGAAGGGCTCAAGCTTAGCCGTCCGATATACGCTAGATCAGCAGCTTATGGCCATTTTGGCAGAGAACCGGATGCAGAGGGCGGTTTCTCTTGGGAAAAAACCGATTTGGTCGATGGGTTGAAGGCTGCGTTCTCCTAACTTGGGTTGAGCGCTGACAAAAGAGATAAAACCCACCCCCCAGCGATTGCTTTACGGGCGTCGGCAAGGAAAACGTCTGCGACCCGGACAACGCGATCTCGTAGAAAACCTGCTCCCACTTATGGAGATTAACCTAACGCGGGAAAATACCCTCGATCCGTGGGCCTGTTTCAGTCGAGACATTGACGATATTTGGTTGGAAATAGGCTTTGGCGGCGGCGAACACCTCGCCTGGCAGGCGAAAACCTATCCTCGGATTGGATTTGTTGGCTGCGAACCATTCTTAAATGGCATCGTGAAGTTGCTTTCCCGAATACGGAGTATGGAACTGGAAAATGTTCGTCTTTATCGTGACGATGCCCGTTTACTAATCGCGAGGTTGCCGGCGAATATCATTGGGCGAGCATTTATTTTGTTTCCAGACCCATGGCCTAAATTAAGGCACCATAAAAGGCGGCTGATATCAGAGGGGGTTCTGGGATCGCTGGCCGAAGTGCTTCGTGATGAGGCTGAGGTGCGTATTGCAACGGACGATCCTAGTTATCTGGAATGGATTCTTTGGCATTTCCAACGCCACCCTGAGTTTGAATGGCAAGCCTCAGTGCCAAATGATTGGCGCTCGTCCCCGCATGATTGGCCCCCCACACGTTATGAAAAAAAAGCGAACGCAGCCGGTCGTAAGTGTACTTTTTTGACGTACCGGCGATGCAGGCGTCTTTAGCATAAGTTGATTTTTAAAGGCTTGCCTTCGCCGCTCGTCATGATTAAATATATCCACTGCGTCTTTTAAGATGGAATAGTAGTTTGGATGAGTGGGCCCGGCCCGCTTTTTTTGTTGCTATCTTAAGCTTTGGTCGATGAATGCGGTGGAACACCTAGGGAGTGAGATTGGGCCCGATGGATCAGGAAAGACTAGTTGGAAAACTGGTTCGTCCGGCGCTTCAAGCGCTAGACTACGATCTTGTGCGAGTGCAGCTCAGCACTCAAGGAGATCTGCGCCTTCAAATTATGGCGGAGCGCTCTGATCGCCTAGAGATGACAGTCGAGGATTGTGCAACCATTAGTCGCAATATCTCAACTTTGTTGGATGCCGAAGACCCCATCTCCGAAGCTTACACCTTGGAAATCAGCTCTCCCGGTATCGATAGGCCACTCGTTCGGCTCAACGATTACGAACGTTTTGCTGGCCTTGAAGCTCGCATAGAGTGTCGTTTGTTAGTGTTAGATCGAAAAAACTTTTCTGGAATTTTAAAAGGTACGGATGGCACCAATGTGTTAATCGACGTTGACGGCGAGCTCTACGAAATTCCATTCACACAAATATACCGTGCAAAGCTCACCCTGACCGACGAGCTTATCGCCGCTTATCAGAACGCCAATAAACGACAAAAAGTCCTGAGATAACGAAAGAACGATTATGGTTGATATGGAGAACATTCCGGTAGCTGGGTACGACCGGCTTGAACTACTGCAGATAGCCGATGCCGTCGCACGGGAAAAGTCGATTGAAGCCGAAGAAGTGTTGATTGCAATGGAACTGGCAATTCAGAAAGCGGCTCGTTCAAAATATGGCCTAGAGCATGATGTTCGAGCGGAAATTGATCGCAAGAGCGGCGATATTAAGTTGGCGCGCTATCTTGAAGTGGTTGATGAAATTGAAAACGAGATCACTCAAGTTACAACAAAGGAAGCAGAGGCCATGCAGGCAGGCGCTGCCGTGGGCGATTTCATCATTGACCCATTGCCTCCTATCGATTTTGGCCGCATTGCGGCGCAGACCGCGAAACAGGTTATTGTCCAGAGGGTTCGGGAGGCTGAGCGTAAGCGGCAATATGAGGAATACAAGGATCGTGTTGCTGAGATCGTTAACGGTATAGTTAAACGAACGGACTTTGGTAATATCACCGTAGATCTTGGGCGTGCAGAGGGTGTAATACGGCGAGACGAATCGATCCCGCGAGAGTCCTTGCGTCCTGGCGATCGGGTCCGAGCTTACATCTATGATGTGCGCGAGGAACTTCGCGGGCCGCAGATCTTTTTATCGCGCAGTCACCCCCAATTTATGGCAATGCTCTTTGCTCAAGAGGTACCCGAAATCTATGACGGGATTATCGAGATTAAGTCAGTGGCCCGTGATCCCGGCAGCCGTGCAAAGATCGCGGTGTTGTCGAATGACTCCAGCATTGACCCAGTTGGAGCTTGTGTAGGTATGCGAGGAAGCAGGGTCCAAGCTGTTGTAGGCGAATTGCAGGGCGAAAAGATCGATATTATTCAGTGGTCGCCCGATCCTGCGACCTTTATTGTGAATGGTCTCGCTCCAGCCGAGGTGACTAAGGTTGTTCTTGACGAAGATCAGCGGAAAATTGAAGTGGTAGTACCCGACGAGCAGCTAAGCCTTGCAATTGGCCGGCGGGGCCAGAATGTTCGGCTAGCTTCCCAGCTGACACAATGGGATATTATGATCCTTACAGAGGACGAAGAATCTGAGCGACGGCAGGAAGAGTTTAACACGCGGTCCCAGATGTTTATCGATGGCTTGGACGTTGACGATGTGCTAGCGCACCTCCTGGTGACTGAGGGTTTCTCGAGTATTGAAGAGGTCGCATATGTTCCAATTGAGGACCTTCTCACAATTGAAGGATTTGATGGGGAAATTGCTGAAGAGCTTCGAAACCGCGCCAGTGTTTTTCTGACTGAAGAAGAAGAGCGTTTGAATGCTGAGCGTCGATCTCTTGGTGTTGAGGAAGACGTTGCAGCGATCTCTGGACTAACTCCCCAAATGCTGGTTGCGCTTGGCGAGGCGGGTGTTAAGACACTCGACGATTTAGGCGATCTCGCGACTGACGAACTTATTGACGCGGGCAACTCAGAAGGGGAAGGTCGCGGAATATTAGCGGGTTACGGTCTGGATGAAAGCCAGGCTAATGAAATAATTATGGCCGCTCGTGCGCATTGGTTCGACGATGAGGAAGTCATAGAGTCCGCAGCAGAAGTGGCGGAAAGTGGCGGAGAGAGCTGAATTAAAGTTATGACCTGCCCGGCCAAACATAAGCCCGCGCGCCGTTGTATATACACGCGCAAATCGGCACCGCGAGACGAGTTAATTCGTTTTGCAGTGTCTCCGAGCGGAGAAATCGTGGCAGATCTTGAAGAAAAGCTGCCGGGGCGTGGATTGTGGTTAACGCCAAGCACCGATATAGTGGAGCGAGCGTGTGCAGAGAATGTATTCCCCAAGGCCGCGCAGCGGAATGTGACCGTTCCAAGCAATCTGTCTGAAAAGCTGGTGTCGCTTCTAGACAAGCGGTGCATGAATTTGATAGCTCTCGCGCGTCGATCTGGCTCCGCAGTGGCAGGTTTTGAAAAGGTTATGAAGACGCTGGCAGGAGGCGATGTGGCTGTTCTTTTAGAGGCTATCGATGGAGCCGACGATGGTAGAAAAAAAATTGCTCGCAGGGCAACTGGTGTACACGCATTTTCTCTGTGGACAGCTGGCCAATTAGGGGCACCATTTGGTCGTGACAGAGCAGTGCACGTCGCAATTATATCTGGTGGATTGGCCACGAGCCTAATACGTGATGGACGGCGTTTAGAGAGTTTGCAAAGTAAAGGCGTCTATGCTGACGCATAAGTGGAGTTGCAGGAAAGCTGACGGAAGATGACTGATCAAAAAGAAACCGAAGGCAAGAAAAAGAAATTAACACTATCCCGCCCCGGTAAACTTGAGCTGAACAAAACTGTGGACGCAGGGCAGGTGCGTCAGAGTTTTAGCCATGGGCGCACTAAGTCGGTCGCTGTCGAAGTCCGGCGCAAACGCACTTTCAAGCAGGCTGGCGACGGTGGGATGGCGGAGGTGCGGGAAGCAGCTGCGGTTCCAGAGGAAACTCCGCCCGAACCTACTAAACCTGTAAAGCTTGAAAAGGAAACACCAACACAGTCCGCGCAAAATCTGACCGATCAGGAGCGCGCGGCCCGATTGCGGGCATTGGAAGGGGCGCTTCAGACCGAAACAGAAATGGCCGAGAGTCGCGCTGAGCGCGAGGCGATGGAAGTGCGTCGTCGTGATGAAGAAAAACGGCAGCGAGAGGCTGAAGAGGAGCGTCGAAAAGAAGAGGAGCTGCGACGACGCGCTGCGGAAGAGGAACGGCGGCGTCGCGATGAGGAAGCCTCAAAGCGTGCCGCCGAACACGTTGCGCGATTGGAAGCTGCATCGGGAGAGGGTGCTCGACCGAAAAGTAAGGCAAAAGCGGGAGTGCTTGCTGAAGATGGGGAAGAGCCAAAACGGGCGGGACGAGCAGATGCTCGAAAACCTGCGTCTCGTCGCGGAACTGACCGGCGGCGTAGTGGTAAGCTTACAATTTCTCAGGCGCTTAACGATGAGGAGCGCCAGCGTTCGCTGGCGTCGGTACGTCGTCAGAGGGAACGTGAAAAACGTGCTTCGAGCGGGCCAAAGGAATCTGTAAAAGTTTTTCGTGAGGTAACGATTCCTGAAACTATTACCGTGCAAGAATTGGCAAACCGGATGACTGAACGGGCTGGTGATGTAATAAAAGCTTTAATGAAAAACGGCATTATGGCAACGATTACTGAGACGATCGACGCAGAGACAGCAGAGCTGTTGGTTGCGGAATTTGGTCACACTCCCAAGCGTGTCTCTGAGTCTGATGTCGAAATAGGCTTAAAAGGTGACGACGACGATGATGAAAACCTGCAGCCACGTCCACCGGTCGTTACTATCATGGGTCATGTTGACCATGGAAAAACGTCGCTTTTGGATGCGTTGCGTTCCACCGATGTCGCCGCTGGTGAAGCGGGTGGAATAACCCAGCATATCGGAGCTTATCAAGTCGAAATTGAAAGCGGAGACAAAATCACATTTTTAGACACACCGGGTCACGAGGCTTTTACCTCAATGCGCTCAAGAGGGGCCAATTCCACTGATATTGTGGTTTTAGTTGTTGCGGCTGACGACGGTATAATGCCTCAAACAGTTGAGGCCATCGATCACGCTAAAGCGGCTGATGTGCCGATTATCGTTGCTATCAACAAAATGGATCGTCCTGATGCTGATGCCGATCGGGTGCGAAACGAATTGTTGTCGCATGAATTAGTTGTTGAGAGTGTTGGCGGCGACGTTCTGGCAGTTGAGGTCTCTGCGACCGAAAAAACTAATCTAGAAAAGTTGCAAGAAGCAATTGTGCTGCAGGCGGAAATTTTGGAAATCAAGGCGAATCCGGACCGAAACGCAGAGGGCGTCGTCGTCGAAGCTAAGGTGGAGACCGGTCGCGGTTCGGTCGCAACTGTCTTAGTTCAGCGGGGCACCCTGAAGGTCGGTGACATTGTTGTCGCCGGCGCCCAGTGGGGCAAGGTTCGGGCATTGCTTGGCGATGCTGGTGAACGGACGGATTTTGCGGGTCCATCGACGCCTGTTGAGATACTTGGCTTGGGCGGCACCCCAGATGCGGGCGATGAATTCTCTGTCGTTGAGAATGAAGCGCGTGCTCGTGAAATCACCGAGTTCCGTCAGCGTCGTGACCGTGACGCTAAGGTTCAGGCGGGTGCACGTGGAACACTGGACGAAATGTTTAGTCAGATACAGGCCGGAGAGATCAAAGAAGTCGCGATAGTTGTTAAGGCTGATGTCCAAGGCTCTGTAGAGGCAATTGTTCAGAGCGCACAAAATCTTAGTAACGATGAAGTTTCCGTGCGGGTGCTGCATACGGGTGTTGGTGGCATAAACGAATCCGACGTGACGTTAGCCAAAGCATCCAATGCGATGATGGTTGGATTTAATGTTCGCGCGAACGCACAGGCTCGTCAACTTGCGGAGGCAGAGGGCCTCGACATTCGCTATTATGCGATTATTTACAACTTGGTCGATGACCTGAAGTCGATGCTGACAGGTATGCTAGCACCCCAGATCCGCGAGACCTTCCTTGGCAACGCCGCGATCAAGGAGGTATTCAATATTACTAAGGTTGGGCGTGTCGCTGGTTGCGAGGTTACTGAAGGTGTAGTGCGGCGTGGGTCGGGCGTGCGTCTTTTGCGGGATGATGTCGTTATTCACGAAGGTACGCTGTCCACGCTCAAGCGTTTCACGGATGAAGTGCGCGAGGTTACTCAGGGCTTTGAATGCGGAATGGGGTTTGAAAATTATCAGGACATTAAGGCTGGCGATGTGATCGAATGCTTCGATGTCGAGGAAATAGCACGGACGCTTGATTGACGCGATTTTCCGATGACGGGGCGGCAGCTGAAAGGTTGTAATGAAACGCAATGATTCTAAATCTCGTAGCCAGCGTCAATTACGTGTTGGCGAGGTCATTCGCCACGCATTAGTGCGAGTGTTAGAGCGCGGAGAGGCCCGCGATCCTGGCCTCGAAGGCGTCTCGATTACTGTGACCGAGGTCCAAATTAGTCCAGATTTTCGCAATGCCACCGCGTTCGTTATGCCTCTGGGCGGCACCGATGCCGATAGAGTGCTCGATAGTCTTACTCGGGCAGCACCTTTCTTTCGCCGTCTTGTCGCGAACGAAATCGACATGCGGCGTTTGCCGGCGCTGACCTTCCAGCTTGACCACAGTTTTGACAATGCAAGTCGCATAGATGTTCTTCTGCGTTCCCATACTGTTGTCGCGGATTTAGATAGTGGGCCCAATGACCAACCAAGCTCTGCAGTCGATGGGCCGAAATAAGAGAGGTCGTCCGATACACGGATGGTTGGTGGTTGACAAAGACAGCGGCATGACGTCGGCACAAGCTGTCAGTCACACCCGGCGTTTGTTAGGCGCCCGCAAGGCGGGGCACGCGGGAACATTAGACCCTCTAGCCACTGGCGTGTTGCCAATCGCACTTGGTGAGGCGACTAAAACGGTGCCTTATGTTATGGACGGTGCCAAAACCTATCAGTTCACGGTATGTTTCGGAGAATCGCGAAATACTGACGATCTGGATGGTGCGGTGTTGGAAACCAGCGATATCCGTCCGGATGATAAAATGATCCTGGAGGCGCTGCCCCAATTCACAGGTGTGCTTTCTCAGGTGCCACCTTTGTACTCGGCGATAAAAATCAATGGGCAGCGCTCCTACAAAAGAGCTCGTGATGGGGCCGTGGAACTACCGCCTCCACGGAGTGTGGAAATAAGACGTTTCGAGCTTTTGGGGCGGCCCAATTCAGATAGCGCGATATTTGAGGTCGATTGTGGGAAGGGGACATACATCCGCAGCTTGGCTCGCGACCTAGGAAAGTTTCTCGGAACCGTGGCATATGTCTCTAAATTACGCCGAATCCGATGTGGGCCGTTTTGTCAAAAAGATGCGATTTCGCTGGCTACATTGTCGAAATCTGTGCTATGTGCCCCCCCGCAAGAAGTTTTGCTTTCAATTGCAACCGCGCTGGACGACATCCCGGCGTTGGCTGTGACGGAAACCCAGACCGGATATCTGCGCCATGGGCGCGCGGTGCGGGTGCGAAGCGGCGGCGCGATCTTTGTTGATGCGAACCAGTTGGGCGCAATTCAGGAGGGGGATGTGTTGTTTGCTATGTCGGGAGAAAACCCGGTCGCTCTCGCTCGCCTCGAAGGAGAGGAAATTCGGCCAATGAGGGTTCTTAACCTTTAAAGCGCTCTCGAAAATAGCGCGGAAACGGAGTAGATGATGTCGATTACACAACAGCGCAAAGCTGAGCTTATTACAGAATATTCGACCGGCGAATATGATACGGGCTCGCCCGAGGTTCAGGTCGCGATTCTCTCAGAGCGGATCGTTAACCTTACCGAACATCTCAAAGAACACAAAAAGGATTTCCACTCGCGTCGAGGGTTGCTGATGATGGTTGGTCAACGCCGGCGCTTACTGGACTATCTCAAGCGCAAGGACCAACTGCGTTATGACGCGTTAATCGGCCGCTTGGGACTTCGACGCTGATCTACTGCTTGGCGCTAACCCAAAGGTCGGCCCGGTTTTGGTCTGCCAGGTGGTATGCACTTATGCATGAAATCACAAAGACTAGCGGCCATGGGGGCCGCGTAAAGTCCGGCGTTGCTTACAGCACTCGTCGGCCGTATCCAGCAAGTTGCAGGTACGAAACCCGGTCCGGCTGCGTAGGGCAGTGGACCTGAAGGAGTTTTGGAAGGTATGTTCACTATCAATAGCAAAGAAATGGAATGGGGTGGTCGCCCCTTAGTCCTCGAAACTGGGAAGATCGCTCGACAGGCTGACGGCGCAGTAATGGTGACGTACGGCGAGACCAAAGTGCTCTGCACTGCAGTGGCGCAAAAGTCTCCTAAACCCGGGATTGATTTTTTCCCGCTTACGATAAACTATCAAGAAAAGACGTTCGCCGCCGGCAAGATACCGGGTGGGTTCTTTAAGCGAGAAGGCCGCCCGTCAGAAAAAGAAACGCTTACATCACGGCTCATCGATCGACCGCTGCGCCCGCTTTTTGCGAATAATTTCCGTAATGAAACACAGGTCATCTGTACCGTAGTTGCTCACGACTTGGAAAACGACCCTGATATTGCAGCCTTGGTGGGTACATCAGCTGCACTGACCATTTCTGGAATTCCCTTTATGGGCCCTATCGGCGCCGCGCGGGTTGGCTATATTGATGGTGAATATGTGTTAAACCCGTTGCAGGAACAGATGGAAAATACCGATCTTGATATGGTCGTTGCTGGCACTGCTAATGCGGTAAACATGGTGGAGTCGGAGGCTAATGAACTGTCCGAAGACGTAATGCTGGGCGCCGTCATGTTCGCGCACAAGTCGTTCCAGCCCGTAATCGATTTGATCGTAGACTTGGCAGAAGACTGTGCAAAGGATCCCTGGGAGCTACCGGAAGCACCGGCCGGTCAAGACGACCTCCTAGCCCGTGTTCGCGTTGCAGCGGAAAGCGATTTGCGCGATGCATATAAAGAAACCGTCAAGCAGGCACGTGTTGAAAAAATCAGTGCCGCAAAGGATTCGGCGATGGGGGTATTCGCCGATGATGACGAAGACATCCAGGAACGCGCCAAGGGCATGCTTAAGACAGTAGAGAAAGATATCGTCCGCAACGCTATTCTTGAGACAAAACAGCGTATCGATGGTCGGGACTTGGAAACTGTAAGGCCGATACAAGCAGAAGTAGGAATACTCCCCCGAGCACATGGATCCGCATTGTTTACGCGTGGCGAAACCCAAGGACTCGTGACGGCTACACTGGGTACTGGACAGGATGAACAGATAATTGATGCCTTGGAAGGAGAATACCGCGAGCACTTCCTGTTGCATTATAATTTCCCCCCTTACTCGGTCGGCGAGGCGAGCTTTTTGCGGTCTCCAGGGCGTCGCGAAATCGGTCATGGGAAGCTCGCTTGGCGGGCGATACGTGCCCTCCTTCCGGACAAAGAGGAATTTCCCTACACAATGCGCGTTGTGTCGGAGATTACCGAATCCAATGGTTCATC
Organism: uncultured Alphaproteobacteria bacterium; assembly: GCA_913046035.1. Classification (GTDB taxonomy): domain Bacteria; phylum Pseudomonadota; class Alphaproteobacteria; order MPNO01; family UBA830; genus UBA830. The sequence goes on along the minus strand of CAJWSW010000054.1, from coordinate 7,240 downwards.
GTCGATGGCGACCGTTTGTGGCACATCTCTCTCGCTTATGGATGCGGGAGTTCCATTGCGCCGGCCCTGCGCGGGTATTGCAATGGGGTTGATAAAAGAAGACGAACGCTTTGCAGTTCTCTCAGATATTCTCGGTGACGAAGATCATCTTGGCGATATGGACTTCAAAGTTGCTGGCACAGAAGAAGGTATCACTGCTCTTCAAATGGACATAAAGATTACTGGGATTACAGAGGAGATAATGCAGGTGGCGCTTGGCCAAGCTAGGGGCGGCCGCCTCCATATTCTTCACGAAATGTCCAAGGCACTTACCAGCGGGCGTGAAGAGGTTAGTGATTTTGCTCCGCGGATCACCACATTTTCTATTCCGAAAGACAAAATCCGTGAGGTTATCGGTACCGGCGGAAAGGTAATACGAGAAATTTGTGAGGAAACGGGAGCCAAAGTTGATATCGAAGACGATGGCACAATCAAGGTTTCTTCAATCGATAACGCTGCCAGTGAGGCGGCAGTTAACTGGATTAAGGGTATCGTAGCGGAGCCAGAAATCAATCAAATCTATGTTGGTAAGGTTGTCAAAGTTGTGGACTTTGGTGCGTTTGTCAATTTCATGGGTTCGCGTGATGGTTTGGTGCACATTTCCGAGTTAGAAAACCGTCGGGTCGGAAAAGTGACAGACGTTGTTAATGAGGGCGACGAGGTCAAAGTCAAGGTTTTGGCCGTCGATGATCGAGGAAAAGTGCGTCTATCCATGAAAGTCGTCGATCAAGAAACAGGCGAAGACTTGTCTGGGCAGAGTGGAGACGAGGACAAGCCCAAGGAGACCGATGGTTAATAACCTGCAAAAACCGTTATTCTTTGATAATTCGGTGTTTGGGGACTGGCCGTTTGCGAATCGCTTCATATACTAATAAGGAAAAGTAATTTCTTTTTGGGAGACTGACCCTGAAACCTCTGTTACCACTTGTCATTTCAGGCAAGGAGGTGGCGCCCTTAGTAGAGGGCGGCAAGGGTATCGCTGTTTCCAATGGGGAAAGCTCAGGTGCTTGGGCTGCAGCTGGCGGTGTCGGAACCTTTTCCGGGGTTAACGCCGACTCTTACGATAAAAACGGTAATTTAATTCCGATTACTTATCAAGGGCGGACGCGGCGTGATCGCCACGAAGAATTAATCGCTTATGCAATTCAAGGGGGGATTTCTCAGGCTCGGATCGCTCATGATATGTCGTTGGGCGCAGGTCGCATTCATATGAATGTTCTCTGGGAAATGGGGGGCGCTGAACGAGTGCTCGACGGGGTTCTTACTGGCGCACGGGGTCTGATCCATGGCGTTACTTGCGGTGCTGGAATGCCGTATAAAATCGCACAAATCGCTGCCAGTTACGGTGTGTATTATTATCCAATCGTTTCTTCAGCTCGTGCGTTTAGGGCGTTGTGGAAGCGGTCCTATCACAAGTTTCCTAGGTGGCTCGGGGGGGTAGTTTACGAAGACCCTTGGCGTGCTGGCGGACACAACGGCTTGTCGAACAGTGAGGATCCCAAAATACCGGAAAACCCCCGACCGCGTGTGGTAGCGTTGCGTAAAGTCATGAACGACCTCGAACTTGAGAGTGTCCCAATCGTTATGGCAGGAGGCGTTTGGTATATGCGGGACTGGGCTGATTGGATTGAAGACCCGGAAATTGCCCCAGTCGCTTTCCAACTTGGCACCCGTCCGCTTTTGACCCGGGAAAGCCCAATCTCTGATCAGTGGAAAAAGCGGCTTCTTGGTCTTGAGGAGGGGGACGTATTTCTTAATAAATATAGCCCCACTGGTTTTTATTCTTCAGCCGTACGAAACGATTTTCTACAAGAGCTTAAACAACGGTCGGATCGGCAGATCGCTTTCTCCGAAGAACCTGCCGGGAAATTGAACCAAGAAATTCACATTGGCCGGCGTGGGCGGAAGGTTTTTGTTGCGGCAGGTGATAAGGTGCGGGCTGAGGCTTGGATGGCTGAAGAATTTACTGAAGGTATGCGGACACCAGATTCAACGGTTATATTTGTCTCTGAACCGATGGCTAAACAGATCCATTTAGATCAATCGGAATGTATGGGTTGTTTATCGCAATGTCGGTTTTCTAATTGGGCGCAGAACGAAACCGGCACTACAGGACGGCGTCCCGACCCAAGATCCTATTGCATACAAAAAACTTTGCAAGATATAGTCCATGGCGAGGACGTGGATGAGCAGCTTATGTTCGCGGGTCACAACGCTTATAAATTTCGCGATGACCCATTTTATTCAAATGGTTTCATTCCTACTGTCAAAGAGTTGGTGGACCGCTTACACACTGGAAACTGATACTGAATCAGTGGAATACTTTTTCGGCGCGATGCAAAAGACGCCACTATCTGCTACTTTTTGAGCTTTAAAAAACGAGTATTCAGGCGTATAAAAATTAGGATGTCGGAAAAATTTTCACAAAAACGCACCCTTAGTGGGGTTATAGCAAAACTTAAAACCGCAGGTTTACGACCGACGCGCCAGCGTATAGCACTAGCCAAATTGTTGTTCGAGCCGAATGATCGGCATGTAACTGCCGAGGATTTGCATAAAAAAGCAATTACGGCAAGTATAAGCGTTTCCTTAGCGACGGTCTACAATACACTACACCAATTTACTCAAAAAGATTTGCTGCGTGAAGTCGTCGTCGAACCCGGGCGGTCATATTTCGATACCAACACCGACGATCACCACCATTTTTTTAATGAAAACACTGGTTCCCTCGAAGACATACCTAGTGACCAAATTTTTGTCTCTGCGCTTCCGAGTGCGCCTCTAGGCACAAAGGTTCGACGGGTTGATGTAATCGTCCGGGTTGAGGAAGCGGCGGATTGAGTCTCCTTCATTAGAACCGTTCTAATCTATTGACTGTGTGATCTGACCTTCCTATCATCTCGTATTTGAAGCATTAATCGTTTTAAGGTGTTTCCCAGGAAACTTGGAAGAATTTTTCTGACCATCGAAAATAGTTTAGAAAAACAAATTAGGAGAGTGATATGCCAGCACTTGGCGGAACTAAAACTGAACAGAATTTAAAAGATGCCTTTGCAGGTGAATCCCAAGCTAATCGTCGGTATCTTTATTTTGCACAAAAAGCCGATGTCGAGGGTTATAACGATGTTGCGGCAGTTTTTCGCTCGACTGCCGAAGGAGAGACAGGCCACGCTCATGGTCACCTTGAATACCTAGAAGAAACGGGTGATCCCGCAACTGGCGAACCTATCGGCACAACCTCGAATAATTTAAAAGCGGCCGTCGCCGGTGAAACGCATGAATATACTGACATGTACCCAGGCATGGCACGTGAGGCTCGCGATGAGGGTTTCGATGAAATTGCGGACTGGTTTGAGACTTTAGCAAAGGCCGAACGATCTCATGCAGGTCGTTTTCAAAAAGCACTTGATGATCTGACTTAAGTGTCGCGGCGGCTACTAGTTTGCCCGCAGCTAATGGGTGTGGCTGGGCAGCGATAATATTTTGCGCTGTCCAGCTCACTAAACATTAACCTATTTGGTGAGTAACGACTATGTCGGAAGGCAGCCTTGAGGCGCCAGAGCGCCATCCTATCCCTTGGCAGGATCCGGATTTCTACAACGAGCAGAAATTAGATCATGAAATGCGGCGCCAGTTTGACATTTGTCATGGTTGTCGGCGCTGTCATAACCTCTGTGATTCCTTCCCCCGGCTCTTCGATCTAATCGACGAGTCGGAAAGCATGGAATTAGATACCGTAGATTCCAAGGACTTTAAGTCGGTGGTTGATGCCTGCACTTTGTGTGACATGTGCTTTCTGGCAAAATGTCCTTACGTGCCTCCACATGAATTTAATCTCGATTTGCCGCATCTTATGCTTCGATACAGAGCAGTCGAACATAAGAAGGGTGAGACGGATTTAATGACTCGACAGATCACCAAGACCGACCGAAACGGAAAGTTGGCTGGTGCTATAGCGCCTATCGCCAACTGGGCTACCCGGACTGAAAATAAATTAACACGGCCTGTGTTGGAGTCTGTTACGGGCGTAGATAAAAATGCAGCCGTGCCGAAATTCCACCGTAAACCATTGACGGCGCGTGCAAAAACTGGCGCGTTCACGCGGAACGAAGAGGCACCTGCTGCAGCCCGGAAGGTGGTAGTCTATGCGACGTGTTTTGTAAATTACAATGATCCAGAAATCGGGGAAGACGCACTTGAAATCCTTGCGCGGAACGGGGTCGAGGTTGAGGTTCTGCATCCAACGTGTTGTGGAATGCCGAAGCTGGAGCATGGCAATATCGCGGATGTAGCTAAGGCCGCTCGCGAAGTCGCAACTATGTTCAAGCCCTGGATTGAAAACGGTTACGAGGTAGTCGCTCTTACACCTAGTTGTTCACTAATGCTCAAATTTGAATGGCCATTAATTCTCCCCGATGATGATGATGTTCGCTTGTTATCAAGCGCCACTAGGGATATCAGTGAATATATTGTTGACATCGCTAAGACGGAGGGCCTCGCTGCAGGTATGTCCACTTTGGATGGAAGCATTGCGGTCCATCTTTCTTGTCACTCACGCGCACAAAATATGGGCCAAAAGGCAGCAGAGTTATTGCGCTTGATCCCAGATGCCGACGTAGGGGTCATCGAGCGTTGCTCTGGGCATGGTGGTTCTTGGGGAATGATGAGAGACAATTTCGAAACTGGTTTAAAGATTGGCCGTCCGTCAGCTCGCAAGGTCATTGAAAAAGCTCCAAAATATGTTGTGTCTGAGTGTCCGCTCGCCGGCGCCCACATAATACAGGGTATGGAAAGACTAGCGGAGAAAGAAGAGGCCTCTCCGCAAATTCCAGAACACGCTCCTCACCCTCTCCAGCTTATTGCAAAATCTTATCGTGGGACCCAGGACTGATATGACAAGTTTGAAATCAATAACGCGGAACGAAATTCTTCCATATTCCGAATATGCTGAAAGTCGTAAAGAACGCAAACGGGCACTGACCGAGAAGAAAAAAAATCGTCGTATAGAGGTAGGGCCCCATGCCACGTTCTACTTTGAGAACTACGACACGATGTGGCATCAGATTCACGAAATGATTTATATTGAGCGGGGTGGTGAAGACCAGATCCCCGATGAGTTGGCGGCATACAATCCCCTTATACCTCAGGGTAGGGAGTTAATCGCAACCGTTATGTTTGAAATTGGCGACCCTATTCGACGATCAAACGTCCTTGGCTCTTTGGGTGGGATCGAGGACACCATGTATATTAACGTGGATGGGCAAAGGATCCGTGGAGATGCGGAAACGGACGTGGATAGGACGAGCGCTGAGGGCAAAGCGTCCTCAGTACAATTTGTACACTTTCCATTTTCAGATCAACAAGCTGCCGCATTCATGTCCGGAATCGGCGACGTAACTGTCGGATTTACACATCCTAATTATACTCATGCCGCTGGTATGACGGCCCAAATACGTCAAGCACTATCAGAAGATTTTGATTAAACGGTTTGACTTGCTGTTCTGCGGCTCTGCCCGCCCCACATCCGGGCGCCAATCTGTGCGATGACGTGACCCTATGGGGAAGAGCATGAGCGTTAGTCTAGCTTTTCGTCAGTGTATACGCCCCAGATGTGGCTCCGTCTCATCCATCCGCGATGTTTGCCGATCTCGAGCCTGCACCATTTTCCTGCGCACCTAAGAAGCCGTCCTACAACTTTTTCCATAACTCGTGCCGTAAGTGCTGAGCTAGGATCTGGGTTGCGGCGCAGCGGTTGAATACCTGCAATTACCACTGCAGTTCTTTTTTTGGATAGCAAGGCGCGGTGAACCCAACCTTCGGTCCCTTGCCAATCGCGAACCTTTCGCCAGTTTTCGAATTCGGCGGTGATTTCAACTGGCATGTTCCGCGATATAAATATCCAGTCGACTGGGTAGCGCTTTCCTGGTCCTGTTCTCAGGTGCACGGTGTCAGCTCGGAGCGACGCATAGCGGGGAAGAGTAAGATCGCTTCCAGCAAAGGTTGTTATTGGTATAGCCACTGATAGGAAACTCCAGAGCGCGAGGATTTTCACCACTGTCGAACGATGTTGCATGCTGACACTATATACTGCAGTAACTAATAGCTCTACGGAGTAGGTATCTGGACAACGGTTAAACACCCTGATACGCCAGAGTTTATAATAGAGAGGAAGGCCAGCACATGGCCAAGAGAAAACCTGTTATTGTGGTTACGCGACGTCTTCCACGAGATGTCGAGACACGAATGATGGAACTTTTTGAGGCACGACTGAACCCGACCGACGTGGCTATGTCAGCGAAACGGATTGTCGATACCTGTGATGGCGCACAGGTACTTGTTCCCACTGTTACTGACCGAATTGATGCAGATCTAATAGCCAAATTACCCGAAACAGTCACCCTGATTGCTAATTTTGGAGTAGGTGTGAGTCACATTGACTTAGAAGCCGCCACGGCGCGTAAGATAGTAGTTACAAATACCCCCGGTGTTTTGACTGACGATACCGCGGACATGGCCGCTTGTCTCCTTCTTGCGGCGCCGCGACGACTGGGCGAGGGAGAGCGGCTAATCCGTTCCGGAAATTGGGACGGCTGGGCCCCAACTTTCATGATTGGCCATCGAATTTCAGAGAAACGGCTGGGGATTATAGGCATGGGTCGTATCGGTCAGGCTCTTGCGCGCCGCGTTCGAGGTTTTGGTATGACTGTGCATTATCATAACCGCCGTCGCTTACATTTAGATATAGAGAAAGAACTTGAAGCAACATACTGGGACGATCTGGACCAAATGTTGGCCCACATGGACTTTATTTCTATTAACTGTCCGCATACTAAGGAAACGCATCATCTTTTAAGCGAAGAACGTTTATCACTCCTTAAATCCCACGCATTCGTTGTAAATACTGCACGCGGCGAGATAATTGACGAGGTGGCCTTAGCTCGGTTGCTTGCTAGCGGAAAAATCGCTGGTGCCGGGTTAGACGTGTACGAGCGAGAGCCTGCCATCGAGCCTACGTTATTGGAACTCGATAACGTAGTTCTAGCCCCACACCTTGGTTCAGCGACTCGCGAGGGCCGTATCGCAATGGGCGAGAAAGTGATTGTCAATATCAAAAGTTTCGTTGATCATCATCGACCGCCGGATCGTGTATTCGAAATTTAGGAAATATTTGTTGGTGCGTTGCGATTTCGGCACGCGTCAG
>CAJWSW010000053.1 GCA_913046035.1 uncultured Alphaproteobacteria bacterium | reverse complement strand
CCCGCCGATCCACCTGTGATGATGCGAAATACTGTCTATGCTTTAAGCGAAGATACTGAAACAGAACTCATACGAAAGTCTGTCGAGGAGCAGGTCGCAAAGGTTCAAGAATATGTTCCAGGATACAGACTGAAACAAGAGGTGCAATTTGAACGGATTGGCGATAACACTCCAATTCACATTCCAGGCCACGGGGATTTTTCGGGAATTAAAACCTCCATCTTTTTGGAGGTCGAGGGCGCAGCTCATTATCTGCCAAATTATGCAGGCAACTTAGACATAATGACTTCCGCTGCGCTTAAGACAGCGGAGCGCCTGGTCGAGCTCAGAAAGGATGCTTGAAAATGGATAAGGACCCAACACGAAAACTCTACATTCAAGACACTACCCTCCGAGATGGGATGCATGCGATCAGGCATGGCTATAGCCTGGATCAGGTGCGGACAATCGCGAAAGCGCTAGACAAAGCGGGGGTAAGTGCAATCGAAGTAACCCATGGAGATGGCCTCTGCGGAACCTCATTTAATTATGGATTTGGCACACATACTGATTTGGAATGGATTTCGGCAGCGGCAGAGGTGGTCGAAAATGCAAAATTAACGGTTTTACTCCTGCCAGGCATCGGTACGATAGAGGATTTAAAGGCAGCATATAATGCAGGTGCAAGGTCAGTGAGGGTCGCCACTCACTGCACAGAAGCTGACATCTCAAAACAGCATATTGAATGGGCTCGAGAAGCTGGAATGGACGTCGCCTGCCTTTTAATGCTTGCTCACATGAATGAGCCAAAGCCATTTGCAGAACAGGCAAAACTCATGGAGTCATACGGAGCAAATTGCATCTATGTAACCGACTCGGCAGGGGCCTTGTTAGTCGATGGTGTAGTCGACCGCTTCAAAGCGATGCACGATATTCTAGATGCAAAAACCCAAACGGGCATGCATGCCCATAATAATCTTGGATTGGGGATAGCATTCAATATTGCTGCGATAGAACAAGGTGCGAGCAGAATCGACGGTTCATTGGCGGGAATGGGTGCAGGGGCTGGCAATGCCCCATTAGAAGTATTTGTAGCAGTGGCCGATCGTATGGGGCTGAATCACGGATGTGACGTTTTTGGGCTTATGGATGCGGCTGAGGATCTTGTTCGCCCGCTGCAAGATAGGCCTGTGAGGGTAGATAGAGAAACGCTATCGATTGGTTATGCCGGTGTCTACTCTAGCTTTTTGAGACATGCAGAAAATGCATCAAAATTATATGGGATTGATACCCGCGATATTCTTGTCGAGCTCGGTCGAAGAAAGATGGTTGGAGGTCAAGAAGATATGATTGTAGATGTTGCCCTCGATCTTGCGAGGGAAAACCAAGACTCTCAAGGGGGGGCAATATAATGGCGGACATTCTTAAACTTGCTAAAATTGTTGATGATGCTGCCAAGAATGCAAAGGCGATCCCCCAGCTTTCAGCGAAAGACAAGATTACCGTTGAAGAGGGTTACGCAATCCAATCTGCTGCGTTTTCTCGTCGATTGGCACGCGGAGAAACTCAAGTGGGCATTAAGATGGGTTTCACTAGCCGTGCCAAAATGATCCAAATGGGCATCGACGATATGATTTGGGGGCGTCTGTCTGACGGCATGCTAGTTGAAGATGGCGACGAAATAGATATAAAAAATTATGTTCATCCCAGAGCGGAGCCTGAGATCGCATTCCTGCTCGGGGCACCATTACCTTATGCGTGCACAGCAGCGGAGGCGATGGCAGCCGTTGATGCGGTAGCCCCAGCAATAGAAATAATTGACTCCCGATACAAAAACTTCAAATTTTCACTTGCTGATGTAGTTGCGGATAATAGTTCTTCAAGTGGATACGTCTTAGGAAGTTGGTCCTCGCCTAATCCCGATTTAAGCAATCTTGGGATGATATTGGAAATTGATGGCAAGCCCGCTCAAATTGGTTCCTCTGCGGCTATCCTCGGTCATCCAGCACGATCACTGGCTGCGGCGGCTCGCATAGCAGCAGCTGCCGGGGAACCTCTGCAGGAAGGCTGGATTATTATGGCGGGCGGAGCAACTGCCGCCGAGGCGTTGAGGCCAGGGATAACCGTTCGAAATTCAGTTCAGGAACTTGGTTTCGCCGGCTTCAGTGTCAAGGGATAGAAATATTTGATCAAGTAGACAACAATGGGAAAAAGTCCACTTTGGCGTCAAAAAATAGGTCCAGGTTTAAGTAACAGAATAGGAAAGTCATGATGAGCGATCAAGATTACGAATACCACGCAGTGGCGAAAGCCGATGAAATCGATGATGAGGAGGTAATAGCAGTTTCAGTTGGCCGATTGGATATTGGTATTTACAAAATGGATGGCGAGTATTTCGCGCTCGATGACATTTGTACACATGCCTATGCCGCTATGTCAGATGGATATATCGAAGATGGCAACATTGAATGCCCCCTTCATGGCGCATGCTTTGACATTAAAACTGGAAAAGCATTGACCGCGCCAGCAACAGTGGACCTCAGAAAGTTCCCTGTAAAAGTTGAAGGAGATCAAATCTTTGTTGGTGTTCCCAAAACCGAATAATTAAATCAGGATGATAAAACGTGTGTACTGAGGAAACTTTCGTAATTATTGGAGCTAGCCAAGCTGGAGGTTGGATTGCAAAAACCCTTCGTAACGAGGGTTTCCAAGGCAATATAACACTGGTTGGCGAGGAACCATATTTACCCTACGAGAGACCACCTTTATCCAAAGGCGCTTTGCTTGGTGAGGTTAATCTCGAAAGCACCTATTTTTGGCCTGAGGGCTCATACGCAGAAGAAAAAATCGATGTAATCCTAAAAACTCGCGTGACAGCAATTGATCGCGCTAAAAAATCTGTCGAACTGGACAATGGCACGACCCTCAACTGGAATAAGCTTGCGATTACGACGGGAACTCGAGTAAGGCCGCTTGATACTGCAGGTGTTGAACTAGAAGGTGTGCACTACCTCAGGACGTTAGATGACACTCTAAAGATCCGAGAGGAACTCTCTCCCGGAGGCACTGCATTGATAGTTGGGGGGGGCTGGATAGGCCTCGAATGCGCTGCAACTCTTACTAAACTTGGCTATGAAACAATAGTCGTAGAATACGCCGATCGACTTTGTAGTCGGGCGGTTACTCCAGAAATCAGTAATTGGATGCTTCATTATCATCAGAGTAATGGGGTTAGGATTCTCCTTAATACTGGTGTCAAATCAATAAATGGCGGAGACCACGTAGAATCTGCCACCCTCTCAGACGGAACAGAAGTTAATTGCTCTAAGGTCATCATTGGAATAGGGGTTATCCCGAATACTGAATTAGCCGAGCAAGCCGGACTTGCAATCGACAATGGGATTTTAGTCGATGAGCTTTGTCAGACAAATGACCCCAATATTTTTGCCGCTGGTGACGTGTCAAATCACCCCAATAATATTTTAGGAAAAAGGCTCCGCTTAGAAAGTTGGGAAAATGCGATGAACCAGGGGATTGCCGCGGGCAAATCAATGCTCGGTAAAGGGACGGCTTATAATGAGATTCCATGGTTCTGGTCCGATCAATTTGACGCTAACATCCAAATGATAGGTTTACCTGAGGAGTGGGATGAAACAGCAACTAGAGGTGATAAAGGTAAAAATGAATTTGTTGAATTTTACCTTAAAAACAAATTGATAGTTGGGGCAATTTCAGTCAACAGCACAAGAGATCTAAGAATGGCCAAAAGATTAATGCAGGCCCGAAAAGAAATCGCCAAGCATGACCTGGAAAATCCAGAAATAAAAATCCAAGCACTTTTAAAAAGTTAATTAAAGAAGTGGATCAGATTAAACCTAGGGATTTCAATTCATTAAATAGCTTTTCAGGTATGTATTCTTCTTCATTGAAATCTTTTCTTCCCAAATCCTTTGGAGATATTAAGGGATCTAGGTATCGCCAACCCTGGATTGGTTTTTGGGGGGTTAAACACACTCTTATTAATTGAGGATCCAAGCATATCGCGCAACGGCGTTTCCCACCTCTATTAATTCCTTCTTCAAATCCAATGATCCTTTGTCTTACACGGATAAAGCCCTTAATAACCCAATAAATCGACCCGTCATCTGTTAATTCTTTGGAGCGCTTCGGAGTATTTCTCGTAAAGTGACGAAGAACCCCTCTATTCTCATGACGATGGCGATCCTGGATCTGCGAAAGATGCTCAATGCTGTCAACGCCAACAGCTAATTTTATTAGGTGAACTGCCATAGTTTGTATCTATTTCAAATTTCAAGATTTTCAATTGAAATGCTGGTTTTTAATTCTTATTAACACAACGGAAACAATACCCTTGGCTACTTTGCAAACAATTTGACCTATTTTGTAAATGCTTCTTGGTTATTTGCTCACACACAAAAAACACCAAGATTAAGATAAATAAATTTAAGTCAAAAATAACCAAGAAAACTCCACCATAACCATTGAAGCGGGACCATTACGAACCAACCACACAAAGCCATCGGGAATAAAATTCTTATAAATTTCCTTACCTCCAAACCAGAAATGGCTCGAGTTGCCACTAGTGGCGGAGCTTGATAGGGGAATAAAACTAAAGCCCATGCGGGGACCTGCGCCATCAGAACGGTGCTAAGTTGCCAACCGGTTGCATCAGCAATAGTGGGAGCAAATGAAGTCATTATTGCTGGCTGTCCCGGCAACGTCGTAATGATCTCCAATACCCAGCCTAGGCCAATCACTCCGGCAAAAGTCTTAAGATCGTTTCCTTCCCCGAATTCCATAGATGCAATCAGGTATTTACCGACAACGGTGCCAAGCCCAGAATGGGTGACGACTGCGCCAACACCAATAACTCCGGCTAAAACAATGAACGGGCCGAAGTTCAATTTTGGAAGAAGTAGCCCGGTAGGCAGGATTCCTACTCCTGGCAAAGCACAAAAAATGCCCGCACCTAGGGCAACCCAAGCTGGCGCTATTTCATGCAAACTATCAGTTGCCCACAAAACTAACGCCACGGTTAGAACCACTATTAGCCGTAATTCTCCAGAACTCAGTGCTCTCGGCTCGTCAGGTTTTTTCTTCTTGAGAACTTGATCCGGGAAAAGCCAAAAAATGACTAGAGGTAATATCACTAACGTCCCAAGACCGATAACAGGGAAATGAAGCAATAAATATTCGTTGTATGTAAACCTTATTCCGTGAATTGCCTCTGCGGCACCAGCCATAACAACATTCGGTACAGACGCCGGCAGGATTGAAAATGTCGGGGTCAGCGCACCAACCCCGACAGCTAAAACTAAGCCAGCGTGACCATTGCTACCCTCTCTAAAACCCATTTTTTCAGCCAGTGCGAGTATTATGGGTAACATGATAGTGACCCGCCCTACCGATGAGGGCATTAACAAAGCCAAAACCATCATTATAAGAACTGTGCCAGCTACTAGGTGAAGATAAGATTGAGAAAATAATCGCTCGATAAAACCAGCAAGACGCGTTCCAAGACCTGTGGCCTCTATTGCCACTCCCAATATCATACCGCCAAATAACAGCCAGGCGGCTCCTGAGAGAAACCCTGAGAATACGACCTGCGGAGGGGCAATTGCGATAACTAGGGCTAAGAAGAAGAAAATTAAAATTGTAAGATATTCGGGAAGGGCTACGGTCGCCAATAGGCTTAAAACCAGTAAAAGTACGCCTGCAGCACGCATTGTGCCATCACTCACTCCGACTGGGTCTGGTACAAAGAAAATAGTCAGAGCTACTAAGCCCAATAAAAATGCTAAGATATTGCTCGTGCGCATAATTAATAAATCACGGACCCTTGTGTCCCAAAAGTTTAGGCCCGCGCTCAGAGCAACGGGCCTTTAAATGGTGCGGTCGAGAAGACTCGAACTTCCACGGGATCTCTCCCACAGCGACCTCAACGCTGCGCGTCTACCAATTCCGCCACGACCGCTTCCTAACCGAATACTCCGTTTTTCTTGATTTTTTAAGGCGTTGTGACATACCAAATTGGTGTATTGACCGCAAGCGTGAAGCATTTATGGATTCTGAAACGTCAATTGAGTGGTATGTTTCAACCGACCTGGTTGAGTATAAGGCTGCATTAAAAACTATGGAAACAAGGGTGGATGGGATCCTGGATGGAGCCCCGGAGCTCGTTTGGCTGCTAGAGCACCCACCGCTTTATACAGCGGGTACCAGCGCCCAAGCCGTTGATCTACTGGATGAAAACCGCTTTCCCGTCTACACCACTGGTCGTGGTGGCGAATTCACATATCACGGCCCCGGACAACGGGTTTGCTATACGATGTTAAACTTAGCTTCGCGGTCACGGGACATCAGAAAATTTGTGTATGATCTAGAGGAATGGATCATCACAACTCTCGCGGTATTTGGTGTGGAGGGTGAACGCAGGAACGGGCGCGTTGGAATTTGGGTGGAACACAACGTAGAGGATAGCCCTGATTTACGTGAAGACAAAATTGCTGCGATCGGAGTCCGCGTTCGAAGATGGGTTACCTTCCACGGCATTTCGATAAACCTAGAACCCGACCTCGACCATTACAGTGGAATTGTCCCCTGCGGCGTATCTGATTTTGGTACCACGTCACTTAAAGCCCTCGGCATCTCAATTTCAATGGACGACCTCGACTGTGCCTTACAACAATCATTCGAAGACGTTTTTGGGCGCAAGACATTCAATCGGTTCGACTAAAGATCGTCACACTTTGGGGGGACTCACAAGTTGATCGCGGCAAATCAAACAGGATTACCGTAGAGCCGTTTTCCATAGACGGAATAATCCTGGCAGTACTTTTCTCGCAGCACTAGGGATTCGCATTAGCTAGGTTTACCATCTTCATCTAGCCGGGCCAGTCGCGTTGCCCTGCTTACTCCGTTTACAAGGCACAAATCCAAGGTTATTAAACGCGGTGCTCTTTTCAATCTTATATGATCGCCACCTTAATTGCGCAGCAAGGCAAGGAACCGCGTCGCAGCCGCGATATCCAGTCGAAGACCCTCTCGGCGCTTTGTTGCCTCAGGATCCTCACCCCAATTGTCGATCTGGTAACTCTCTTCGAGGAGAGAAAGTTCCCAAGCACGTCTTTCGTCTACCTCTTCAAAGGCTGCGGCCAGTCCAATGACAACAGACCCACAGGCGAGGGTTAGCATGTGTAGTCCGGCTAAACTGTAATCATCAAAGGATGCAACCACGCATCGAACTTTATTTAAATCGCGTCGGTTTTGTGCAAGTGGCAGGATACTATCGGTCGAACTGAGGCTTATATCTAGCTCTCTACTCATCCAATCAAGAAGTGCGCCCCATTCCCGATCTTGTTGATCACGTAATTCCAGAGGCTCCCCCGACCGGTAACAGACAAGATCCGTCTCGGCGAACCCCGAAATCTCGTCAATTGTGATCTCTCGGTGCTCTGCCACACTATCCAATGCGCTGTTGGCCAGCTTAGTTAATACCATCTCCGAAGGCGATATCTCGTCAGAGTCGGACCGCCATTCTTCCGCAATAGCAGCAGCAATCTCGGCGTTTGGCAGAACAAACGGCTTTTTCCTGGGTGTTTTTAGAGGGTGTTCGTCAAGGAAAATTGAAAAACTATCACCCGCACCGCGCGGTAAAACTTCCCTGTAAAATTTTTTCACCGTTCCTCGTCACCGTATACCAGCGCTTCGGCATGATCGTGAAGTTCATCGAAACGGTCTACAACAAAATGAGCGCCGGCCTCCATTAGCTTATGTTTTGAATGTACACCCCAAGTAACTCCGATAGCGCCGCTGCCAGCGTTTATCCCAGTCTGAATATCGTACGTGGTATCCCCTATCATGACTGTGCTTTCTGGTATTGCGCCCACATCCTCCATCGCCTGATTTAAGAGGAAGGGACTAGGTTTACCGGGGCCCAGATCGGCTGTTTTTACTGTCGCGAACCGTCCAGATATACCGGCCCGCTCCAATAATTCATAAAAGCGCCGGTTTGATCGGCTGGTCACTATGGCAAGCTCGTATCCGTCAGCCTCAAAACGATCAAGCATCTCAACCGCGCCGACAAATATTTCTTCGGGCGGGCGGGGGGGCGGCGACCGGTCACCCCGCGCAATTTCGGCGTGATATTCATGAATCATCTCGACTTCTCTCGCGCCAGCGCCGGGAACAAGCATCTGAACACTCTCCTCCCAAGGTAGCCCAATAATATTACGGATTTGATCATCCGATACTTCAGGAAACCCAAGAGAAGCCCAACAACTCCGCACACCAATTACAATCGACGGAATGCTGTTTAGCAGGGTGCCGTCCAAATCAAAGGCCGCGAGGCGAGTATCAGAAGGCGTCATTCAGCGCCCTTTACGTGAGTGTCAAACCCGAAGAAATCCCAGGTCGCTTGCATATTTGGTGGAAGAGGCGCTGAAACTGAGAAATCGCCGCCTGCTGGATGCGGAAACGTGATTGATTTCGCATGAAGATGCAAGAAGTCCTTATGAGGAGAGCCGTCCGGAATTTTATTTGCGCCACCGTATTTTTTATCCCCAATGATGGGTGTATTCATCAAAGCGCAGTGCACCCGTAGTTGATGCGTTCTTCCAGTTCGAGGTTTCAACAATAACCAGCAAACCTCCCGGCCGGCAATTTCAATTACCCGATAATCAGTCACCGCGGACTTTCCAACTTCGCTGTTGGCGACGACCTTTTCAAAACCTTGTTTTCCCGCAACCTTGACAAGCGACCTGCTAATAGTTCCCGCTCGTCGCGATGGCACACCAGCAGTAAGTGCCCAGTAGGATTTTACTGCATTTCTTCCTCGAAAAACTTCACCCAGTTTAGCAGCAACAGAGGCTCTTCGAGCGATCAGTAAAACACCGCTCGTGTCCCGGTCCAACCGGTGAACCAATTTAGGTCGTTCAGCACTATCTGGGACAAGTGCTGTCAAAAGTTTATCAATATGACGGGTGATCCCGGTCCCGCCCTGCACAGCAAGTCCGGGGGGCTTATTAATAACGATGAGATCATCATCCGAATGCAAAACCAATGACCGTATCCACTTGCTATCCGCGCGGCTAATGCTTGTATTAGGGACTTCTGTCCTTCCCGTAATTGCTCCGGCTAAGGGTGGAATTCTAAGCATTTGGCCAGCCTCAAGCCTTGTCGATGCCTTTACTCGACTGCCGTCTAAACGTATCTGTCCGGTCCGGAGGAGCTTTTCTAGTTTTCCGTGTTTGATCTCAGGAAAGTATCGCCGGAACCAGCGATCAATCCGGATATCTGCATCTTCATTGCTGACCTCACGAGTCTGGACGCCGCTCATGTAATTATAGCCCGGCTCAGACGAAGGCCTGCAATCAAACCTGCAAATGATAATATCAGCGTGCCAAAGAGATACGCCGCTAAAAGGTCAAGCCTTTGTCGCTCAGCAAGTATAAGGATATCAAGAGAAAATGCAGAGAACGTAGTAAAACCGCCCAGAACTCCTACGACAAAAAACGCACGGATTTCAGGTGATGCTGACCAGGAATAATCAAGAAGCGCGAGAACTACGCCAAGAAAAAACAAACCGCAGGTATTCACAAAGAATGTCGAAAAAGGAAACTGACAGCAACTAATGTTTATGAACGCCAAACTCACTGCATAACGAGCAGAAGCACCAACCGCCCCACCAAACGCCACGAAAAGAAGCATTTTCATAATGTGCTAACCCTGGATTACCAACTGAAGGGAGCGACCCGAACGCGTAATTTCAATCCTCCAAGCAGAATAGCTCCGTATTAATAGCTTTTTGAGCGTGCTTACCGAATCGATTGCCTCCCCGTTTAAGCGGACCAAGATGTCCCCTGCCCTTAAACCAATTCGATCGCCTGGAGATCCACGCTTTAGGCGCAAGATGATGACTCCCGTAGCCTCAACGTCCATTGCTAGTTCTTCTAACAGTGCAGGCGAGAGGTTTGCCACCTTGCTGCCAGCGAGAGGGTTGTTACCGGTAATGACCGCCAGGTTTCGGGGCGGTTTTTCCGGAGCAGGAATTAAAGCTAGCCGAAGTTCAATAGGCCTGCCCCCACGGATGATCCCAATCACAGCTTGTTCACCAACCGTGAGTGTTGCAATACGAAAACGCATCGCATTTACATCGGGCACGGCCCGCCCGTCGATGGTAACGATCACGTCTCCCAACTCAAATCCTGCTCGAGCTGCCGGACCATTGGGATATATAGAATTTACTAAAACCCCTGACGGTGTTCTTAGTCCTAAAGAGCGTGCTAGATCAGCATCAACGCTTTGGCCGCGAGCGCCAATCCAGGGGCGCACTATCTGACCACCCTTCCTCGCACCTCCAATTACCGTAGCAACCATATTAGATGGAATAGCAAAACCAATTCCATTAGAGCCGCCACCGCGGGAATAAATCGCTGTATTGATACCGACAAGCTTTCCATCCGACGAGATAAGCGCTCCTCCAGAGTTACCTGGATTTATGGCGGCGTCGGTTTGGATAAAATAGCCAAAATCATTTACACCTCGTGCCGTCCGGGAAAGGGCAGAAACAATGCCGCTGGTAACCGTTTGCCCCACCCCAAATGGATTGCCTATTGCAAGGACGAGATCTCCCACCTCCAACGAGTCGGAGTCTTTCAATTTCAAAAACGGTAATTTTGTCGCTTCCACCTTAATACGCAACACAGCAAGATCCGTTTGCTCATCACGCGTTACAACATTAGCCTCAAATTCGCGGCGGTCAGCCAATACAACCGTAATTTCATCGGCTCCCTCAATGACGTGGTAGTTCGTAACGATTAATCCATCGTCACTCACAATTACTCCTGAACCAAGCGAATTTTGCACCCGGCGCCGTGCTTGTCCTTCAAACTGAAACTGGTCACCAAAAAACCGGCGAAAGAAGGGATCATTAAAAAAGGGTGTTGTGGAACGCGAGCGAACCACGCGACGCGTATAAATGTTCACGACCGCGGGTGCTGCTGATTTTACCAACGGCGCAAAAGAAAGCATCGTTTCCGCTCGGGAAGTAGGAACGATTTTCGTTTTAGCAACAGAAGCTGAGAACGCCGCCCACAAAACAAACACCGCGCACAGCAGAACGGGTCCGACCGAATATGGAAAGCCTCTGCGCATTATAAAACTTTACCGTCTATAAGCGATGACCTTCTAGGGTAAAAGGCGCTACCCAAAGAACCGCCCCTTAGCCAAGTGCCAGTAACAACAGGTCGCTACCCAACAGTCTCCAGTTCCGCTTCGTCATTCACAAGCACTGGCCCGGAGTCCTGTCCCTTTGCGTCTGTGTCACGATCGATAAGTTCAACAATAGCCATTGGAGCTGAATCGCCATAGCGGAACCCCGCTTTGATAACGCGAGTGTAGCCGCCTGCGCGGTCGCTATAACGCTCCGCTAAGACCCTGAAAAGCTTATCGGCGACCTTCTTATCGCCGTGTAAGCGCGATAAAGCGATACGACGAGCATGCAGATTACCCCGTTTACCAAGTGTGATCAGGCGATCCACTATTGAACGCAGTTCTTTAGCCTTTGGTAGGGTCGTTTTAATCTGCTCATGCTTTATTAGCGCGGCTGCTAGGTTTCCAAACATCGCCTTTCGATGCGAGCTAGTGCGATTAAGCTTACGACCACTCATACGATGGCGCATTGTAATCTCCTTTACTTCCCGTTAGTTGCCCTAGTAAGGCTCCTCAAGGCGCTTCGCCATGTCTTCGATGTTTTCCGGGGGCCACTCTGTAATTTCCATACCGAGATGCAAGCCCATCATCGACAGGACTTCTTTGATTTCATTGAGCGACTTGCGGCCGAAGTTGGGGGTGCGCAGCATCTCCTGCTCAGTTTTTTGGACCAAATCACCAATATAGATGATGTTATCATTCTTTAAGCAATTAGCTGAGCGGACAGACAACTCCAGTTCATCTACCTTGCGCAATAAATTTCGATTAAAAGCGGGCTCCGCGACTTCAACTGTTTCCCGGATGGCGCTCGGCTCTTCAAAGTTGATGAATAACTGGAACTGATCTTGAAGGATGCGAGCCGCCAGAGCGACTGCATCTTCCGGCGAAATTGTCCCGTCTGTTTCGACATCCATCACGAGCTTATCGTAATCCGTTCGTTGCCCGACACGCGCATTTTCAACACGATATGCCACACGACGGACTGGGCTAAAAACGGCGTCGACTGGGACCAGGCCGATTGGTGAATCTTCGGCACGGTTTTCAGCAGCAGGGACATAACCCTTGCCACTATCTACCGTCATTTCCATAGAAATCCTGGCCCCATCATCAAGAGTACAGATTACGATATCTGGGTCGATAATTTCTATATCATGAGTCGCTTCAATCATACCGGCCGTGATTTCCCCGGGACCAGTCGCGGTGAGCGTTATTCGCTTAGGGCCTTCGCCATGCATGCGGAGAGCTAGCGACTTGATGTTAAGCACGACATCTGTAACGTCTTCACGGACCCCAGGAATCGAGGAGAACTCATGCAAGACCCCATCGATCTGAACCGCGGTTACCGCAGCTCCCTGAAGTGACGAGAGCAAAATACGGCGTAACGAGTTTCCGAGGGTGGTCGCAAAACCCCGCTCCAAAGGTTCCGCCGTAATCGAAGCAAAGCGCGATGCTTCCTCGCCCGCATTAATATCCAGCTTAGTAGGTTTGATCAGTTCCTGCCAATTATCGTGAATGACCGTCATACCGTTATCCTTAAGGCGGCCTGATGCCGCGTTTTGAGTTTCTTATCTGATGGCGCTACCCAGGGGTAGCAAAAGTCTGCCCTACACGCGGCGCCTTTTCCTGGGACGGCAACCATTATGTGGGATCGGCGTTACATCGCGTATTGCTGTTATAGCGAAGCCCACGGCTTGAAGCGCGCGCAGCGCTGATTCTCGCCCTGAACCGGGACCCTTTACCTCCACTTCCAGCGTCTTTACGCCGTGCTCTTGGGCTTTACGGCCCGCATCCTCGGCTGCCATCTGCGCGGCGTAAGGCGTCGCTTTTCGTGAACCTTTAAAACCTTGCGCCCCAGCGGATGACCAAGCTATCGAGTTACCCTGCGCATCAGTGATTGTGATCATCGTATTATTAAACGTCGAATTTACATGAGCAACGCCGGATGTGATATTTTTGCGTTCACGGCGGCGAGGCCTTGCTGTAGTTTGTCTAGCCATTGTTTCCTCTTATCCGCCTATTTTTTACCGGCGACAGGGCGCGCCTTACCTTTTCGGGTGCGTGCGTTAGTATGAGTGCGTTGCCCACGAACCGGGAGACCCTTACGATGGCGCAAGCCACGATAACTGCCAAGATCCATCAACCGCTTTATATTCATCGCGGTTTCGCGTCGAAGATCCCCCTCGATCATGTAGTCGCGATCAATGACGTCTCGAATGCGCGCCAGTTCATCATCGCCGAGTTCATTCGCACGCACTGAACCTGTCACGTTCGCCGCCTCGCAAATTTTTATAGCAGATGTACGACCGATACCAAAAATATAGGTAAGCGCGATTGCAACTGGCTTGTTAGGCAGGTTTACACCTGAAATACGTGCCACGACGCTGTCTCCTTAGCGTTTAAGTCATTGAAATATTGAAAAAAACACCCCACTCGTCTGGGTGAAGCGCAGAGAGTATAAGGGCTGATTGGCTCAAGTCAACCATGAGCCAGTCTCGATAATGCTCATGATTTGCCGGGTCACCTCATCTATACCTGCCATCCCGTCAACTCTCGTTAATCTCCCCTGCGCATCGTAATAGGGTAACAAGGGTGCTGTTTGGGCATGATAGGCCTCTAGACGGAGTGCGACAGTTTCAGCGTTATCATCTTTACGCCGTGAAAATTCTGTGGAGCCACAGTTATCGCAAACATTTTCAACAACCGGTTTCTGGAAAGTGTCGTGATAGCCTGCACCACAATTTGAGCAGCTAAAGCGGCCAGAAATTCGATCCACCAAAATTGCATCTTCAACCTTCATTTCAATAACATGGTTAAGGTTCGCGTTCATATCTGCAAGCATGTTATCTAGCGCTTCTGCTTGCGCAGTTGTCCTCGGGAACCCGTCAAGTATAAAGCCGTTTAGACAGTCTACCTCTTGAATGCGGTCCCGAATCATTGCAATCATTATTGCGTCAGAGACTAATTCACCACGTTCCATTATCGATTTCGCCTGCTGACCGATTTCACTTTCAGACTCCACGGCAGCACGCAGCATGTCCCCTGTAGACAATTGGACGAGATTACAGGCATCTTCGAGGCGCTTTGCCTGTGTCCCCTTTCCAGCCCCGGGGGGGCCCAACAAAATTAGGTTCATCCGCGGCGGCCTTTCAAGCGGGATTTCTTAACGAGGCCTTCATATTGGTGGGCGACAAGGTGTGACTGCACCTGAGCCACCGTATCCATCGTTACCGTCACCACTATAAGGAGACTCGTCCCGCCAAAATAGAAGGGCACCCCGTATTGCGATATCAGAAGCTCAGGCAAGATACTTATCGCGGTCAAATATATTGCGCCAACAACAGTCAGGCGGGTAAGAATAAAATCGAGGTATTCCGCCGTATTTTTTCCAGGACGTATTCCCGGTACAAAACCGCCGTATTTTTTTAGATTATCAGCCGTTTCAGTTGGGTTAAAAACTACAGAAGTGTAGAAAAATGCGAAGAAAATTATCATAGCCGAGTAGAATAACAGATATGCCGGCTGGCCACGGCCCAGGTAGGCCGTAATGTCTGTAAGCCAGCCGGGACCCGCACTCGCCGAAAAATTGGCGACTGTGATAGGCAATAATAGCAATGAGCTAGCAAATATAGGCGGAATAACCCCGGCCGTATTAACTTTTAGCGGTATGTGTGAATTCTCTCCGCCAACCATTTTGTTGCCCTGCTGGCGCTTTGGGTACTGCACAACTACACGCCGCTGGGCGCGTTCCACGAAAACTATGAAAGTAATTACAGCAACGGCCATAATTAACAAGAAGACGATTAGTAAGGCCGAAAGTGCCCCTGTTCGGCCCAATTCAAGTGTACCGATGAGCGCTGACGGCATTTCCGCAACAATACCAGCAAAAATTATTAACGAAATTCCATTTCCGACGCCTCGGGCAGTGATTTGTTCACCCAACCACATTAGAAATATCGTACCTCCAACGAGTGTGATCACAGTTGTAGCTCTGAAAAATCCACCCGGTTCAGCTACAGCAGGCCCTTGCGAGCCGCTCATACCCTCGAGGCCAACAGCTATCCCATAGGCTTGGAGCGCCGCTAATATCACCGTTCCATATCGAGTATATTGATTAAGTTTTTTTCGCCCAACTTCACCCTCTTTCTTCAACGCCTCAAAGTGTGGGTGGATTGCTTGGAGTAGCTGCATAATAATCGCAGCTGAAATGTAAGGCATAATATTCAACGCAAAAATCGTCATTCTTGCGAACGCACCGCCTGAGAGCATATTGAACATATCCAGAATACCACCAGCCTGCTGCTGAAATATGTCCTGTAGAATTGAGGGATCTATCCCGGGAAGTGGTATCCACGTGCCGAGACGATAAATAATTAACGCGCCGAGTGTGAACCAAATGCGTTTCTTAAGTTCAGTAGCCTTTGCGAAATTAGAAAAGTTAATTTGCGAAGCAAGCTGTTCGGCGGCAGACGCCATAGATCATTCCTTGTCTGTCATCGTGCCAAGCGTCGAATCTGCACCTTCGTCCTTGGCATTAGCGGCATCTGTTTTTTCTAAGACACTACTTGAATGAGCTGAAATGGTGATTTTGCCACCAACGCTCTCAATAGCGTCTACCGCACCTTTGGATGCTCCCGACACCACTACCTCGATCTTGGCTCTGAGCTCCCCCTTTCCGAGGATCCTTACGCCGTCACGCATAGATTTGATAACACCGCCCTCGATCAAAGTTTGTTCAGTTACTATTTTTTCGGCGTCGAGTTTACCGTTATCAATCGCCGACTGGATCCGCCCAATATTGACCACCCGGTAATTTTTCCGAAAAATATTTGTGAAACCACCTTTGGGTAAACGGCGATAAAGTGGCATCTGACCGCCTTCAAACCCTAAAAGAGAAACGCCACTCCGTGATTTTTGACCTTTGTGACCGCGTGCCGCTGTTTTACCGGTTCCAGATCCGATGCCGCGGCCAACTCGCTTGCGACGCCGGCGCGCTCCGTCATTATCTGCTATTTCATTCAACTTCATGGTTCACTCCTGTCGACGACGCTACTGCGCAGCCTCACTCGTCTTCAACCTTAACAAGGTGTTTAACTTTGTTGACCATGCCGCGTACCGCCGAGGTATTCTCCAACTCACGCGTCCGATTTAATTTGTTTAAACCTAAACCGATTAAGGTCGCCCGCTGATCTTTTGGCCGACCGATTGGGCTTCCAATTTGGGTGACTCGTATTGTTTTTTTTTCTCCATCCATGATTTAAGCCTCCGCCTGGTCATGGTCACGGCGACCAACGATATCGCCTACCTTTCGGCCGCGGCGAGTAGCCACCATACGCGGAGACTGCAACGTTTTAAGTGCCTCAAATGTAGCTTTAATCATGTTGTGAGGATTCTGGGTACCAAGCGATTTAGCAACCACATCCTGAACACCTAGAGTTTCAAAAACAGCCCGCATCGGCCCACCTGCAATGATCCCAGTACCAGGGGGAGCTGCTCGTAAAACTACCTGCCCAGCACCATACCGCCCGCGCACATCATGATGAAGCGTGCGACCCTCACGCAGCGGCACTCGGATCATGTTACGTTTTGCCTTCTCAGTACCCTTACGGATCGCCTCTGGGACCTCACGAGCTTTGCCAGAACCGAAACCCACTCGACCTTTTTCATCGCCGACAACGACAAGCGCCGCAAAACCAAAACGTCTTCCGCCCTTCACAACCTTGGCGACACGGTTAATGCTGACAAGCTTATCAACAATGTCGCTTTCTTCACGTTTATCGCGGTCGCGTCTTGAATTACGTGCCATAGTTCAGTCTCCTAGAATGACAGTCCGTTTTCACGGGCTGCTTCGGCAAGCGCCTTAACGCGGCCATGATACAGATAAGGGCCGCGATCAAATACGACTTCCTTTACGCCCTGCGCAGATGCACGCTCCGCAACCAACTTGCCGACTGCGGTGGCCGCTTCTTGTCCAGCACTGGAAGTTATCCCTTTTTCGCAACTGCTAGCAGACGCAACTGTATTTCCATCGTGGTCATCTATAACCTGAGCGTAAATATATTTATTTGACCGAAAAACTGACAAGCGCAAACGACCTTTCGAGCTGCTGCGAATTTGGCGGCGCACCCGCGCGCGCCGCCGCCATGATCGCCGTCTCAGCGTGGCTTTTCGAGCGCAGGTGATAGAGCGAATAGTACAGCGCGCCGTCATAGTCGCGGCGGCCCATATACTGGTCGAACACCGCCTGTTCGCGCGCCTGCGCGTTGCGTGCGGCCTGGATCGCGGCCTCACGCGCGGCCTCCGCCTTGCGGCGCAGCG
>CAJWSW010000052.1 GCA_913046035.1 uncultured Alphaproteobacteria bacterium | reverse complement strand
ATACCCCGAAATTCATCGACAGAGTCGTAATCGATTTCCGGGAAAATAATTTGTTCCTGTATACCCATCGCGTAATTGCCACGGCCGTCGAAACTCTTTGGAGACAAGCCTCTAAAGTCGCGAACACGCGGCAGCGCGATATTTACAAGACGATCAATAAATTCATACATTCGATCACGGCGCAATGTCACCTTTACTCCAATAGGCATCCCTTCCCGCAGCTTGAACGTCGCAACAGATTTGCGAGCCCGCACAATGACAGGCTTTTGACCGGCGATAAAAGTCATGTCACGAAGTGCATTATCGACCTTCTTTGAGTCATTCACCGCTTCACCCACACCCATATTCAGCACAACTTTTTGCAGGCGCGGGATCTGCATCGGGTTGGAGTATCCAAACTGCTCCTGCAATAAGGATCTGATCTCTGACGTGTATACTTCTTGCAAACGAGAAACCACTTTTCGCTCCCCTAATCGATAACTTCGCCAGAACGCTTCGCAAAGCGAACCTTCCGCCCATCTGCAAGCGCCCGAAATCCAACCCGTGTGGCTTCTCCACTGTCCGGATCGAGAAGCGCTACATTGGAAATATGAATTGAACCCTCCTTCTGGACGATACCGCCTTGCTCCGTCTGGGTCTGACGCTGATGGCGTTTAACCATATGGACACCTTGGACAAAAACACGATCAAGATCAGTCAAAACCTTGATGACAGTGCCCTTCTTGCCTTTATCCCGACCGGATATAACGATCACCTCGTCGCCTTTCTTGATCCTTGCAGCCATCTTCTTTCTCCAGTCCCCGCCCTATAACACTTCTGGTGCAAGAGAGACGATCTTCATATATTTCCGAGCACGAAGCTCTCGCGTTACCGGTCCAAAAATACGGGTACCGATGGGCTCGTCCGCATTGTTCAACAGCACTGCCGCATTCCGGTCGAAACGAATAGATGTTCCGTCGGGACGCCGAATTTCTTTAGCGGTCCGAACAATAACAGCACGGTGTACATCACCTTTTTTTACGCGGCCACGCGGGATCGCTTCCTTGACCGAGACGACGATAACGTCGCCAACCGTAGCCCAACGTCGCTTTGAGCCGCCGAGGATCCTGATGCACTGGACGCGGCGTGCACCAGAGTTGTCGGCTACCTCAAGGTTGGATTCGGGAATAATCATTTAAACTTATCCTCGTGCCTCAGTACTTTACGCTTCATCAAAAATAACTTCCCAAGTCTTCGACTTGGAAATCGGTTTGCATTCGCGTATCCGCACCTTCTCACCGGCCTTACACTTGTTATCTGGGTCATGAGCAGCGAATTTCTTCGAGCGACGGACAATCTTTTTATAAAGCGGATGCTGGACTTGGCGTTCAACACGAACTGTTACAGTCTTGTCTGCTTTGTCGGAAACAACCGTTCCCTGGAGAATTCTCTTCGGCATTACCCCTCCCTCCTTTACGATGCGTCGACTGCAGCGTGCCGCCGCTCGTTCATTATTGTGTTGATACGCGCGATATCGCGACGCACGTCACCAACACGGCTAGTCGCCTCAAGTTGGCCAGAGGAGCGCTGGAACCGAAGGTTTAATTGTTCCCGCTTCAGGTTTCTCAGCTCTTCTTTAAGTTCATCATCAGATTTCTGACGAAGATCTGCCGCATTTGTCATGATCAATCTCCACCGCCAACAAGACGAGTCACAACCTTAGTCTGGACGGGAAGCTTCGCTGCTGCCAGTTGAAGCGCCACAGTCGCTATTTCCTTAGGGACGCCGTCGACTTCAAACATAATACGACCTGGTTTTACCCGGGCTGCCCAGTATTCAACGGTTCCTTTGCCCTTACCCTGACGAACTTCGGCGGGTTTCTGTGTAACCGGCACGTCCGGGAATACACGTATCCAAACACGACCCGAACGACGCATATGGCGAGTGATAGCCCGCCGCGACGCCTCAATTTGACGTGCTGTAACACGACCGGGAGACAGCGCTTTGAGACCGTAAGAGCCAAAATTCAACGTCGTAGCGCCCTTGGCGTTTCCTTTGATCCGACCCTTATGCGCCTTCCGAAACTTTGTCCTTTTTGGTGCAAGCATGGTGACTATCCTCTCGCGCCAACCTCAGCGGCTGACTTGCTGTTCCTGCAGGCGTTTATCCTGCGCCATAGGATCATGCGCCAGAATT
The DNA here is from genome assembly GCA_913046035.1 of uncultured Alphaproteobacteria bacterium. Classification (GTDB taxonomy): domain Bacteria; phylum Pseudomonadota; class Alphaproteobacteria; order MPNO01; family UBA830; genus UBA830. Next base: position 15,361 of record CAJWSW010000052.1, on the reverse strand, counting down.
TCACCCTTAAAAACCCAAACCTTCACGCCACAAGCGCCGTAAGTTGTGCGACCGGTAGCGGTGCCATAATCAACATCCGCTCGCAGCGTATGCAGAGGCACGCGACCTTCGCGGTACCATTCGGTACGCGCAATTTCTGCACCGCCAAGCCGACCCGCACAATTAATACGAATACCCTGTGCTCCAAGACGCATGGCAGATTGAACTGCACGTTTCATTGCGCGGCGAAAAGCCACTCGCCGTTCCAATTGCTGCGCAATATTTTCCGCCACCAACTTGGCGTCTATTTCTGGCTTTCGAATTTCAACAATATTGAGATGAACCTCACTGTCAGTCATCTGAGCGATTTCTTTGCGGAGGCGTTCAATATCTGCGCCTTTCTTTCCAATTACGACCCCTGGACGCGCAGAATGAATCGTTACACGAGCTTTTTTCGCTGGTCGCTCAATCACAACCCGGCTTATACCAGCCTGAGATAACTTCTCCAAAAGATGATCTCGAAGCTTTATATCTTCATGAAGAAGACCAGAATAACTTTCGTCGTTCGCATACCAGCGGGAGTCCCAGGTGCGATTTATACCAAGACGGAGCCCGATAGGATTAACTTTTTGCCCCATTAAACCTCCTCCACTTCTCGCACAACAACTGTCAGATTGCTAAAGGGTTTCTGTATTTTACCAACGCGTCCACGGGCTCGCGCGCGAAATCTCTTCATTACGAATGCCTTACCGACGGTTGCCTCCGATACCACCAAACGGTCAACATCGAGCTGGTGATTGTTTTCCGCATTCGCGATTGCTGCCGAAAGGACGTTCTTGACAGTCCCAGCAATACGCTTCCGAGAAAAGCTCAGTTCTGCGAGAGCGCGCTCGACTGGCAACCCTCGTATTGACTGAGCAACAAGATTGAGTTTCTGAGGACTGACACGGATCGTTTTTGCAAACGCCTGCGCCTCATTGTCCCTAAGGAGACGCGGATTAGAAGGTTTACCCATATCAGCCTCTCTTAGCCTTTTTATCGGCGGCATGGCCAAGATATGTGCGGGTCGCTGCAAATTCGCCGAATTTGTGGCCAACCATATTTTCCGTAACCAAAACGGGTATATGCTTTTGCCCATTATGGACTCCAAATGTGAGCCCAACGAATTGCGGTAAGATCGTTGAACGGCGAGACCATATTTTGATCACGTCATTCCGACCTGACGCTCTGGTTTCCTCCGCCTTTTTTAGGAGATAACCGTCAACAAACGGACCTTTCCAAACTGACCGGGCCATAGCGTATCTTTCCCTACTTCTTGTGCCGACGACGTATTATCAGGTCGTCAGACTTCTTTTTACGGCGCGTCCGCGCACCTTTTGTTGGCTTGCCCCAAGGAGAAACTGGATGACGGCCTCCGGACGTCCGACCTTCACCGCCGCCATGCGGGTGATCCACCGGGTTCATGGCAACGCCGCGCACCTGAGGCCGCTTGCCCATCCAGCGCTTGCGACCAGCCTTGGATAAATTTGTATTTTGGTTGTCGGGGTTGGACACCGCTCCAACGGTTGCCATGCATTTGGCGGGGACCATGCGCAGCTCACCCGATGTCAGCCGAAGCTGCGCATAACCTGAATCTTTGCCGATAAGCTGCACGTAGGTGCCAGCGGCACGCGCTATTTGGCCGCCTTTGCCGGGCTTCATTTCAACATTGTGGATAATAGTTCCGACCGGCATATTTTCCATAGGCATCGCATTCCCAGGCTTAATGTCAGCTCTATTTGCCGCGATCACGGTATCCCCTTCCTTCAATCGCTGCGGCGCCAAGATATAGACTGATTCGCCGTCTTCGTACTTCAGCAATGCGATAAACGCAGATCGATTTGGATCGTATTCAATCCTTTGAACGATCGCAGCAACGTCAAACTTCCGCCGTTTGAAATCTATCACGCGATACAGACGCTTATGGCCGCCACCTCGACGTCGCGATGTAATACGACCCTTGTTGTTGCGGCCGCCGGACTTGTTCAGCCCTTCGGTTAGTGCCTTAACTGGCTTGCCCTTCCATAACTCGGCACGGTCGACAAGGACCAGGCCGCGCTGGGACGGAGTGTTAGGCTTATATTGTTTAAGAGACATTGGATTAGATCCCTGTGGTCACGTCGATCGAGTGGCCATCTTCCAGCGTAACGATCGCCTTTTTATAATCTGGACGCTTCCCGATTATGCCCCGAAAACGTTTGGTTTTGCCTTGCTGACGGAGGGTATTTACGGCTTTCACTTTAACCTTAAACAACTCCTCAACCGCCGCGCGTATTGCAGGTTTGTTAGCTGTTACCGGAACGTTAAACGTAACTTGGTTGTGCTCAGACCCCATGGTTGCCTTTTCAGTGATAACTGGGGACAGGATTACATCGCACGCCGACGCTGGGGTTATTTTTATGGGTCTATGATACTTCCAGCTCATGACAAACGCTCCTGAAGGTGCGCGGCCGCATCCTTGGTTAAAACCAATATCTCGCGACGGATGATATCGTATACATTCACTCCCTGCTGCGGCAGAACATCAACATTGGCGATATTCGCTGCCGCGAGGGCCAAGTTACCATCAACCTCGGCACCGGCAACGATCAAAACATTTGACCAGCCTAATACCGACAACTTAGCAGCTAGGTCTTTAGTCTTCGGCTTATCAAGCTTGGCAACATCTAATATTTTAAGCTTACCCTCTGCTTGCTTACTCGAAAGCGCCGATCGTAAAGCCATTCGACGAACCTTCCGTGGAAGTTTATGACCATGATCGCGGACAACTGGTCCGAATACGGTCGCACCGCCACGAAACTGCGTCGAGCGAACTGTGCCGGCTCTAGCTCGACCTGTCCCTTTTTGATTCCACGGCTTCGCTGTAGTGCCCCGAATCTCACTAACGTTTTTAGTTTTATGATTTCCACTCCGACGCTTTGCGAGCTGCCAATTAACCATCCGCGATATTATGTCTTTTCGGACCTCAGATCCAAAAACACCATCTGCTAGATCTATCGAGCCAACTTTTTTATTTTCGAGAGTGAGCACGTCGCATTTCATAGCGTGCTATTCCTTTCGCTCGTCATTATCTTCTGCCCCATCGGTGGACGCATTTTCGATAGGTGGCTCCTCTACAGAAACTTCGTCCAATTCAAGCACATCGCTACGGCGAGTGCCTGCGGGGAAAGGCGCATTCTCCGGACGCGGCATTTTAACAGCGTCTGAAACAGCAACCCAAGCACCTGTGTGACCAGGCACGCTACCCTTAACAAGGATCAAGCCCTCATCGGCATCAGTCCGGACAATTGACAGATTTTGTACGGTCACACGCTCGGCACCCATTTGGCCAGCCATTTTTTTACCTTTAAAAACCTTACCTGGATCCTGGCTATTACCCGTCGACCCGTGACTTCGATGACTAATGGAGACGCCGTGAGTAGCTTCCAATCCTCTAAAATTGTGGCGTTTCATGCCACCTGCAAATCCCTTGCCAATGGAAATCCCTGCAATATCAACCATCTGCCCAGGCACGAAGTGCTCAACTGTTAGTTCGTCACCGATATTCAGCATCGCGTCTTCTGATATACGAAACTCTGCAAGCTTTCGCTTCGGCACAACCTTCGAACGAGCATAATGCCCACGCATGGGTTTAGATACATTTTTAGTCTTAGTGGCACCCGCGCCTACCTGAACAGCGGCGTAGCCGTTCTTTTCGGGCGTGCGAACATCTATCACCTGGCAGTCATCAACCTTTAAGACGGTCACAGGCACATGCTCTCCGCCATCCGTAAAGATCCGCGTCATGCCCATCTTCTGTGCAATCAATCCCGAGCGCATTTTTTGCCCCTAGAGCTTGATCTCAACATCAACACCCGCCGCAAGGTCAAGCTTCATAAGAGCATCGACCGTTTGAGGCGTGGGATCTATGATGTCGAGTAACCGTTTATGCGTGCGTATTTCGAACTGCTCGCGCGATTTTTTGTTTACATGCGGAGAGCGCAGCACCGTATATTTTTCGATTTTAGTCGGGAGTGGAATTGGACCCCGGACATTTGCACCAGTGCGTTTCGCTGTGTCAACTATTTCACTGGTCGATGTATCCAAAACACGATGATCGAACGCTTTAAGCCGTATGCGAATATTTTGATTATCCATATTTACGCCCCCTACCGGGCCCTTTAGACGATACTGTTATTATTCGGTTATTGAAGCCACGACCCCAGCACCAACAGTGCGCCCGCCTTCGCGGATCGCAAACCGGAGCCCTTCGTCCATCGCAATTGGCGCAATCAGCTCAACGTCCATCGAGATATTGTCGCCAGGCATTACCATCTCAGTGCCCTCGGGCAGCGCAACCTCACCTGTTACATCCGTTGTACGAAAGTAAAATTGCGGCCGGTATTTTGTAAAGAAAGGTGTATGCCGGCCTCCCTCCTCTTTCGTGAGGATATATGCCTCCGCCTTAAACTTTGTATGCGGTGTAATTGAGCCCGGCGCCGAGAGAACCTGTCCACGTTCAACTTCTTCGCGGTCAACACCACGCAGCAAACAACCGACATTGTCGCCCGCCTCGCCACTGTCCAGAAGCTTCCGGAACATCTCAACACCCGTTACAACCGTTGTAGACGTGTCTTTTATACCCACAATCTCAATGTTGTCTCCAACGTTCACGACACCCCGCTCAATTCGGCCCGTTACAACCGTGCCACGACCCGAAATCGAGAAAACATCCTCGATAGGCATCAGGAACGGAAGATCCTTGGGACGCTCAGGTTGTGGAATATAATCATCAACTGCGGCCATCAATTCCATGATCGCGTCCTTACCCTGAGACGCATCACCATCCTCTAACGCTACAAGTGCTGACCCCTTCACCAGCGGAATGTCATCACCCGGGAAGTCATACGAGGACAGCAGCTCTCGAACCTCAAGCTCAACGAGTTCTAACAGCTCTTCATCATCAACCTGATCGACCTTATTGAGGAATACAACAATGGCCGGAACACCAACCTGGCGCGCGAGAAGAATGTGCTCGCGCGTCTGCGGCATCGGTCCGTCTGCTGCACTCACGACCAAAATAGCCCCGTCCATCTGCGCAGCACCTGTAATCATGTTCTTCACATAATCCGCATGACCGGGGCAATCCACGTGTGCGTAATGACGATTCTCAGTCTCATACTCAACATGTGCCGTCGCGATAGTGATACCACGCTCGCGCTCCTCCGGAGCCTTATCTATGTCAGCATAATCCGTGAAGTCCGCCCCACCACTTTCAGCCAAAACCTTCGTAATCGCCGCCGTCAAGGATGTCTTACCGTGGTCAACGTGACCAATCGTGCCAACGTTGCAATGTGGCTTGTTACGTTCAAACTTCTCTTTCGCCATTAGTCCATACCTTTGCGTATGAGTTCAATTTAAGTCGGTTGATTAGGCAAGGCTTTCGCGAACTTCGTCAGCGACACCTTGGGGAACCTGTTCGTAATGATCGAAATGCATGGTGAACTGAGCGCGCCCTTGGCTCATTGAGCGCAGGTTATTCACATAGCCGAACATATTCGCCAGCGGCACCATTGCATTTAACACCCGCGCATTGCCACGTGTGTCCATGCCAGACACGTTACCTCTACGGCTATTAAGATCGCCAATGATATCACCCATGTATTCCTCTGGGGTAACGACCTCGACCCGCATGACCGGTTCAAGCAGCTTTGGGCCAGCTTTCGCTACCCCTTCACGGAACGCAGCTCGCGATGCAATTTCAAAAGCCATGACCGATGAATCGACATCATGACTATCGCCGTCGGTCAGTGTCATTTTCATATCAGTCATCGGAAAACCAGCAAGTACACCGGTTGCCGAAGCACCCATAAGCCCCTTTTCGACACCAGGGATATACTCCTTAGGCACATTGCCCCCAACGACGGTGGATTCAAACTCGATCCCAGAGCCCGGCTCCAGAGGTTCGAAGGTAAGCTTGATGCGCGCGAACTGCCCAGAACCCCCCGTTTGTTTCTTGTGGGTGTAATCGGTATTGATCGTTTGCGAAATCGTTTCACGATATGCCACCTGCGGTGCGCCGACATTAGCTTCTACCTTGAATTCCCGCTTCATTCGGTCGACGAGGATTTCAAGGTGCAACTCGCCCATACCGCTTATTATAGTTTGCCCACTCTCCTCATCTGACGCGACACGAAAAGACGGGTCTTCCTGAGCTAACCGCGAGAGTGCTACTCCCATTTTTTCCTGATCTCCCGCTGTTTTGGGCTCGACCGCGACTTCAATAACCGGATCAGGGAATTCCATACGCTCCAGAATGACCGGATGTGCAGCGTCGGAGAGTGTATCACCGGTCGTTACATTTTTTAATCCCGCCAACGCAACGATGTCGCCAGCGAAGGCTTCCTTGATTTCTTCCCGCGAGTTTGCGTGCATCAGTAGCATGCGACCTACGCGTTCACGATTGCTTTTCACCGTATTCATCATTCCGTCACCGGCGTTGAGCACACCGGAATATAAACGAACGAAAGTCAATGTGCCGACAAACGGGTCTGTCATTATCTTGAACGCTAGCGCGGAAAACGGCTCATCATCTTTATTAGTGCGGGTGATTTCGGTTTCACCATCATCAGCAACGCCCCTTATTGCTGCAACGTCCGTCGGAGCGGGCATGAAGTCAACAACAGCGTCTAATAGCGGCTGAACACCCTTGTTCTTAAAGGCAGTGCCGTTAAGAACAGGCACGATCGCGTTTGCTAAAGTGCCCGCGCGGATACACTGTTTTAAAACTTCCTCAGACGGTTCTTTACCGTCTTCAAGGTAAGCCTCCATTGCGGCATCATCGAACTCGACGGCCGCCTCTATAAGGCGATTGCGGTAATCCGCGGCCGTATCTGCATATTCCGCAGGGATATCCTGGTATTCGAATTCTGCGCCGAGGTTTTCATCTTTCCAAACAATGGCCTGGTTTTTCACCAAGTCGATCACGCCCAGATATTCTGCCTCCGAGCCGAGTGGTAGCTGCATCACGACAGGCGTGGCACCGAGGCGATCGACAATCATATCGACACAGCGGTAAAAATCGGCACCCGTTCGATCCATCTTATTAACAAAACAAATACGTGGCACGCCATATTTATCGGCTTGACGCCAGACGGTTTCCGACTGCGGCTCCACGCCAGCCACCGAATCAAACACCGCTACCGCACCGTCTAGCACACGTAAACTGCGCTCGACCTCAATTGTAAAGTCAACGTGACCTGGGGTGTCGATAATATTGATTCGATGATCGTTCCATTCGCAGGTAGTCGCTGCCGACGTGATTGTAATACCGCGTTCCTGCTCTTGCTCCATCCAGTCCATGGTCGCCGTGCCCTCATGAACCTCTCCAATCTTATAGGAACGACCTGTGTAAAATAGGATTCGTTCTGTCGTCGTCGTCTTGCCGGCATCGATGTGAGCCATGATGCCGATGTTGCGGTATTTGTTGATGGACGTTGTGCGAGACATTTAGGTATTCCTACTTTTTACGTGGTATCGGCGCTTTGCCTACCAGCGATAGTGGGAGAACGCCTTATTGGCGTCCGCCATGCGATGGGTATCTTCACGTTTCTTTACAGCAGTACCTCTGTTCTCAGCTGCATCTTGAAGCTCACTACATAAACGGTCTGACATAGTATTTTCGTGGCGGTTCCGCGATGCCTCTATTATCCACCGGATGGCAAGAGCTTGTCGGCGATCAGGTCGGACCTCAACAGGCACTTGATACGTGGCCCCGCCAACCCGGCGAGAACGGACTTCTACTGTGGGTTTTACATTTTCCAATGCCTCATGAAAAACCTTTACCGGATCTTGACCCGAGCGCTTTGCAATTGTGTCCAGTGCCCCGTAAACAATCCTCTCCGCAACGGATTTCTTCCCATGAAACATAATGTTATTGATGAACTTGGTGAGGACTATATCTCCGAATTTAGCATCGGGGAGGACCTCCCGCTTTTCTGCTGCGCGTCTCCGAGGCATTTGACGATAACTCCCTACTTTGGCCGTTTGGCGCCATACTTGGAGCGGCGCTGGCGGCGGTCGGAAACACCTTGGGTATCAAGGGTACCCCGGATTATGTGGTAACGCACGCCTGGAAGATCTTTCACACGGCCACCGCGTATCATCACCACGGAATGTTCCTGCAGGTTGTGACCCTCACCCGGGATGTAGCTTGTAACCTCAAACCCATTCGTCAATCGCACACGAGCAACTTTTCTAAGGGCAGAATTCGGCTTCTTAGGAGTTGTCGTATACACCCGAGTGCAGACCCCACGTTTTTGTGGGCATGCCTCCATTGCTGGAACCTTGTTGCGCGCAGGTTTCGATTTGCGCGGCTTGCGTATCAATTGATTAATTGTCGGCACGCCGTCCGTTCCTTAAATCTAGTGCGTAAGCGTTTAAATCGGCACTCCGGTAGCATGCGAACTAAGACGCACGATCGGTTTTTTCCGTTTACGACCCACGCTGGTTATTTTCAGTGTTTCTCTGGATAGACACAAAATACGAAGCATCCCCACAGAGCGCCGGAATATAGTGGCGCTGGGTTAAACCGTCAACCAGGTTTTTTGAGTGAAAAATGTTGGCACCAGCTTTGCAAAAATACTTGATTGTCAATACCTCAAACAGCACCAACAAGTTACGTTCTACTCAACGGGGGCAGCGGTTTCCTCATTTTCATCAACAGCCGGCAACGTCTCTACCTCTTCAACTTTAGCAAGCTCAGCTATTTCACGGTCTCGTTCAGCAGCAATGCTGCGCACCTTACTCATAAATGCGCCCGTGCCAGCCGGTATCAAACGACCCACTATTACATTTTCCTTCAAACCAATTAGGCTATCGACCTTCCCAGAGACTGCGGCTTCTGTAAGAACACGCGTGGTTTCCTGAAAAGAAGCAGCTGAGATAAATGACTGCGTCTGCAGTGAGGCTTTAGTGATCCCCTGCAAGACGGGAAGCGCTTCGGCTCCCTTTAGGCCCTCATCCGCTGTTTTGACATTAACGGCATCGAATTCGGTTCGGTCAACCAGTTCACCGGTTAGGAAAGTAGTTTCACCCGGATCAGTAATCTCGACTTTCTGCAGCATTTGCCGGGCAATTACCTCAATGTGTTTATCATTAATTTTCACGCCCTGGAGCCTATAAACCTCTTGGATTTCGTCAATAAGGTAGTTGGCAAGGGCCTCCACGCCCATAACACGAAGAATATCATGCGGCACCGGATTGCCGTCCATGAGGGCATCGCCTCGTTCCACTATATCACCCTCTTGCACAGCCACCGGTTTACCTTTCGGCAAAAGATATTCAACAGGATCGGCGTCTCCCTCCAGCGGATGAACGTACAAGCGGCGCTTATTTTTATAATCCTTTCCATATTCAACTCGGCCCGCCGAGTCAGTAATAATTGCAAAATCTTTCGGCTTTCGCGCCTCAAACAACTCTGCAACCCTCGGCAAACCACCGGTGATATCGCGGGTTTTCGAACCCTCAAGTGGGATGCGTGCTAGCACATCGCCGGCGTGTACGTCTTGGCCGGCCTCAACCGACAGTATTGCGTCAACGGAAAGAAAGTAACGCGCTTCCGCTCCCGACTCTAATGTAATCACGTCGCCTTTCTTGTCGCGAAGGGTGATACGGGGGCGGAGATCGACTCCCTTAGGTTGTTGTTTCCACTCAATAACCGTTTTGTACGATAATCCTGTAGCCTCGTCCGTAATATCCCGCATTGACACGCCATCAACAAGATCCATGTAGTTGGCGGTTCCCTCTTTTTCCGAGATAATCGGTCGTGTATACGGATCCCACTCTGCTAGTCGATCGCCGCGTTTGACGGGAGCGCCCTCGTCTTTGAGCAGTTTAGAGCCGTAAGGAACACGATAAGATGCTCGTTCACGGCCCTGCTCATCGACTAAGGTAATTTCAGTGTTTCGCGCCATTACGACGGGCATTTTATTTCTGTCCACTACGACGTTCCGATTATTGATTCTAACGGTGGCGTCGAGTGATGCTTCAACACTTGATTGCTCAGCCCCGCGCTGCGCGGCGCCGCCTATGTGAAATGTCCGCATTGTCAACTGCGTGCCAGGCTCACCTATCGACTGCGCAGCAATTATACCGACAGCTTCACCGAGATTGACCGGCGTTCCCCGAGCAAGGTCACGTCCATAACATGCTGCACAAACGCCACCCTTAGTTTCACACGTCAAGACCGAGCGGATCTTTATAGCCTCGACTTCAGCCTCGCCAATCCTCTCGGCCAGCGCTTCATCTATTAACGTGCCTTCTTTGGCAATCAACTCGCCGGATATCGGATCGAGTATATCCTCAGCCGTGGTTCTTCCCAATACGCGCTCTGATAGAGGCTCTAAAACATCACCTCCTTCTATCATCGCAGAAACGGTAAGTGCGTTTCTGGTCCCGCAATCTTCTTCGATAACAGTGCAATCTTGTGCGACGTCGACCAGTCGACGCGTCAGATAACCAGAGTTAGCCGTTTTTAGGGCTGTATCGGCAAGTCCTTTCCGGGCGCCATGCGAGGAATTAAAATATTCTAGAACGGTTAGGCCCTCTTTAAAGTTGGACATAATCGGTGTTTCTATAATTTCGCCCGATGGCTTCGCCATAAGCCCGCGCATTCCGGCCAATTGTTTCATTTGAGCGGCGGAACCACGCGCGCCAGAATGTGCCATCATATAGACAGAGTTTACAGGCTTCCCAGTGTCGACCCGCTCGAGACCCTCCATCATCGCGTCAGCCACGTTATCTGTACACTGCGACCACGCATCAACTACCTTGTTGTATTTTTCGCCCTGCGTAATCAGCCCATCCTGGTATTGTTTTTCATACTCTTTGACCTGGCCCTGTGTCGCATTAACCAGTGTCTCTTTTTCAGGTGGGATCAATAGGTCATCCTTACCGAACGAGATTCCGGCCTTGCAGGCATAGGAAAAGCCAAGACCCATCAAACGATCAGCAAAAATCACGGTATCCTTTTGGCCACAATGACGATAGACAAGATCGATCACGTCCTGCACGTCTTTTTTGGTCAAAATTTTATTAAGAACGTCGACAGGCACTGACGCGCTTCTAGGCAAGATGTGCATAATAAACATCCGGCCAGGAGTTGTTTCTATCCGGCGAACAATGTCGATCCCATCTGCACCGACAGTGTTCATGCGAACATGAACCTTTGAATGAAGGGTGACAAAGCCTGCGTCCAGAGCCTGTTCAACCTCGCCAGAAGTGCCAAAGGCCATGCCTTCCCCAGGTTCACCGTCACGTTCAAGGCTAAGGTAATAGAGACCTAAAACGATATCCTGCGATGGCACGATAATAGGCTTTCCGTTTGCTGGGCTCAGGATGTTATTTGTTGACATCATTAACACGCGTGCCTCGAGCTGGGCCTCCAGCGAGAGCGGCACATGGACCGCCATTTGGTCGCCATCAAAGTCAGTGTTAAACGCGGTACACACCAAAGGGTGCAGCTGAACTGCTTTTCCTTCAACTAAAACTGGTTCGAACGCCTGAATACCGAGACGGTGCAGGGTCGGCGCACGATTAAGCATTACCGGATGCTCACGGATTACTTCCTCTAGTATATCCCAAACTTCCGGCCGTTCTTTTTCGACCATGCGCTTCGCAGCCTTGATAGTACTTGCCATTCCATAAAGTTCAAGTTTGGAATAAATAAATGGTTTGAAAAGTTCCAAAGCCATTTTTTTGGGTAGACCGCACTGATGCAACTTCAATTCAGGGCCCACGACGATAACAGAACGCCCCGAATAGTCTACGCGCTTACCGAGCAAGTTCTGACGAAAACGCCCCTGTTTTCCCTTTAACATATCGCTTAGGGATTTGAGCGGGCGTTTATTAGCGCCCGTTATTGTTCGTCCTCGGCGACCGTTGTCAAAAAGCGCATCGACAGCTTCCTGCAGCATGCGCTTTTCATTACGAACGATAATGTCTGGCGCACGCAGCTCAATAAGACGTTTGAGGCGGTTATTTCTATTGATTACGCGGCGATACAAATCGTTTAGATCTGATGTTGCGAAACGGCCGCCATCCAGTGGCACGAGCGGGCGCAATTCCGGCGGAATCACGGGTATTACCTCGAGTATCATCCATTCTGGCCGAGCACCAGATTCCAGGAAGGATTCGACTAACTTTAACCTTTTTACGTATTTCTTCCGCTTAGCTTCAGAGCCAGTTTCCCTCATGTCGATACGCAGCTCTTCACGCTCTTCTTCGAGATCGATCTCGACAAGCATTTTTTTCAGGGCCTCGGCGCCTATCATAGCTTCAAAGGCATCTTCGCCATACTCATCTTGGGCCTCTATAAAACCCTCCTCGGATAGAAGCTGACCCTCTTCAAGGGGTGACAAACCAGGTTCCGTTACAATGTAGTTTTCAAAATAAAGTACCCGTTCTACGTCTTTCAACGTCATATCGAGCAAGAGCGCTATACGGCTAGGTAATGATTTCAAGAACCAGATATGTGCCACAGGAGACGCCAATTCGATGTGACCCATGCGCTCGCGCCGCACCTTGGACAGGGTTACCTCTACGCCGCACTTCTCGCAGATAATACCGCGGTACTTCATACGTTTATACTTTCCGCAAAGGCATTCGTAGTCCTTGATGGGGCCAAAAATGCGGGCACAAAACAAGCCATCTCGTTCAGGCTTGAAAGTCCGATAATTGATCGTCTCTGGTTTTTTTATCTCACCGTACGACCAGGAACGTATACGTTCGGGACTTGCGATAGAAATCTGGATTTGATCAAAGCTTTGCGCTGTACTTACCTGACCAAAGATATTCATTAACTCATTCATTTGCCGTCTCCTGGCATTGGTGGACAACGGAAAGACGCGTTGACCATTAACTAATTACATCTGCGAGACCAATTTAACGATACTAGATCAGGATTCCTGATTTAGTTCTACGTTTAGGCAAAGCGATTTTAATTCCTTCACCAATACGTTAAATGACTCGGGAATCCCAGCCTCAAAAGTATCGTCGCCGCGAACAATTGCCTCATAGACCTTAGTGCGGCCAGACACATCGTCTGATTTTACAGTAAGCATTTCCTGAAGAGTGTAAGCAGCTCCATAAGCTTCGAGTGCCCAAACCTCCATCTCTCCGAAACGCTGACCGCCAAACTGAGCCTTGCCGCCCAACGGCTGCTGGGTGACGAGACTGTACGGACCGATGGATCGCGCATGGATCTTATCATCGACTAAATGGTGCAACTTCATCATGTAAATATAACCGACGGTTACGGATCGAGCGAACTGTTCGCCAGTGCGGCCATCGAAAAGATTAACCTGACCAGATGACTCCAATCCCGCCTGCTCGAGGAGACCTACAATATCTTCTTCGTGTGCGCCATCAAACACAGGTGTTGCCATGGGTACGCCAGGGCGAAGGTTCTCTGCAAGTTCGATAACCTGGTTCTCATCGAGACCGGTGATATCCTCGTTGAAGGTTTCCTTGCCGTAAATTTCTTTCATCTCGGTTTTCAATTGTGCGATTTTGCCTTCCCGCACAGCCTTGTCGAGCATCTCACCGATCTTTTTGCCGAGACCAGCCGACGCCCACCCGAGATGTGTTTCCAAAATTTGACCAACATTCATCCGCGACGGCACGCCTAGTGGATTAAGCACAATATCGACATTTGTGCCGTCATCTAGATACGGCATATCCTCGATTGGTGCGATCTTGGAAATCACCCCCTTATTACCGTGACGGCCCGCCATCTTGTCGCCGGGCTGTAGTTTACGTTTCACAGCGACAAAAACCTTAACCATTTTCATAACACCGGGTGGGAGTTCATCGCCACCCTGCAGTTTCTCAACTTTATTTTCGAAACGGTCCTGTAGACGCTTCTCGCTTTCCTGGAACTGTTTCCGCAGTGCCTCTACGCTGCCCATAATCTTGTCATTTTTGACCACTATCTGTGCTAACTGTCGGGCCGTCAGGTCATTTAAGACTGCCTGTGTAATGCGGGATCCTCCTGTGACTTGTTTTGGTCCCGACACAATGGTCTGATTAGTGAGTAACTCTTTAAGACGAGCCGCGAAAGAGCGTTCAAGGATCGCAAGCTCGTCACCACGATCTTTTGCAAGATGTTCGATCTCTTCGCGCTCTATTGCCATCGCGCGCTCATCTTTATCTACACCACGACGGGAAAACACTCGAACCTCCACCACGGTTCCAGCAACCCCAGGCGGAAGTTTTAGCGAAGTGTCACGAACATCTGAGGCCTTTTCCCCGAAAATCGCACGCAGAAGTTTTTCTTCTGGGGTCATTGGGCTCTCACCCTTTGGCGTTACCTTGCCGACTAGAATATCCCCGGGATTTACCTCAGCGCCTATGTAAACTATTCCCGCCTCATCAAGGTTTTTCAGCGCTTCCTCTCCGACATTCGGTATGTCGCGGGTAATTTCTTCCTGACCCAGCTTAGTATCCCGCGCCATGATTTCGAATTCTTCGATATGAATTGATGTAAATACATCATCACGCACGATACGTTCCGAGATGAGAATAGAATCTTCAAAATTGTACCCATTCCATGGCATGAAAGCGACGAGCACATTTCTTCCAAGCGCCAGTTCACCAAGCTCCGTTGACGGGCCGTCAGCAATTATATCAGCACGTTCGACCCTGTCACCAACCTTCACAAGTGGCCGCTGATTAATGCAGGTATTCTGGTTCGACCGCTGAAATTTGCGAAGATTATAAATATCGACGCCGGGCGCCGACAGAGACGTCTCGTCCGTGGCACGGACAACAATGCGCGTCGCATCTACCTGGTCGATCACACCCGGCCTTTTTGCTGTAATTGCAGCGCCGGAACCACGAGCAACCGCCTCTTCCATGCCGGTTCCGACTAGGGGCGCCTCGGAGCGCACTAATGGGACGGCCTGACGCGACATGTTCGACCCCATCAGCGCACGGTTAGCGTCATCGTGTTCAAGGAATGGAATTAGCGCTGCTGCTGCACTAACCAACTGCTTGGGCGACACATCCATGTATTCTAGCTCGTCGGGCGTGACCATGGGATAGTCATCGCGGCGACGGGCTTTTATGAGTGGATCGACAAAATTGCCCTTGTCGTCAATGGGCGCATTCGCCTGAGCAATGGTGTACTTGTCCTCTTCAGCTGCCGTGAGGAACTCTATATCATTTGATACACGTCCGTTAACAACCTTGCGATAGGGGGTTTCCAAAAATCCGAACGCATTGACGCGAGCATACGTGCTCAACGAAGAGATTAGACCAATATTCGGACCTTCGGGAGTTTCTATAGGACAAATTCTTCCGTAAT
>CAJWSW010000051.1 GCA_913046035.1 uncultured Alphaproteobacteria bacterium | reverse complement strand
ATGAAACGATTCGCAGATGGTGATCTTGATATATTGGTTGCGACAACGGTAATCGAGGTTGGCGTGAATGTGCCGGAAGCCACAATCATAGTAATAGAGCAGGCGGAGCGTTTTGGACTATCACAACTCCATCAACTGCGCGGCCGCGTAGGACGTAGTGCAAGACCCTCATCATGCATACTTCTTTACGGCGAACCCTTAAACGAAACGGCCAAATCGCGCCTTCAGGTAATGCGTGAGACAGACGACGGTTTTGCTATTGCAGAGGAGGATTTGCGACTGCGAGGCGCCGGCGAAGTTTTGGGAACACGTCAAAGCGGACTGCCACAGTTTCGTATGGTTGATCTTACTGTACACGGCGAATTGATATCAGCGGCAAGGGACGACGCCCGATTGATTCTTCAAAAAGACCCCGAGCTTAAATCAGAACGCGGGAAAGCATTACGAACCTTACTTTACCTTTTTGAGCGAGATGCTGTCGTAAAAAACGCATTATCGGGCTAACTATTCGGCTGCGTCTTTCGTTTCGCTGTCGTTATCAATGGTGCGCGTATCGCCGTCAGCGCTCGACACGCGTTTTGTTTCCTGCGCTTTCTGTGGTCGGCGATCTGGCGGCGTTACAATGCCGCCAGACACCACCATCTTTATCCCTTCCTCAACTGTCATATCCAGGATGACTAACTCGCGGCGAGGAATGAACAATAGGTATCCAGACGTCGGGTTCGGCGTGGTCGGGAGGAACACATTGACGACGTCATCTGCGGTAAGGTTTTGAACTTCGCCCTGTGTTTTGCCGGTAATGAAACCAATCGCCCAACTACCGCGACGGGGATACTCAAACAAGACAACCTCACGAAACGCATTCGACTGCTGTTTCAAAATAGTTTCGATAATCTGTTTAACGGCGCCGTATACACTTCGTACCACCGGCATTCGAGCGAGAGCGTTTTCTGACAATCGAACCCATAGCCGCCCAAGCAATCCAGCTGTTGACCAACCAATGAAGGTAAGTGCAACAAAAACTATTATCAGTCCCAAACCTGGAACGGCGAAAGGAAGATAGGTTTCAGGATTGTACGCAACGGGTATTAATGGCGTGACCTTGGAGTCGACCCAACGTATCAGCAACCAAGAAATGTAAAACGTGATCCCGATAGGCGCTGTAACCAAAACACCTGCCAGAAAGTAACTTCTGATATGGCTCCTAAAACTTCCCCTCCGCCTCTTTGAAAGCCTGGTCTTAGCTTTTTCTCGACGAGTTTTTTTATTGAGGGATTTTTTCATCTCCAGAACATGGGCTTTTCACGAGCTTTCGACAAGCTATCTTCACGTCAAAAGGTGAAAAAACTCTTGAAGCTCGATGCAATTCCATTCAGCGTGTCGAATAACACAATTTCGTATACCAAATAAGTCACACTCCAAATAGAGGACCTAACCTTATGAACAGAACACTCGCCATATTTGCGGCATTTATTATGCTTTTAAGCGCTCCAATGTGGGTCAATGCCGCTGGTTCGGGAAGCGACGACAACAGTTCGTCCGCCTCGAATATTAAAGACACCTACCAAAATGCTGTAAAAGCCGTGAACGCGGAGAATTATAAGAAAGCGATAAGCCTATTGAACGAAGTCATTGGCAAAAAACCCCGGCATCCAGACGCTCTTAATTATTTAGGCTATAGCCATCGGAAATCCGGTGATTACGCTCGTGCTGTAAGTTATTATAAAAAGGCTATTTCACTTGCCCCAAAGCATCGCGGGGCAAACGAATATCTCGGTCAAGCTTATGTTGAATTGGGCAATCTCGACGCGGCCATCAAACAATTGAATATTTTAGAAGATATTTGCGGTACCAGTTGCGAGGAATACTCTTCGTTAAAAACATCCATTGATAAGGCCAAGAAATCATAGACCTAAAAAACGGAAGCTTTACGTTGATGCCTAGCGTCTAAAGTACGCAATGATTGTCAAGGCCCGCCTAATCACAGGTGTCGTTCTATTTGTCTTCGTTCTTGGACATTTGATAAACCACGCTTTGGGGGTCCATTCGCTTGCCGCAATGGAGGCGGGGAGGGAGTGGTTCACCGCTGCCTGGCGCAACCCGATTGGGACAACTGCATTGGCCGGATCACTGTTAATCCACCTGCTTCTCGCTGGTTGGGCTCTTTATGCGCGTAGATCATTAAAAATGTCAGTTGGGGAGGCGTTTCAGCTGGTTCTTGGCTTCTCTATCCCTATTTTTTTGGCGCTTCACTTCGCTGGAACAGCGGGGGCACACAGAATTTTTGGGACGAATGATACGTACGCCTTCGTCCTTCTAGCTCAATGGAAATTCGCCGACTACGGCGTTATCCTCCAAACTGGAGGAATGACGGCGGCTTGGGTGCATGGTTGTATCGGAGTTTATTTTTGGCTGCGATTGAAACCCTATTTTCCTGACATTAAACAACTTCTTTTTGGCCTCGCTATTGTAATCCCGGTCGCGTCGTGGATCGGATTTTATGCGGGTGGAAAAGAGGCTCTCGCATTATATGAGGATCCAGAATGGCGTCGCGCTATGTTGGCAGAAGCTCAACCACCAGACGCCAATGGTGTCCGCCAAATATACGATTTAGCGCTTTTGTTTCAAATCATCATTGGCAGCCTTATCGCCTCAGCACTCGCCGGTAGAGGAGTTCGGAGCAGTCTCGAACGACGAAGAGGCACCTATTTACTGCGATACCCTAACGAACGAACCGTTCGAAATGCGAGAGGAACAAGCATTTTGGAAGCCAGCCGACTAAATGGGATCCCACATGCCTCAGTGTGCGGTGGTCGAGGGCGGTGCTCCACATGTCGGGTGCGCGTTTTAGAGGGTCATGATAACCTCGCTGGACCCAGCGCCGATGAGCTCCGCGTGCTCAAAAGAGTCGGCGCGCCCCCTAAAGTCCGCTTAGCATGCCAAGCGTTACCATTTGGGGATATATCGGTCGTCCCATTGCTCCCACCGAATGCAACAGCCAGAGACGCCAAACGCCGAAACCCTGACATGTCTGGTCAGGAAAAAGAAATTGCTATCCTTTTTGCTGACCTGCGCTCTTTCACACAATTTTCCGAGCAAAAACTACCCTACGACGTTGTATTTGTACTCAACCGATATTTCGCGCATATGGGTGAAGCCGTAGAGTTGGCCGGGGGTCATCTAGACAAATTCATAGGCGACGGTGTGATGGCACTCTTCGGCGCGAACACCGACGGTGACTCGGGTGCCAGAGCCGCCCTTACCGCCGCAAAACACATGTCGCAAAAGCTCTCGGTTTTAAATACTCAACTAGGTGATGAACTAAATGAGCCATTACGCATCGGTATTGGCATTCACTCGGGTCCGGCAATTATAGGCGAAATGGGGTATGGCACGGCTTTCGGACTTACGGCAATTGGAGACAGTGTAAATACAGCGAGCAGGCTAGAGGCAATGACAAAGGAATTTGGAGCGCAGCTTGTATTTTCGGAAGATGTAGCCAGCAAAGCGGGGCTGGACGTGAGCGGTTTAACACACAAAACAGCCGCAATTAGAGGCCGGGAAGAACCGATCTCAATCTATGTATGTGAAGATGCGGAGAAGTTATCACTGCACAGTTAACTACTTACCGGAAAAACGCCGACACTGCAGCTGGCAAGTTTACCGATAAAAACTATTCCGAGACGGCATCCAATTTGTCCTGTATTGCGAGATCGAATACTTGAACAATGACCTCCGGGGATTGAGCACCCGAAACTGCGTATTTACGGTTTATGATAAAGCAGGGTACGCCGTTGACACCAAGGCGGCGTGCCAACTCGTCCTCAGCCAAGATGATATCTGTATCACGGTCACTCTGAAGAAAGTTTAGTGTATCTTCGTAATTTAACCCCGCAGACCCCGCAACCCGAGCCAAAACCTCTGGCACCCCAATGTCCTTACCTTCTAGAAAAAAAGCATCGAATACCGCGCTAACAATCGGGGTTTGGACACCGTATTCAGCCGCAAAGCGTATTAGACGATGTGAAAGTACAGAATTAGGTGTTTTTTGTATCGCGTTGAAGTTAAATTTTATTCCCTCTTCTTCGCCTGCAGATTTCAGGGACGAGTTTACAGCCTGGGCCCTCTCCATTCCCCCAAATTTTTCCTCCACATATGCACCTCTATCCATTCCTTCAAGAGGCATATCCGGGTTCAGTTGAAAGGCACGCCACCCTACCTCAATATCTATTCCAGGCCGTAGTGCAAGAGCTCTCTCGAACCGTTTCTTGCCGACGTAACACCAAGGACAAACCGTGTCGACAATGATATCTATTTTTAGTGTCATTAAATGTTCAGGTTCCACCTACAGATACACGGATAACTATTTAGCCGTAAAATAGTGGACGCTAAATTGGTCATTTCGATCCGTCCATGACGAAACCGGCACATACCCAGCCTTGCTGCATAATCTGCGAAAATCAGAAACAGAATATTTGTGCGAATTCTCAGTATGGATATGTTCTCCTGCAGCAAAATTGAATGATTTATTCGCGATGGTGACTATTTGTGATTTTTGGCTAACTAAATGCATTTCCACACGACTTAAATCTTCAGAATACACCGCACGGTGCCTAAACGTGTTAAGATCAAAATTAGCCCCAAGTTCGCGGTTGATGCGTGAAAGCAGGTTTAGGTTGAATGCGGCGGTAATGCCGTCTGCGTCATCGTAAGCGGCGTGAAGGATATCCGCATCCTTTTTGAGATCAACGCCAATCAGCAAACCGCTCCCACTCCCAAGTACCCCAGTCAACCCGGCGAGAAAATTCTCGGCCTCATCTGGTGTAAAGTTCCCAATTGTAGAGCCCGGAAAGAATGCAACGTTTCGAACGCTTTTCCGATTTTGCGGTACCGCGAGCTGGAACGGCTTAGTGTAGTCAGCGCAAACCGCAGCTACATCAAGATCAGGATAGTCGGATGCAAGGGTCACAGCGCTTTGCAAAAGAAAATCCCGAGAGATATCGACCGCGGTGTATTGTGCAAGATCCGGCAAGGCGTTCAAAAGTGTCCGTATCTTTACACTTGCGCCGCTACCTAACTCGATAAGGTGAGCGCCACGCCCTACGAGCTCTGCGATCTCTGCGACACTTTCTTCTAAAATGCTTATTTCTGTGCGGGTCGGATAATATTCTTTTAAAGAACATATCCGTTCAAAAAGCCTGGAGCCGTTTTCATCATAAAAAAATTTGCAGGGCAGGGCCTTGGTAGCGGCTGACAAACCGTCCATAACCGCAGTAAGAAAGTCTTCTGTTTGCGGATTTAAGTCAATTAGGGAAACTAGCAGGCTTTCGGCTAGATCATTCTTTTTCGGTTTGTCTTTCACGATTACTCCTTGTAGCCGAGCTTCCACTTAAAGTAAAAAGCGGCTGAAGAGCCGCACCTCGTTCAACTTTATTGTCTCAGCCAAAACATAGAAAACGAGCGCTCATAGAGGACTTATAAACCTGAAAATTGCCGTGATACTCTCCGATATTGGCTCAGCAAACGAATAAGTTTAATCACGAGGCTGAAGCAACAAGTCGGGAATTGACGGATCAGCTACTGAAACGGGTCTTGGCAGTTACAAAGGTGAAGAAAGCCGCCCCCACAAAGAGAGCGCAAATCCAAAACACCCAATGACCGCCAAGGGTGTCTAATGCAAAGCCGAGAACAACCGGTATCAATGCGCCCCCGAGGTTGGAACCAGTAGATGCAAAGCCCATGACCTTGCCCATTGAGCCCGGCGGCGTCACAGATCGTAGCAATAGATCTCTTGAAGGGATCAACAAACCGATAAGATACCCAGATAAAGCCAGAATACCAATAAGCAGTGCGCCCCGAATATCGAACCAGCCCATTAAAGCAATAAGAATGCCCGCAGGCACCAATGTAGCAAACGCGGTCATCACACGGGGGCCAAATCTATCCGCGACCCAGCCGCCAGAAAGAATGCCAAATACAGAACCAGCTGTGAAGGCACCAAGGGCCGTGGCTGCGACTAATTCAGGGGTTCCGTACATCTTACCAAGTGCAGCTACAAGAAAAGTTCTGAGACCGCCTCCTCCCATCTGATGAAGAACGAAATACAGAAAACACATCATTATCGGCAGCGTTAATAGAAGCCGAATGCCCGCCTTCGTGCTCATTTGAGAAATGTCCTCAGAGGGTTCCGCACTCTTTTTGTTGTCTATATTTTTTGTTGGGTTAAGTGAAGCCGATTGAAATAAAAGCAATAACGCAGCAACCAATCCAATAATCCCTAAAAGAATAAAAGATGCTCTCCAATGCCAAACCGCTGCCACACCTGTCATGAAAATCGGCGCAAAAACAAAACCCATGTATCCAGTAGCTGAATGTATTGAAAATGCGCGGCCCATCCGTTCTTCACTTACGCGGGATGATAAAATTGCATAGTCTGCAGGGTGAAATACGGTGTGACCAACACCGGCAATCGCAGCAAGAACCAAAAGCTGCCAATAGGCGGTTGCAACACCGAATAAACCAATTGCAACTGCCTCAATTGCGATGCCACCGATGAGTACTGCCCGTGCACCCAGCCGATCTACTATAAAACCCACGGGTGTTTGAACAACAAAAGTCACGATTCCGAAGACTGTCATAACCACGCCAATCTTCGTAAATGGGAACTCGCCGGTAATCCCGAACGCCGTGATCAATATCGCAAACATTGGAGGAATAGCAGCGTAGTAGGCATGGCTCATCAAGTGTGGAAAGCACACAAGGCTGATAACCTTGATGTCCTGGTTTAAGGTAGAAGAGAGACGAGCCAAGCAACTTTCCCTATGTTTTAAAGACGACTGGAGGATAAACGATCAAAAGAGGCCTGAAAACTTTTTGGTATCTATTTAGTGCGCGAAAAATAATTACCAATTAACCAACCTTTGAAATCTTCGCTAATTATTTATTCAATGAACTAAAACAGGCAGGCTGGTTCACTCTCAATACACTATTAACTGCGCTTTTCTTGCACTTTATTCGGCGGGAGGGCAGGCACTGACGTACCAATCAGCTATCTGACCGCCGACAACGAAAGTTGTATCATCGCGTCCTTGGAGCAAATCCAGCATCCTTTCTAGATACGCAAAGCGGTGCGGCACACCAATCAGATGCGGATGCAATGCAAGAGTCAGAACACGGGGCTGCCTTTTCAATTCCGTTTCAAACACGGAAAGAGTGTCGACCAAACGGTCATAAATCTCTGACGAACTCATGTGTTGCCCGGCATAAAGCGGACTGTCGTTGAGCTCGAGAGTATAAGGGATCGACAGAAGCGGGCCGTGTTTCGTGTTTAACCAACATGGCAAATCATCAAGTACCCAATCGAATACGTAATCAACACCTAACTCTTTCAGGATATCTGGCGTATCGAATGTCTCCTTGAGCCCAGGCCCGAGCCATCCGGACGGGCGCACACCAGTAAACTCCTCAATCATTTGCATCGCCAGTAAAATTATATCGCGCTCGTCTGCCTCACCTTGGATTGATTTTTGATGAACGCCGTGACCGATGAATTCCCATCCCGCATCACGCATCGCCGCCGCGCAGGATGGGTAAGCGTCAATCACTCCGGCGTTAAGGCTTACACTGGCCGGGAGGCCTCTTCGTTTAAAACATTCTAGTAACCGTGGCATGCCTGCACGCATGCCATATTCTGCCCAACTGAAATTTGGAATGTCCGGCACCTGTTCCAGGCCATGTGGTGCCGTCAGGTATTTTCGCGGCATGCTCTCGTCAAATAGCCAGTGCTCAACGTTTACTACCAAGTGAACGATCAATGGCTTGCCATCAATACCGCGCAAATTAGAACGCTCACTTGTCATTTGATAATGGACGCGTGGATTGCTGCTCATGGCGCGATTTCTAATCTCCAGTTTAGGTGTAACTCAGTGAGGCCAGCTTACAAAGCGCATGCCAAACCTTATTTCCTCGTCTCCTCGTAGGTGTCTACAGGCAGAATTATATGATTGGGAACATATGGCCTTACCCGGAGGTGCAGGGCATCGGCTCCCCCGACGAAAAACCTTTTAACCTGTATCACACCTAATGCGGCTTAGGGTGTACGGATGGTTAACTTTGTAAACATCCAAAACTTTTTATCATTTCTTTTGCAACTAACGGCCTAATGGCACAAAGTTTACCAACTTTTCCGCCCATTCAATCGCATCTTAGCTAAGCAGCCCTGTGGAGGCCTCAAATGCTTAAGGCGCTTCCTGTCCGCCTTCGCAGCTGAGCAGGCGGCTTTTTTCGTTCTCGTTCCTACCGCTCGAAACGATAATATGGTTCGCGGAGCAAAATGCCCACCATTAAGTGATCAGAGAGATAGGGCGGCCACGGGGCCGCCCTATATTTTCTCTAGTCTTCTGCTACTAAGTTCTCCGCAGCCATTTTTCCGTCTCGACCCGACACCAGCTCGAACGAAACCTTTTGACCCTCATTAAGCCCGGACAGCCCTGAAGCCTCCACCGCACTGATATGGACGAATGCATCTTTCGAACCATCATCAGGCTCAATGAAACCATAACCTTTTGTGGGGTTGAACCACTTTACCGTACCTTTAGCCATTTTTTGTCCTTTCTCGACAAGTAAGTAGAGCACTGCCCTATGCAGTATGCTCCGTGGTAACGTTCACATTGCCGGGATAGATAATTAGGAGGACCGCGGGAGCGAATTCCATGACCTAGCATCAACGACGTCGCGACGTGGGCAGAACATACACATCCTGCTCGTAAAGTGTATTAAAAGATTTGGAGTAAATAAATCGAATTTTTTAGGTGCTATTTTTCTCCATGCTATGTTTGTTGGAGGGTAGGGACCGCGAAAATGCCTTGATCTGGATAATGAGGTTTGGAACAGAACAAAATTTATGACCTATCGGTCCCCAATCCGATGAGTTAAAACAAAAAAGATGGCATCTGAACGTCCAAATATCGCTATTCTTGGGGGAGGGATTGGTGGTCTATTCGCCGCTAACGCTCTGATTTCGCAAGGTCTTGAAGTTGCGGTTTACGAACAGGCACCTGAGCTCGGAGAAATTGGTGCTGGTTTCTTCCTGACACCAAACAGTGCACGACAACTTAAACGCTTAGGGCTCGGGCCTGCAATTGAACGATGGGGCTCGCTGGTGGGTGAGGGATCGCAGTATCTTCGCCACGATGGTTCGCACATTGCCAAAGTGCAGGTAGAAGACGCCAACGGTTGGAATGCCACATACGGCATGCACCGGGCCGATATGATTGAGCTGCTAGTGGAACAGTTACCTGAAGACGTCATCCATTGTGGCTATAGAGGGATCGACTTCTTCCAGAATGAGAAATCGGCAACCGTTATATTTGAAAATGGCGAAAAAGTTGAGGCCAGCGTTATCGTCGCCGCCGACGGCATTCACTCAGAACTCCGGCCATTTGTCTATCCGCCATCGACGCCCGTATTCCATGGCACCATAAGCTATCGCGGTTTAGTTCACCGTGAAAAGCTTCCAGAATGGCCGATGGACCGATGGCTAATGTGGGCTGGGGCGTCTAAACACTTTTTGGTCTTCCCAGTGCGTAATGGAAAAATGATTAATTATGTTGGGTTTGTGCCTGCAGATAAGGAAATGAGAGAGTCGTGGTCCGCAAAAGGCGATCCCGATCAGCTCCGCGCCGAATTCGAAGGCTGGGACCCAAAAATTCGGGAAGTCTTGGAGCAGGTCGATCAGACATTTCGCTGGGCCCTTTATGACAGGGAGCCATTGCCAACCTGGACGAAGGGACGCCTAACATTGCTGGGGGATGCTGCTCACCCAATGCTTCCACATCTGGGGCAGGGCGCTAACCAGACGATGGAAGACGGTATGGCACTGGCGATTATTTTGTCCAGCATAGAAAACTCAGCCGTCCCAGCTGCTCTTGCGGCTTATGACAACTTACGAAGAGAGCGGGTTGCAGAAATCGTTCTTGGCGCGCGCCAGAATGGCCTGCGTGTAGATTCAATGTCTGAGTATGCCGACCTAAATAAACGAGATACCGAACTTGCTGCACATGCGGATTTTCGGAAACAACTTTACGCCTACGATGTAGTACCAGATGCAGAGGCAACCGCTGCGGCTCTCATTTAAATTTGTGATTTCGCTTAAAAACCCGCTAAAATAACCGTCCCAAGATCGTGATCGGTTTCAAGCGCAACTTTCCGAATAGTCGGCTCGTATCCATCGTGTAAAATTTCTACTTTATATGTATGCCCTACCTCTAGTTCCTTGGCGTAGAAATCACCGAACTCATCTGTCTTCAGCTCCAACTGTTTATCACTCTCAACCTCGGTGACTTTCACTGTCGCACCCGACAATACCTCATCTCTCTCCGCGTCCACTACACATCCCGCAATCCACGGCTTCGGCAGCCCCCGCCAGATTACCCGAGGATCTGCACCGGTTTCTGGCTTCAAAACCGAGTTATTTTCCTGTTCGAAAGTGCCTTTGTCTCCAAAAAGAATAGCCTCATGAGGACAGGCTTCAACGCAACGCGGCAACAACCCTTCGTCAACCCGGTGAGCGCAGCCGTTGCATTTCTGGGCAATTTGTGCCTCTTCATTAAAGAAAATCACATCGTACGGACAAGCGGGTCCACACTTACCACAACCCGTGCATGCGACTGGATCGATCCAAACAATGCCATCATCTCTAGTTTTGATCGCATCGTCCGCACAATTATCGATGCAAGGAGCCTCTGCACAGTGCTGACAAAAGGTCGGCATATAGGACATCCGCATGCGCGGCTGTTTACCTCTTTCCTGTTGTTTTATATCGACCCAAAACTGTCCAATCTCCGGCTGGGGCGCAGACCAAGGTTCATAACTACTGTCTACATGTTCATCCTTGCAGGAAATGGTGCACATATTACAGCCGGTGCAGTTATCAACATTAACAACAAATTCCTTAGCAAACATGATAATGCGCCCCTAAGTTACTGCGCGGCCAATGACCCAAGTGTGCCATCATTTATTTCCGTCGGGTCGATCTTCTCAACCTCGACGAGGAAACCGGTAACGTTCATTTCTGGGATTTTAATTTCGCCGTCGCCATATTTTTCTTGTGGGGTTGGCGAGATCAAATTGATACACCCGCCGCGATCAACCTCCTCATTCCTCAAGGAAATGATATCCATTTTGGCACCATGGTCGATAGAGACCGCACCCGGGACGATGCGCTCTGTGACAAACGCGCCTACTAGGACTGTGCCCCGTTCATTATATACTTTTAAGATGTCGCCGTTTTTTACGTCCCGAGTTGCGGCATCCACGGGATGGATCCAACAGGCTTCATACATGTAGCCATCGGCGCCTTTGACTTTTTGAAGTTCCTGTATCCAAGGAATATCATCACCCTGAACGTGAAAGCGGTATCGCGCGTGATTAGACATAACTATCAAGGGAAAATCTCGCGACTTGGGTTGATCTGGCGACTCCGAATGCGACACCCACTTAGCAACTGGCGGTCGCTCTTTATTGTTCGGATCTTTTTTCTGAATCATAGATGATACAAACTCGATTTTCCCGGAAGGCGTCTCTAAGCCGGTGCCGGTCTCCCAAAATTGTGACATCCCGCCACCGCGCTCTGAAAAACCGAGATCCTTTTTTATCTCTACCCACTCATCCCATGTCGGGCTGTCGTAAATGAAGTACTTTCGCTCTTTAAATTCATCCCAACCTATGCCGTGTTTGGTTTGCGCAATCGTTTCTTCGTACGCCTTCTGAAGCCATTCCTCTGCAGGGGGGAAGGCCTCTTCGAGACCAAGCTTTAGGCCGATCTGCCGGTGAATTTCGAAATCGCTTAGTGAGTCTCCAACGGGCTCGATAGCTTGGTCCTGATAAAACATTCCCAAAATGTCACTGCGTTGCACAATCACCAAATCATTGTGCTCATATGTGGTCTGCGCCGGCAAAATAAGATCAGAAAATCCAAGGTCATTTTCCAGCCACGGGTGAACGCCGACCACACACTCAATTCGAGGGTTACGCAGTGCATTCAACCATTTCCAACCATTACCCCAGCTACCTGGCTGACTGCCATTTTCGTTCCACACCATGCGGATCCCCGGATGGTCAGGCGACGGCGGAAACTGATAGGTTTTGAACTGATCCTCAGTCTTTGCGAGGGCTGAGGTCGTGCTCTTCCATTCTATTTTTTTCTGTAAAATTGCCTCTGCTGCCAGCGTCCGGGGCACAAAAGATGGGGAAACAGGCGCATGCCCAATCGCATATTCGATCATAGGGTTGAGCGCGAGGCCTTTAAAATCTACCTCGGGATAACGCGGTACTTGCGCGAGATCCTTTTTGTAGAAAGACGGGGCGCCAATCCGAAGAAATTGCCGTCCCGGAGAACCAACTCCCTGCATTGCGAGTACATAAGCTTCCATACGCGCCGAGAGATGAGATAAAGTACCACGGACTTTGGGCCCACCAAAGTAAACAGACAGGGTAGTTTTCTTGCCCGCCCATTCCCGCGCAAGTGCTTTGATCGTATGCGCCGGTACACCTGTTATTTCTTCTCCCCATAAAGGGGTTTTCTGGATGCCGTCGTCTTCTCCCATAACGTGGGCACGGAACGCATCAAAACCTATTGTATGGCTCTCGATATATTTTTTGTCGTAAGTTCCCTCGACTATCCAAGTGTGCGCGACCGCTAGGTACAGTGCCGCATCTGTATTGGGTTTAATTGGGATCCACGTATCAGCATGAACGGCAGAGGCGTAATTGAGATCGGGAGCTATTGAAATGATCTTGATACCGGCTTTTTTTAGCCACTTAGGCATCTCCAACGCGATCCCACCAGACATGCCAAGCCCGGTGGCTTCTGGATCACAGCCAGAGAAGATAACCACCTCGGCGTGTTCCAAAACGTCATCCCAAACCGCGTCCTGATACGGTTCGCCCAAACTACCATTGAAACCCCAAACATGTTTGGCTCCCCAGTAATATCCCTCCCAACTATCGGGGTTACGAACTTGCTGCGTCCAAGAGCCCCAGCCGAGATGCCTCTTAATCATGTCAAAAAGGTAATGACCCCAAAAATGAAGGGATTGCATGTACCCAGAATGTCCGTGTCCGTCAGCTTGAACAAAAACTGGCTCCATCGAGCCATAAGTCTCGTGAATACGTTTAAGTTCACCGGCGATAATGTCGGTCGCCTCGTCCCAGCTGATCCGCTTATAGCCGCTAATACCCCGCATCGATGTATTGGGTTGCTCCGGGCTCCAGTCCTCCCGGAGCATTGGGTATCGCACCCGATTTTTCGAGTGAACCCGCTGCTTGTGTGCCATCGCTAAGGGCATCTGGACTTCCTTCCGCGGCCGCGTGTAGGTGCCCCTTGATGTCGTCTTTATTTCATAGAGCCGGACGTCCTCGGGAATATGAAACGGCAGAGATCGAATAATCTTGTCATCAGATACATGAGTTTCCAGTGGAAAATTAGACCGCGCCAGCCCGCTCGCTGGATGGGAAACATAGACTGTTTTTTTACTTTCTTTTACCACCTTGTGCACTCCTGGAAGCCTCAATGACACTAAATCTGTGTCTCAGCGGCGCGCTTTGATGTTTGAATCAACATCATATCGGGGATTAATCCACATCACCATACGTTGTAGCGATGCGAACCTAATTAGCCATCCTAATACATAGACTTATTGACCAACCACACCTCTAGTAATGGCATTACGCTTGTAATGGCGGAGGAGGGGAGATTCGAACTCCCGAGACGCTTGCACGCCTGCTGGTTTTCAAGACCAGTGCATTCAACCACTCTGCCACTCCTCCGGAGGTCTCCGACATAAACAAATTTTCGGATTAGCAAGACACAATATCGTAGTTATTTGAAAAGCCAACCCTGCCCTTTTTTTGGCAATAGTCTGTGCGTAATATTTACTGTTTTTTGATAATAATAAATAACAAAACGACAGGCTCCATCGGTGTTTCCTGCATGATAAATCTACCCGCCGTCAGCAATGCATTTAAGTTTATTACACACAATTTTCCGAACGGTTGTTTCGAAAACGCAGCGCGCATGATATTACCATTCTGTATGAAGTATGCTCCATGGAAGGCCTATGACTAATCCATCTTACCCCCACTTATTCGAACCTCTGGACCTAGGCTTTACGACCCTTAAAAATCGAATTTTCATGGCTTCGATGCACGTCAGATTTGAATTACTTGGAAACCGAGTTGAACGAGCAGCTGAGTTTTATGCCGAGAGGGCGAGGGGTGGAACGGCGCTGATTGTTACTGGAGGCTACGGCCCAAACCCGCAGGGCGTTATTGAAGCGGGGGCCGACTACCTAAACTCTGATGACCAGGTCACGGAAGAAAGTAAAATTCCTGCGGCCGTTCACGAGGCAGGCGGAAAAATCGCCCTACAGATTCTCCATGCAGGCCGCTATGCAAAAGTAGACGACCCGGTAGGTGCATCTAGCATTCCTTCGCCTATCAACCCACGTAAAGTCCGCGCGTTGACTACCGATGAGGTAGAAAAAACGATCGTCGACTACGTAAATTGCGCGGCATTGGCAAAACAAGCTGGCTATGACGGCGTCGAGATAATGGGCTCAGAAGGTTACTTAATCAGCACATTCTGCGCGGAGAGTACAAATGACCGCTCTGATAAATGGGGCGGCAATTTTAAAAATAGAATACGTTTCCCTGTTGAAATTGTCCGTCGCGTGCGTGAACGCGTTGGCCCTAATTTTATAATGCTTTACAGAATTTCCGCACTCGATCTATTTGAGGGCGGTCTTACCGGAGATGAAACGGCAGTCCTTGCGCAGGAGATTGAAAAAGCCGGCGCTGACATTCTGACTACTGGTATAGGCTGGCACGAGTCTCGCATACCAACCATTGCTCATATGGTTCCCCGAGGAGGCTGGCGGCATGCGGCCCGGCGCATAAAAGAATCTGTAAGTATACCTGTCGCAGCGACGAACCGAATTAACACACCCGAGACAGGTGAAGCATTATTAAATAATGGCGACGCGGATATAGTCGCACTTGGACGCCAAATGCTTGCTGACCCGGCCTTTGCCCGCAAGGCAGAGACGGGAAGGGGAGATGCCATCAACACCTGCATCGGCTGCAACCAGGCCTGTCTTGACTATATTTTCTCTGATCGGGCTTCGACGTGCCTTGTAAATCCGTTTGCCGGCCGGGAGCTCGATATCTCTCGGCAGAAGTCGAAGTTACCTAAAAACATCGCGGTTGTGGGTGCAGGACCTGCAGGAATGTCCGCAGCGCTTACCGCCGCCGAGAGCGGTCACACGGTAACGCTTTATGAGGGAAGCGCAGAACTTGGTGGGCAGTTTAACTTGGCAAAGCGAATTCCAGGCAAAGAGGATTTTGACGAAACTATACGCTATTTCAAAACACGCCTCACGGAAGAAGGTGTTAATATCCAAATGATGACCCGGCCAGCCGCCGCCGAGTTGAAGGCAGCGGATTATGAGCATGTCGTTATAGCGACCGGTGTTTTACCGCGTAACCCAGATATTCCGGGAGCGGATCGAGAAAATGTAATCAATTACGTTGATGCACTTCTCGGGCGAAAACCAGTCGGCCAGAAGGTAGCGATCATTGGGTCCGGCGGCATTGGTTTTGATGTTGCAGAATTTGTAACCAGCCCACATCGGCATTTACCCGTTCCTATCGACGACTTTCTGGCGCATTGGGGTATCGACAAAACGCACACGTCAGCCGGGGGTATGTCGACACCAACGCGTGAGGCGCCGGCTCGTGATGTCACGATGCTTCAAAGAACAGATGCGCGGCCAGGAAAATCTCTCGGGCTAACAACCGGCTGGGTTGTCCGTAGCGAGCTAAAGTCGCGGGGTGTACGCAACATCACAGGGGCGACCTACGAACGCATAGATGATGACGGGCTGCACATAATTGTTGGCGGAGAACAAAAGGTTATACCTGCTGACACAATAATCATATGCGCCGGGCAGGAGCCTGAAAACAGCCTTTACAAGGAACTTTCAGGCGAGGGGGTAACAGCCACGGTTATTGGGGGAGCAGAAAAATCTGCTGATCTTGATGCGTTACGCGCCATTCGCCAGGGCACGGAGGTGGCACTGGCGATTTAACTCTCCCCGATTACCGGGGCAGCGACGTACTCAGACACTTCGGCTCTCTTGGCTGCCTCTTGCTGTTGACGCCACATTTCGGCGTAAAGACCGTTTTGAACAATAAGTTCATTGTGACCACCGCGTTCCGCGATACTTCCCTCATTCAGAACAATAATCTCGTTGGCGTCGATCACCGTCGACAGTCTATGCGCAATGACAAGCGTTGTGCGGTCACGGGATACAATCTCTAGTGCCGACTGGATCTCTCGCTCAGTTCGGGTGTCGAGAGCCGAGGTTGCTTCATCAAATAGGAGAATACGAGGCCTTTTTAGAATAGTCCTAGCAATGGCTACACGTTGTTTTTCACCGCCGGATAACTTTAAGCCGCGCTCTCCGACTAAGGTCTGATATCCGTCTGGCGACGCCATAATGAAATCATGGATGGCAGCAAGTTTCGCTGCCTCTTCAACTTCAGACGGGCTCGCGCTGGGTCGTCCATATGCAATGTTATAGTAGATTGTGTCATTAAAAAGCACCGCATCTTGAGGCACAATACCAATAGCGTCTCTAAGCCTGGTCTGTTGAATAGTGCGAACATCTGCCCCATCAATTTTAACAGCACCCTCGTCTGCGTCATAAAACCGAAACAGCAACCGACCGACTGTTGATTTTCCGGCACCGCTGGGCCCAACGATTGCGACCTTCTGCCCGGGTTCGACCCGAAAGCTCACATTATCTAGAACCTGTCGTCGCGGGTCATAGCCGAATGAGACCTTATCGAACTCCACCGCACCATCGCCAGACGGCAACGGCGCAGCATCATCGCGATCACAAATTTCTGCGTTAGTTGTCAGAAGATAGAATAATGCTTCCATATCAATCAAAGATTGTTTGATCTCACGATATACGTAACCGAGGAAGTTCAAGGGAATGTACAACTGGATCAAATAGGTGTTTACCATCACGAATTCGCCAATGGTCATTGTTCCAGCAACAACGTCGCGACCAGCCATAAGAACTATGATCGTAAGACCAACGCCGATGATAAGCGCCTGACCGATATTCAGAAGTGAAAGGCTAACATTGCTAACAATCGATGCTCTTTCGTAACGTTTAAGTGCGGAATTATATCGATCCGCTTCAAATTCTTCATTACCGAAATACTTGACAGTTTCATAATTCAGGAGGCTGTCAATCGCCCTCGTATTTGCACGTTGATCGGTCTCATTCATCTCTCGACGCCATTTAAGTCGCCATTCGGTGACAATCATCGTGTAGGCAATGTACACAACGATGGAGATGAAAGTTACAAATGCATACCAAAAGCTGAATAATCCCCACAAAATGCCGCAGACTAGTGCGATCTCGAGGAGTGTTGGCAGGATGTTAAAAAGCATAAACCGCAGGAGGAAGTCGATGCCCTTCGTGCCGCGCTCAATTGCGTGAGAAAGGCCTCCAGTTTGCCGCTCGAGGTGATATCTTAATGCTAAGCTGTGGAGGTGCTGGAACGTCTGCAACGCAACATCTCTTATTGCACGTTGCGCGACTTTTGTAAAAACGGCATCCCGCAACTCTGCAAATGCTATAGAGAGCACTCGCAAACCCCCGAATGCTATTATTAGCGCGACGGGCAAAATGACGACTTCATTTTCCCCAGTCTCAAAGGCGTCAACAATATCTCCGTAAACAATTGGAATGTATACTGTCGCGACTTTCGCAGC
>CAJWSW010000050.1 GCA_913046035.1 uncultured Alphaproteobacteria bacterium | reverse complement strand
TCTGGGATTAAAATAGGTGATGGCCAAACTACCGGTATCTGTATGTTTTTGGGATTATGACCGCACTATGCCCATGGCAGATGGGCGGGTACAACTTGAAGGTTGTGATCCGAACTTTACAATACTTCGCCCGGAAGATGCTTTTCATCGCGCCTTTTACCATTCTGAGTTTGACATTACAGAGTTGTCATTTAGCCGTTTTATGGCGCGGTATTCCGAAAATAATGTTGCCTACGCCATAATTCCGGTGTTTCCCTCTCGGGCCTTTCGCCATGGCGCTTTATTCGTCCGAGATGATCGAGGCATCGAAACGCCAGAGGATCTCAAAGGAAAAACGATCGGCTTATTCGATTTTGAGATGACTGCCGCCCTTGTGGCCCGTGGCATGCTCAACGATGAGCATCAAATTTTGGCGAGTGATATAAATTGGGTGGTGGGTGCAGTCGAAGATGCCTTCGATCATATCCCGCAGGGCGGTACCAACAACAAACTAAAAGGGGTCAACATTAGTCCTGTACCAAACGGGTGTTCGCTCAATTCTTTGCTCGCTGATGGTCAAATTGATGGTATCGTCGGACTCTATGAACCGTCGTGCATGGCGACGGGCGCTCCAGTGAAGAGGTTGTTCTCTGATTGGCGCACCGCTGAACAGGATTACTTTTTGCGGACGGGGATCTTTCCAATCATGCATACGGTAGCGATACGAAAGTCGCTTCTCGCAGAAAATCCCTGGATTGCCCGATCGGTTTATAATGCGTTTTGTGAAGCCAAGGAGATGGCGCTGGCCGAATTGCAAGTACCACAAGCTAGTAAGGTAACTCTGCCGTGGGTGGTCGCTGAATACGCCGAAACCGCTAAAATAATGAATGGGGATATTTGGCCATATGGTTTTTCCGCCAACCGAAGGGTGATCGAAGCCATGATCCGTTGGTCGCAAAATGACGGGCTTTTAGCGCGCCCCTTAACGGCTGAAGAGTTATTCTTATCGGAGTTTCTGGAAAATTAAATTCACCCCCGTTTTTAAATGCCTGGTGAATTTTATTCTGCCATTGAAGATACCTTATTTTACAAGGCTGCCCCTATCGCTTGTAACTTGCGTTTTCATGCCCTTATTCTTTCTTAGATTAGCCACTTCTTTGTTTGTAATTTTAAGCCTTTCAGCTTCTTCTCTAATGCTCTTTACCCCTAAAGCTCCCAACCGGTTCATCACAATTTCGGGCAATCGGCCGTCCATTGCACAAAGACGAGCATGCTCCCAGCTTCCAAAACTGTATTCAATTCCGTTTTCGATATAGTTGCCGTTTATTGGGTTATAGGAACAGGTATCCGGCTCCTCGCTTGCAATTACGATGGTTGTGCCCAGCGTTGTTCCTCCGCCTATAAGAATAGCTAACCCAAAACAACAGATTAAATTTCGTTTCATGTTTAATGCTCCTATATACCAGCTAATTAACAGCACTTGGATTTATCGGCTCAAATAAAGGCAGTAGCTTGAATAAAATGTGTTTTTTTTAAGGCATTTATTGTTACATAACGGTTTTAGAAAGAGCTGATAATCATGACCTTATAATTTCGGCTCGACGGGATTCTGGGAAAAGGTCAATAAACCTTAAAGCCTATTCAATGAGCTAATTTCAGAGAATGTCTGAAATAATTCAATTTTGTATTTTAGGAGGAAGTAAAGAATGTTGGTCGAATGTTTGTTCAAATTTTCGACAAATAAATTTCCAAACCGCTAAATTTTTAGGGTTTCATCAACGATCTTTAGGTCAAATATAAATTTTACAAATTCTTAAATGACACCAATTATCGAAAATATCGCAGATTTTAGTTTTGGCGATGAAGTTATTATCGACGTCAGAACGCCGTCTGAATTTGCCGAAGATCATTTTCCCGGCGCGGTCAATCTACCAGTCTTAACAGATGATCAGTTCAAAACTGTAGGGACCCTGTATAAAGAAAAATCGCCCTTTGATGCCTCTAAGTTAGGAGCAGCGATGGTTTCGAAAAATATCGCTGTGCATCTTGAAGAGTTTCTACGCGAAAAACCCCATAACACAAAGTTAGTCTTCTATTGTGCTCGAGGAGGAAAGCGCTCGCGATCTTTTGCTCAAGTATGCTCAATGATCGGTTGGCAAACGAGTATTGTTGAAGGTGGGTATAAAACTTATCGCCGACAAGTAAGCGCGGGAATAGAAGAGCTTTGCGGTAGGCTAGAATTTGTTTTGATTGCCGGGAAAACTGGCACTGGCAAAACGGCGGTATTAGGTCGCTTGCAAGAACTTGGGTGTTTTGTGTTAGACCTGGAAAAGTTGGCCGTTCATCGTGGGAGTATACTCGGTGCACATAAAAGCAAACGCCAACCATCGCAGAAATTTTTCGAGACCAGGATCCATGAAGAACTAAAAAAGTTCAGCAAAAAAAAACGAATTTTCGTTGAAGCGGAAAGTAGTAAAATAGGCGAATTATTTATTCCGGTTCCTTTGTGGAAATCGATGAAAAAATCACCGATTTTTGTCGTAGAGAACCTGGTTGAGCATAGGGTTCAATACATACTAAACGAATACGATCCTGCATTTCTTAAAGAACAGGCAATACCTAACCTTTTGCGATTTCTTCAGCAGAAACTGAACGTTATCGATGCCCAAAAATTTGAGGACATGGTGACAACAGAAGATTGGCAAGGATTTGTGGGTCAGTTACTGGCAAGTCATTATGATCCTTTATATGACTTTGCAACTTTAAAAAGGCAGGGAAATATCCTGGAATGTATCCAGGTTAATCGGCCTGTAAGGGAAAGCATCGAAATAATTTGTGACAAGATATTGGGGTCTTTTCAATGAGAGTGTTTTCGAACGATCTTGTTATCTGTGTCTTATGCTAGGTATATCTCGATGGGCACGAAGAACCGAATGCGCCTATGCTTTAAGGTGCCGTTTTTATATTATCGACTTTTAACGGGGTAAGTTCCCTTCCTTCACGATCTCTATAAGTTCGATTTCGAAGGTGAGGTTGTGGCCTGCTAAGGGGTGATTTGCATCTAACGTAACTGTTTCCTCATTTGCGGCCAGGACACGAAGAGGAACAATCTCGCCATCATGTCCAGTCGCCTGCAGATTATTGCCAACAGTCAAATCAACGCCGTCGGGTATCTCGCTACGCGGTATTTTCTGGATTGCTTGCTTCTGATGTGGTCCGTATGCGTCATTTGCATCGACCGCAACCGTTTTCTTTTCCCCAACCGACATACCAATAATTTCCGCTTCGAGTTTAGGTAATACTTGGTTTTGCCCGAGGCGGAAACTTAGTGGTTCGCGGCCGTCCACTTTGGAGGTATCAAATACCGTACCATTAGTCAGCTTTCCAGTGTAGTTGATGCGAACGACACTACCGTTAGTGGCTTGGGACATTTCTTATTTCCTTCGGTCAGCAGAGCATAAGGTAGCTTACGCCCCACTGTTTGGCTTTACTCATTTCCGGATTGCCTCTTGGGGAATTTGGGGATCGGCATAGGCACTAATCCAATGTTTTATTGTGTCCATACACACAGGGTCCAGGTCGTACCGTGGCTTTGGATCGTAATCCCAATAATGATAAGTATCATTTCCGCGAACCAAGATCGCGGTGCGCTTTTCAAGCAGGCATTTAACCCGGGTTGGCAAGAACGTGAACGATATTCCCATCCGGCGATCATTTGTTAAGTTGGGGCCCGAAGCGTGAAGTTGACGCTCGTGATGCATAGAAAATTGTCCGGCTTTCAAAGGCATATATTCCGCAGAACTGTCGTCAAGCCCGGTGATGGTCTGGCCACGCGCAAGTAAATTATTCTTATCGTACGTTTCCTCGTGCTCTTGATCGGGCCATTTATGGCTGCGTGGGAGCACTTTCATGCATCCATTCTCAGGTGTTGCGTCGGTAAAGGCGAGCCATAGGGTAACTACATCGTGCGGATCAAGGCCGTAATAAGCTGAGTCTTGATGCCATGAGACAAACTTACCGTCATTGGCATCTTTAAACCAAAAAGTAGAGAGGTAGAGCAGAATATCGGGGCCAATCAGATCTTCGACGGCGTCTAAAATTTTTGGATGATGAGCAATATCTTCCAGCCATTTAAACGCCAAATGACACTTTATACGAACGTAATTGGAGATATTGCCATCAATAGAAGCCTCATAAGTTTCGATCTTACGTCGGCACTCTAAAGCTTCTTTTGAGCTCAGACAGTCAAAGGGAGAGATATAACCCTCATCCCAGAATTGATCGACCTGCTTTGTAGTTAAAAGCTTCGGCATAACCTCTTTCTTTCTCGTTAGTTTGGTTGCCAGACTGTCACCTCTACCGGGGTTGGATTATAGTCGTTTACCGGGTTATTGATCTGCGGGCAGTTTGAAATGATAGTAAGAACATCCGTTTCAGCTTGAAGGTCGACGAAATCACCAGGCTTTGAGATGCTAGGCCCCATGTCCATTTCGCCGTCTTTGCCCACAGGCACGTACATAAAGAAATTTACGTTAGCTGCCATGTCGCGTTTCCCCATACCGTAC
The DNA here is from genome assembly GCA_913046035.1 of uncultured Alphaproteobacteria bacterium. GTDB lineage: Bacteria > Pseudomonadota > Alphaproteobacteria > MPNO01 > UBA830 > UBA830. Next base: position 14,073 of record CAJWSW010000050.1, on the reverse strand, counting down.
TTTGCCATTTCCGCTAGAAAGTTTTCGCGGCAACCTGTCTGTTGGTCTACGTCATATCGAAATTTGTTTAGAGCGGTGGAACAACAGCCACCGATGGTGTCATGAAAACCGCATGAGTCTTCCACAATTGTCAATAAAGGTGTCAATCCGACTGAGAAAAGGGTCGTTCCTTTCCCCAAAAAAATGCCAGTTTCGTTTATTTTCATTGTGTCGGCCGCTGCGTATCGATCCTCATAATCGTCTGCATTCCAGCAAAGGAAATCGACTGCCTGTTTTCCTTCTAGGTCAACAATGCGCAACATTTCGCCTTTTTTAAGGACGCGGCTCCAGCCGGTACCCGGGGCAATAGTGGTTCCCTCGACAATATTACCTCTAATGTTAGGCTTAGTGTCCATTATAGGTTCCTTATCCGAATAGATTGGTGGCTGTCGAGAGATAGGCATCGGCATTTTCTCGGGGCAGGTTGTGTCCGCAATCTTCTATGAGCAACACACGTGCGTTCGGCAAGCTAAGAGAAAGCCTGGCTGTTGTTAAATCGTGCGGGCAGGGCTTGTCAGCGTCGCCATGTATCATTGCGATGTTGACCTCGCGGTGGTTTAAAATATCAAACTCGGAGTCTGTGACGCGGCCTGCATCCAAATAGGTTTGCCGCGGGGGCTGAAACATTTTGTAGAAGTAGTCAGAGTAACCGTCTTGCATAAGTAAATCCCAGCGGTCCTGGATCATTTGGTCGGTCACCTTAGAAGGATCAGCCACCATATCCGACATTATCTCGCAAAGTTCATCACGGGTTTGGGGCAGGCACCAGAACTTATCGAGTGCAGACGTGATGGGATATGAGGTGCCAACGGTGCTACTCGTAAGTACGTGGGTTATGCGATCGCTAGCCGCCGCAATTTTTAACGCAAGCGCTCCTCCCATAGAATGCCCGGCAACGCCGCAAGGCCCGTCCGGCATAAGTTCTAAAAGTGCAAGCCCCTGCCGAACCCATAAATCTACATCGAAGTAAGGTTGGTGCATTTTTCGGTCAGATTGGCCAAATCCAATGAGGTCGGATGCAAAGACGTGATAGCGATTCGTCAGCGGCGTGAGCACGGGCTCAAAGTTACCCATTATCGACGTGCCGGGCCCCACCCCGTGAAGCATTAAGATAGGAAAGCCGCTCCCGCCTTCCCAGTAATGAACATTGTGACCTTCGATGCTGGTGTGACAACTTTGAACCGTCATAAAAAGCTCCTCGGTAATCTGTATTATTGGATACCTGGATAACACGAAACCGATTTGTAATTAGTAAATGCTACACTTCACCATACCATGGATATTGAATGAATTTTAATGGCATTAAATGGAGCAGATTATCTGACAAAGGCGATAATTTATTGTCGACTTTCGCCCCAAAAGGTTTTGTAATAATGCTACGTTCGCCGTTGCCTTTTGGTATGTAATAGGAACTTTCTATTCCTTTTGTGCGAATTTCGTAAAAACAAGTTTTGCCTAAAGCCGCACAAGTATTTTTCCGCTCAAATCACTATTGCCGACAAAAATGATAAAACTCGAGCTTTGAGAATTTTAGCAGAGGGAAGTTAGGTCGAGCATTAAACTACTGCGATAGCGTTGATCTCGATTATACAGCGTGGGTCGGTGGCAAGCTGAACGACCTGCACGGTTGTCGTTGCTGGCTTCGCATCCCCGAAATATTCAGCCCAAACCTCATTCATTAGATCTTGATCAGAAAGGTCGGTCACGTATCTAGAGGCGGTTACGATGTCACTGAATGTCGCACCGACAGTGTTCAACGCCTTTTTAAGGTTCTCAAGCGCCGCTTCTGTCTGCCCCCCGATATCTGTTGGCATTAAGTCAAATTCCTCAGGTCTATGAGGGTGATGATGGTACACTGGCGCTGCGGTCACTCCCGCGAGGTGGACTTGCGTGCCGCCCGTGACTTTTATTGCCGGCGCATAAGGCATCCAGATATCAGGGGCGTCCGGCCAGTGGATATGTTCAACGGTCTTATTCATTGGTTCCTCAGTGTTGCGCCAAAGATATTTTTTGGAACTTTTTTGAAGGTTGCAAATGTTTGGCTCAGGGACGAATTAAATATTTAAAAACAATCAAAAAAATTTATCAGAGTAGCTCGTTTCCGTCATATATTGTAGCCATGTATTGAGGAATTCATTGACCGAACCGACGTGTCGTTTTGGTGGGCAACTTCGCTGTTTTTTGCCAGAGGCAGTTGGTGTTGGAGTCCAAGTCCTGATTGGCAAGGTGCACATGCACTGCTATTTCTGTATTTGCAGGATGAAACGGTGGCGCTGCCGAGTAATTATTTCCTCTTTCCAACCAGCCATTTTGTAGCAGTGACTGCGCCGATAACGATCGCGGCACCAAGTAGTTGGCGTGGCGTAAGCACCTGACCAAGAAGAATAAATCCCAAAGCGATACTTCCAACGGGTTCAAGGTTCATCACTAGTGAAGCTCTCACGGCACCGATAAGGGAAATCCCGGCAAAAAATGCAGAAATGGCGATTGTATAAAAGACGGGTACCGCGATGTAACCAACCCAGCCTTGTGTGGTTTGTGGCAAATTTAATTCCCAAAAAGCGAGGGATACCACTATAAAGAGCGCGGCCGCTGATATGTGCATATGCAGTGTGACAGACAGTGCGTTATTGGTTTTCAACACGCGTGCACTCAATAGTGCCGTCGCGGCCATTAAAATTGAAGCGAAGCCAGCAAAGGCTATCCCGGTGGTATTTGCGGAATTGCCGGTAATTTCGATCGCAAATGCCAATCCAACGAAACCGCCAATCAAAGAGATGATAAGCCCCTTATTGAGGGCCTCCTGACGTGTCAGCCAAGCTCCAACGCCGGTTAATAATGGATAAAGATAGAATACAAGTACTGCCAGACCGACCGCTACATGATCAAATGCTGACATAAGGCAGAAAGCCATGATTCCGTTAAGTACCCCGAGCCCGAGAGCCGCATTGCGTTCTTTCTTAGGCAATGGAATACTTGAACCTACTATTTTCATGATCAACCACAACGCAGCGAAGGTAAACACCATCCGTCCGGTGATCAGGGTTAGTGGAGTTGTGCCAGCTTCATAAGTAAAAACGGCTAATACGTTGTTGCCAGCAAACGCGAGCGCGCCGACTATAACGATTACATATCCCACGAAAGGTGCAGACTTGCTCATAGCCTAATTCAGTTCCTTCTCGCTTGTCCGACAAAGGGTAAATGGTCGGCACCTCGAATCTAGTTCCAACCGCAATGATCTCTTATTATCGGTTTACCCGCGAAAACTCTATGCGGGAATTTTTTTATATAATAGAGGCTATCTGTTGGCTCTTTATTCAGCAAAAAACAATTGATCGAATAATAATACGCCCTTAACCAACCCAGATGGTCTTCCCTGATTTCAACCTGCGAAAAGTATTTTCGGCTAACCAATGTCGATGCGAAGTGAGCCGATGCCGGATATTGAACCTTCCAGCAAGTCGCCTTTCTCAACTGGTCCTGGCCCTTTGGGTGTCCCGGTAAAGATAATGTCGCCGGGCTTCAGCTCGCTATAATTTGATAGCCTTGATACAATCTCGGCAGGATCCCAGATCAGCGCAGAGATGTCTCCTGACTGGCGTATTTCGCCATTTACTTTGAGGCTTATTTCGCCATCTTTTGGGTGACCAATATCTGCGGCAGGAGAGATTTCCCCGACGGGGGAGGCGCCTGCAAAACTCTTGCATAGGTCCCACGAGTGTTCGTTTGCAATACAGTCTCGCATGATGTCGCGGCGGATCATGTCAAAGCCCACCGCATATCCAAAAATGTGTTTGAGCGCTGTTTTCCTCTCAATATTTACACCCTTTTTCCCAATTGCGATAACCAACTCTACTTCCGGGTCAAGCTGCTGTGTAGCGGGTGGATAAATAAGGGTGTCACCGTTCCCAATAAGAGAGTCTGGTGGCTTTAACGAGACCCCGGGAACAGACCGACCTTTATGCCCTAGTCCGGTTTCGGCAGCATGATCGGCGTAGTTGCGCCCAATTGTATAAATTCGTCTTAATGGGAAGCGGACCACGCTATTTCGAATGGTAATGGATGGTGGCGTCCAAGGTTCAAAGTTAAATGACATTTTTATTTAACGACAATGCGCCTTTTATAATTTTTCGGGTAGGTGTAAGGGGCATCTGCTCAATAACAACAAGCTGTTCGGGCCATTTCATTTTCGCAACATCGTTACTTGCAAGCCAGTCACAAATTTCTTCTAAGCTGACGCTCGCATCCGGTTGCAACTGGACGTAAACGCAAGCGCGTTCGCCAAGAATTTCGTCGGGGATAGGAGCGATAGCTGACAGAAGTATCGCGGGATGTGTGTCTATTATGGCTTCGACATCGGTGGGGTTAATTTTTATCCCTCCGCGGTTAATAATGTCTTTTACTCGGCCGGTTATATGAAACAGGCCTCGGGAGTCACGCTTCGCGAGATCTCCTGTCCGAAACCACCCATCGCCTGTGAAAGCGACGCGATTAGCATCGGTATTATTAAAATAGCCTGCTATAACGGAGCAGCCCCTGATCTCTAATGCACCCTCCTGGTCATCGGTAACGACCGCTCCATCGTTACTAACCAAGCGTACCTCGAAAGTAGGTGTGGGGCCGCCGACGCTCTCGCATCGAACATCCGCCGTTTCATTGAATGGTGTATGCAAACCCATGAAACACTCGGTCATACCCCACATTTGGCCAACGGCTCCGTTTGGCATCACGTCCTCTAGTGCGTAAGCTATCTTTGGTGGACAAACAGACCCGGATATCGTCGCCAAACGTACCGACGAAAAATCTCCCGCCTCGAGAGATCCAGATTTTAAACAGGCAGCAATGTGTGCTGGTGCAACAAAAATAATAGTCGGCTTATTGATCTCTATACATTTAATCAATGATGCGGGGTTGAATGCCGGCATTAATAAAGCTCTAGCGCCCACCATTAGCGTAAAATTCAACACACATATGCCAAATGCGTGAGTGAATGGTGAACCGCAGAGAACGATATCATCGTCTGACATGTTATAAATCGGTGCCGCTACTCGGTTGTTTGCGAGCATAGTTTGGTAACTATGGACAACTGCCTTAGGGGCGGATGAGGTCCCAGATGTAAAGCAAAGAATTGCAGGATCTGACGCGACGGGTGGATTATCGATGCGATCTTGTTTTCCTCGATCTATCAGTGCGGTGAGCGAGAGCGTACCTGTGGTTAGGCTTTTGCCCACTACAATAACGTGTTCGAGCGTATCAACTTTTTTGCGAAGCTTCACCAGCTCGGCAGGAGCATCATAATTGTTATTACTGTCGACGCAGATAATTGCACGGGCACTTGCGTGCTTTAGCAGGGGTTCCATCTCGCCTGCACGGTAGGGTATGTGCATAGTCGAGAGCACTCCCCCCATCATGCTGACTGCGAAATAAACGGTCATGAACTCGATCTGGTTGGGTAATTGTATCGCGATTACGTCGCCTTTTCGTATACCTAAGCCAAGAAAACTGTTCGCGAGACAGAGCGCGTCCTCGTAAATCTGTTTAAACGTGATTTCTCGGTCAATATCGATAGCCGCAATCGCGGCTGGTTTTTCCTTTGCCCATTTTTCGAGCCACTGAGGGACAGTTTCGCCATTCCAGTTCTTGAGGCGTAGATGTTTTGATGCAGTGCGTGGATCGAAATCGAGAGCTTTACGCAGTTCAATTGCTTCGGCGCGATACTCAAATCGCTCATTATGAGGGATAAACCGCTCGTTTCGAAAGCGTCGGCCGCCACCGAGATCATAGAGCCGGTGATAATTATGTCTGCTGAATTTCCGGCGTTCCATTATGGTGCGGATGTAGGTTACCTGGTCGTGTGTCAGGCCAAATTGGCGGGCGAGCTCAGCATCAGACATTCCGCGTTCTGCACGCGTTGCCTCTATTTGCTCCCAGTCTAGCTCGCGCACAGCGTCCCCTCGCCGGACCTGAATGTTATGGCTCATTTCAAAAATAGATTCGCCATAGGTCTGGATCATTTCTTCTGAAATGCCAATCTGGCTGCGCTTTAGGCCGCGCGTCATTGTTCTTTTTGGGCTGCTGCAGCGATGCGACTTTCGTAGCGCCGTATCGGATCCGCCTGCGGAGCTTGGTTAGCGATGGGACAGACACGCATGCACTCAAAGCACTGGCCCAAGAGGCCTCCAGACCCTACCGACATTTTATACCAAAGAATTTTGTTCTCGGCGTCGAATAAAAGATCTTCGCGTTCTTCCTCGTCATCAGTGCGGATTGCATCCGAAAGCACGCCAGGAACGGCCTCAAATTGTTGGGTCATTTCGGCGCATGAAGCCATGTCGTAACGCATTTCAAGCTGTTTTCCGTCCTCGTCAATATCGCCCGATAAACATTGCACCGGGCAGAATTTCATACACGGCGTTTGACCGGATTTTCGAAAAAGGTCCACGCAAGATTGCGTGGGGCAGGGGTTTTCTTGCATGGGTGAATCTGGAGGAAGTTCTAGTTCCGTAAATACGGAAGCAAAATACATGTAGCCAAACTCTGGGTGGAGAAGGATGTCACCGGCAAGAGAACGGGCCCCAATTCCGGCGATCTCTGCATGTAGTTTGAGGCTTTGGAATGGAACACGGGGTCCGGCCTCTGTATCCATATCCGGAGGACAATAAATCGCTCGCTTTCCAAATTTATTTTCTATGTAAAAAGCAGCACCATACGCAACTGTATATGCGCGGACTTCAGTCGAACCGAAGTATCCGAGCGCCTTGGCAGGAATAGCCCAAGCGCCCTGGGTTTGTCCGCCCACACCAAGTGAAATGATCGATTTTGCCCGCGGCCATAAATCAGATGGGCGATGACCCTCAGGAGCAATACGATTTACTACATCAATATCAGCAACACCTGCAATCAGCGCGCCTTTTTTAAGGCAATATTCGAGAATTGATTTCTTTGCTTCGTTTGGATTTATGTTTGTTTCAAAAGTCATGGTGTTTCTCGACTGCCGGTATTTTATCCATTTGAACTACGATTACAGATTTATCACTTGGTGGTGCTACCAGTCTGAATTACCTAAGTTTCATATATTTGTTGACCGTAGTGAAGGGCGCTTGAACAGAAATTTTGTCTGGTTACATATTCGCTATGTAAATACTCAGAATTTATAAATTCGGCAGGTCGTCATTGTTTAGTTGGTAAAGCTGAACACACTAAAGTTCCCGATTATAACCGGTATTCTGCTAAAAAAGGCTGCCGGCCTTTACATAACGCAGTGAGAGAAAATACCCGTTGCCGTTGGGTATACATCGCATATGGGAGGGTTATACTTCAGCGTAGAATAGCATTTATTGTTCTGGCCAACATGATTGGCCGTGAACACGGTTGTTAAACCATCGTCAAACAACGGAGTCTCCGAAAATGCACAACGATATCCATCTAACCATGGCTACATGGGATTATGATCATGTTCGTGATATCGCGTCTGGTTTAGTTAAGCCCAAGGGTATTGAGATTACGCACTTGCAGATGGAAGTGGAGGAAATTTTCTACCGTTTCGCGAAGTCGTTTGAATGGGATGTGTCTGAACTGTCATTTGCCAAGTACTGCTCAATAATGTCTCAAGACAATCCTCCCATAACAGGAATTCCTGTATTTATCAGCCGTGTTTTTCGACATTCTGCATTTTATGTTCGCTCTGATGGCTCTATAAAAAACTCGGCGGATCTGATAGGAAAGCGGATCGGGATACCGGAATGGTCCCAGACCGCAACGGTCTATGCGCGGGGCTGGTTGCACCATTATGGCGGGGCAAAACTTAATGAAGTTGAGTGGGTGCAGGCGGGTGTAAATGCTCCTGGTCGGGTTGAGATGGCAAAATTAAACCTTCCTGAAGGTGTAAGCTATTCGCAGGTAGCGGATCGATCCTTGGTCGAGATGTTATTATCCGGAGATATTGACTGCATGATTTCTGCACACCCGCCGCATGAATTTGGAGGCGTGAATAGCAAAATCGCTCGCCTTATGCCGGATTACAGGGATGTTGAAGAAAAGTTTTTTAAGGAAACCGGAATATATCCAATTATGCATACCGTTGCGATCAAACGGGAGGTTTATGAAGAATACCCCTGGATTGCCCGAAATCTTATGACGGCGTTTGAAGAGGCGCGTGATCGATCGGTTGCCCGGCTTACAAGTGTTACCGCCTCTCAGATCCCAGTTCCCTGGGGCTACGTTAATGCGGGGCGCACCGCCGAAACAATTTTTGGCGAAAAAGGGATGTGGCCATATGGTGTGGAGTCAAACCGCACGACAATCGAGGCTTTTCTGCAATACTGTGACGAGCAGGGCGTTACACATCGGAAGCTGTCCCCCGAAGACCTATATGCGCCGGAAGCAATGACAGAATTTGTTATTTAAGTGCTGAGCTCAAACGATTTGCCCGGGGCGTCTTGTGCATTATTTAATGTCAGAGGATAGCGATGAGACGAATGCAGTTCGGAGAACCAATATGTTTCAACGTATGGCGGTAAGAATAGCAGGCATACTGTGTCTGTTTTTGGCAACACACATGGGGACAGCTATGGCGGCGGATCTTGAAAACACTCTTTACCTTGAAACCAAAGACGGCCGTGTGGTCATTGAAATGCGTCCTGATCTGGCGCCTAAACACGTTGCGCGTATCAAGGAGCTAGCACGCCAAAAATTTTACGATGGCTTATTATTTCACCGTGTTATTGACGGATTTATGGTCCAAACGGGAGATCCCCGGGGCGATGGGACTGGTGGTTCGGGTCAAAATCTACCACCTGAGTTTTCATCGGAAAAACATGTGCGCGGGGTCGTCTCTATGGCGAGGGCGGCCAGCCCGGCTAGTGCCGATAGTCAGTTCTTTATAATGCTTGGTGACTCGGAGTGGCTGGATAACAAATATTCTGTGTGGGGTAAGGTGACGTCGGGGATGGAATTCGTGGATCAAATTAAAAAAGGGGATCAATCAAAGAACGGAACGGTGTCTAACCCCGATAAGATCGTTACCATCCGGGTAGCAGCAGACGTAGACGGCAAATAATCAGGGTCATGATGGACGTATGAAATTGCGCCGGCTTTCCTCTACCTGGTCACGAAATTCGCAGCCTTCAATATGGTCATTGACTAGCCCCATTGCTTGCATGAAGGCGTAGGCTGTAGTTGGCCCTATGAAGGACCATCCGCGTTTTTTTAGGTCTATTGAGAGATTATAAGACTCCGCGGTGTTGCTTAGGGCTCTTACCGTCGAATAATCAAGCCTCTTAGGGCGTGATCCCGGCTCAGGCTCGTATTGCCAAAAGTAAGCGGCAAGCGTTCCGTATTCTTTCGCTAGAACAATCGCGCGCCTTGCATTACTGATCGTCGACTGGATTTTACCCCGATGGCGCACAATCCCTTTGTTTCTTGCTAACCGCTCAACGTCGTCGCTGCCGAACTCGGCTATTTTTTCATAGTCAAAGTTTGCAAAGGCATCGCGAAAGTTCTCACGCTTTCGCAGGATTGTTAACCACGACAATCCAGATTGGAAACCCTCGAGACAGATTTTTTCGAAAAGCCTGTTATCGTCGCTTATAGGCATGCCCCATTCTTCGTCGTGGTATTTTTGATAATCGAGCTTATCACTCGTCCAAGAACACCTGATCCTGCCATCTGCACCCGCGCTCAAACCTTCGCTCAACCTTAGCCCCAAACCGGTCTCCGACTGAGCAACCCTCTATGTTTTACAACTTCCGAGCAAGCGTTTTCTTGACGGTGGAGCGCATAGGCGCCAATGAAAGAGGATGAAACGCGAAATTCACTTTCAGATGTGGAGGCTCGCCGGGCCGATCATAATTTCAAACATCTCTGTACCCGTGCTCGGAGCCGTTGATACCGCCGTTGTTGGACACTTGCCGGATGCGAAGTATTTGGGTGGTGTTGCCGTGGGTGCGTTAGTTTTTACTTTCATTTACTGGGGCTTCGGTTTTTTGCGAATGAGTACCGGCGGCTTGACGGCTCAGGCAATCGGGTTGGCAGACATGGACGAGGTGCGCGGTTGCCTCGCGAGGGCTGCCGTTATTGGAATTCCCGTAGCTTTTGTTTTGATTTTGCTGCAAGGCCCTATTGCTTGGCTCTCGTTCTCGATTGTGGATGCAACACCCGAGGTGGAGGCTCTTGCCCGAGAATATTTCTTCACACGTATCTGGGGTGCCCCGGCAACACTTTTAAATTTTGCGTTACTTGGCTGGTTTATCGGCACCCAAAATACAAGAGCCGTATTATGGCACCAGTTGATACTAAATGGTGTCAATATCGTTCTTGACCTTCTGTTTGTGCTTGGTTTTGGGTGGGGGGTAGCAGGTGTAGCAGCCGCTACGGCGATAGCCGATGCAGTCGCCATGATATTCGGAGTTTTCCTGGCTTTACCGATTTTGCGTCAATTAGGTGGCGCGTTTGTCGGAAATAAAATTATAGAGGGAGCTAAAGTTCGTCGGGTCTTGGCTCTGAATCTCGATATTTTCATTAGAACGATTTGTGTTGTTTTCGCGTTCGCTTACTTTACGGCTCAAGGAGCAGTATTTGGAAATATCGTTTTAGCCGCCAATGCGGTTTTGTTAAATTTTCAGACATTTATGGCACATGCGCTTGACGGTTTTGCACATTCAGCCGAAGCGATGGGTGGAAAAGCGGTGGGTGCCCGGGACCGCATCGCTTTTCGCCATGCAGTATTAGTATCCATGTTCTGGGGAATGATCATGGCCATCGGTTTTGCGCTTTTGTATTTGGTCGCTGGGCCTGCAATTATTTCAATGCTTACTGGGATAAAAGAGGTTCAGACTGCTGCTGTTAATTATATTGCCTGGTCGGTGGCAATGCCGCTCGTTGCGGTATTTCCTTTCGTTTTTGACGGTGTTTTCCTTGGTGCTACTCGGGGTCGAACAATGCGAAACGCGATGATTGTTTCTGTTGCGGTCTATATTGCATGTTGCTTAACTTTTGTACCGTCTCTGGGAAACCACGGACTATGGGGGGCTTTGCTAATTTTCATGGGGATACGTGGCATCACGTTAGGTGCTCGATATCCAGCGCTAGAACGGTCTATCGGTAGAACCTAGGACCATGCAAAAACTAGACATCCTTCAAGGGTCGGGATAGAAACCCAGAAAATTCCGAAGGAGGGAAAGTCATGCCAATAAGGCGTTTGCTCCCTGCAGTTGCAATATTCCTTGTTACGGCTTTTTCTGCGAGCGCATTTGCTACCCCTTTGCGCGCAAATTCGGCCCATTCGGGAGATTATATATCTTTGCTGATGATTGGCAGTGTTTCCAAGGTTGAAGGTGTATCGACCACAAGAGGGACGCTTCAAGAGAGGAATACGGACGATACAACTGCCGCGCCTGGTATAGCGATTGGTTATAATTGGGCAAAGAAGGGCTTATCTCTTCGGACTGAATTCGAATATCATTATCGTGTGCGTTTTGATTTCGACACACGGATTATCGGCACTGATGGTTACGAAAATCAGCTTTCGACACACGCTATCCTGTTAAACGCGTATTACGACCATCAGCTTAGCAAGACCCTTGCTCTCTTCGGTGGCGGTGGTATTGGCTGGGCTCAAAATGTATCAGATATGAACCGAACCTCTTTGAATGGCGGCGCCGGCGGGGACCGAATTGATAGAGAAGATAATTTTGCCTGGAACCTCGCAGCAGGCACGATTTGGTCATATTCGTCAGACTGGGATATAGAGTTTAGATACCGTTTCATTGATCTTGGTGAAGTCTCGAGCGGCCCGCACCCCGACAGCACCACGATCTCGGCTGACGAGTATACAGCACATGATGTTATAATTGGCTTCAACTATCGTTTTTAAGAACAGGGAGGCACGTTTGCATGGCGGATAACCCGCACGATGCTGAAGATATTGCCGTTTATGAGAAGCAAGGGTTCGGGAACCGGGTTGGTTTTGGCAAAAAACCTGCGTTATTAGTAATTGACTTTATCAATGGTTTTGCTGACCCAGACGCTTTTGGCGGCGGTAACATTCAGGATGCGATAGAAAATACTTCTGAACTGCTTGCGGTAGCGCGGCACATGGATCTTCCGATCGTTTTTACCAGTCATGTTTATGCTGAAGACGGCTCTGAAGATGGTGTGTTTAATGTCAAATCTCCTGGTCTTGCTAAATTGAAGCGTGGAACAAAGGAAGTTGAGGTAGTAGAGGAATTGGCACCACGCTCCGGGGAGCGTGTTATAGAAAAACATTACCCCTCAGGCTTCAGCAACACCGACCTGACGGCCTGGCTAGCTAAACGCGGTGTTGATACGGCTATTGTAACGGGTTGCACGACATCCGGTTGTGTGAGGGCTACTGTAGTCGATGCTATGTCAAATGGATTTCGTCCGATAGTACCCCGAGAATGCTCCGGTGACAGAGCAACCGGTCCACATGAAGCAAACCTTTTTGATATTGATCAAAAATATGGAGATGTGATGTCGCTTAAAGAGGTCTTAGACGAACTTGATAAGTTGGCACCGCAACAGGCAACCATCGTGCAGACAGAGGACTAAAATATGCCGGATTCACTTGGTTACCGCGCAAACTGGGGGGTGATAGTTCCCTCGACGAATACTTCGGTTCAGCCGGAATTTGAGGATATGAAACCGCGCGGTGTTACAAATCACACGGTTCGTATTTGGATCCCAGATGAACCAGTGAACTCAGACGAGGAATTTAACGCGCTAATGGATAATATTCGGCGCGAATTTGATAATGCGATCGAACGTGTCATGACTTGTAACCCCGATTATATCGTAATGGGCATGTCTGCCGAGACTTTCTGGGACGGATTAGAAGAGTCAATAAGATTGCGGGAGCGTGTAAAAGAGCTCTCAGGCCGCAGCGTTGCGATGGGTTCTGACGCCTCTCAGGCCGCACTTCGGTGTTACGGAGATATAAAACGGATTTGTGTAATCACACCCTATTGGCCGGTTGGTGATAAGAACGTAAAGAAGTTTTTTGAGGATTGCGGATTTGAAGTAATAGCCATTAAAGGCTTGAAATGTGATAGCCCGGCAAACATCGCCCAGGTGACCGAGACGCAGCTATTAGATGGCCTTGTCGAACTTAATGAGCACGATCCCGATGCAATAGTTCAGGTGGGAACTAACCTTGCCATGGCACGCCTTGCTGGAGAGGCAGAACGGTGGCTTAAAAAACCAGTTATTGCGATCAACACGGCAACTTATTGGTACGCAATGCGTGCCAATGGTATGGATGATATCGTTGAAGGCTTTGGTTCCCTTCTTACTGATTTCCGTGAGCTTCCGAAAAGTTATCTTGAAACTGAAGCAGGGAAAAAGGCGGTCGCTGCATAAAAGGCAAATCAGTTTTTTTTGATACAGCGTTAACCCGCGCCTTAAGTCTTCGAAGTTAAATGGGACTAGTTACTTTTTAGACATCAGGAGAACCAAAAGACATGCTGTTGCGCCCTCTGCGGTATTTTGGAAATGCGTCCGGGGCAGGTTGAGCACTTTATGAGTATTTGTGAAGCGTTTGGGTAGAAATCTAAAGATGCGCAAGGCGACAATATAAAGCGGGAAATTATTTTTCTGTCTTGTGTGCTTCGACGGCCTCGGGCGTATCTAAATCAATCAGCACACCTGAATTTTCGGTAGGTACTTCGTGTAACTGGTCAGAATTTGATCCGATAAGATGACGCGCTCCGACGTCCCCCGATACTGCTGATATTTCTTTAAAATAGCGACGTGCCCAAACCACCGGGTTCCCGCGTTTTCCATTATGTGTCGGGACAACGATCGATTGGCACCTTACTGGATCAAATTCTTCGATTAAGCCATCAATATCAGCGGCCTTAACTCCAGGCATGTCGCCAAGCGCGACGACCGCACCGTCGCAATCGTCGGGTAATCTCTCTACGCCCGCTTTGAGTGACGAACTGAGACCCTTTGCATAATAAGAATTGTATACAAACTGGACGTCAAGGTGTTTGAGCGTGTCCTTAACTCGCTGTG
>CAJWSW010000049.1 GCA_913046035.1 uncultured Alphaproteobacteria bacterium | reverse complement strand
TAATATTTGGCGTCAGTGAATATTTTAAATGGAAAATGAGTCTTGATTATATGTCGATAGTACTTTCCTTTGTTTTTTCTTCATCAATTGGAATTATATTTGGTTTTTACCCAGCTAGAAAAGCAGCAAACCTCAATCCTATTGATGCTTTACGATACGAATAAAATAAATTTTTAGATAAAAATAATTAAAATAATTAAAAAAGAGCAAATTTCCATTAACTAACTTTATAAGCCAAGTACTTTTGATTAAACTTATTTGGGGCAAGTCTACTTTTCTTATTAGATATTAAATCATCTATACAGTTATCTAATATTACTTCATTTTCTTTATTGTATCGTACATTTTTTTTTATTGGAATGATTAATGGAACTTTAGGAATTGCATGCACCTCTAATTCAAAATCACCTTTGTACATCATTTTAAATATTGCCGTATTTCCCTCTCTATCAAATTCTGTATATTCAGCACCAACACCTTTATCATTATCATTTTTCGCTCTCACACCAGCTAAAAAACCTTCACCATTTTTTTTTAATATTGAAGCATATAATTTGATATCCATATGTTCTAGTTCTGGTGTATCTGGATTAAGGACACTCATCTGTATCGCATCAACAGAAAATTGTGTTACGATTTGGTTCTTATTTGTAAGCAAATAGTAATATTCAATAATATATTTTCTTCCACTGTAATCATAGGTAGAAATTTTTGTTCCGCACACATATTTTTTACCATTTTCATCAGGAATATCTAAAAACTCAATTGAGTAAAAGCGTACATTTTTTTCAAGAGTTTCCGCATTGTACTCACTTTTTGCATATGAAGTACTAGATGCAATAAAAAATAAAATAATAAAAAATAAAGACAGAATAAATAATAAAATTTTTTTAAAAAGTAACATAAAGTAAGAATAAAAAATTAATTTGGCGAAATTGGCGCCAAATTATGAAAAATTATGATTTATTGAGTTACTGATTTTGGATTCCAACTATAGCCATTACCATAATGCGTTTTGATACGATCAAAATTTATTTTTGGATTAGCTTTTCGAAATTTTTTTCTAATTCTTTTAATATGACTATCAATATTTCTATCCGTCATAATCATATCTTCACCGTAACATGTATCAAGTAACTTATCTCTGGTATTTACAACAAAAGGATGTTTTGCCAATGAATAGACTAAATTGAATTCACTTTTTGTCATCTCTATTTCTTTATTGTACCACTTTATGAGAAGTTGTTCAGGATAGATTGATAAATTACCAAGTTTGATAACTTTTTTTATATTTTGTGATGCAAAGTAACTCATAACTTTTTCCAATCTTGCAATGAGTATCGAATAAGAAAAAGGTTTCTTAACAAAGTCTCCAGCTGTTGTATGTCTAAGAACTCTCTCTTCTATTTGCTCTACACCTGTTAAAAATATTGCTGGGAGCTTATCTTTTCCAAGGATGCTGCAAAGATCTTTATAAAATTCAATTCCATTCATTTTAGGCATTTTAAAATCAACGATGTAGCCATCTGAAGGATTAGTTGCTAAATATTCTATTGCTTTTTCAGGACATATAAATTTATTAACATTATAATTGGATATATTTAATTGGAGGGATAGGGAGGTTACTAGGGATTCATTGTCGTCTATAATCGTAATTGTTTTTTTCATTTTTCCTTTCTCATAATCATACCAAAAACCATATTAATAAAAATATAACAAAGGTGGCGATAGTATGTCAAAATAAATTTTATTTTCATTTTAATAACAATATCCAAACATAAAAAGGACACAGAAATATTTAGAATCAATTTACGTGGCGCTTAAACAAAACATTCATTGTTTGATAATCATCAATTTTTTCATAATGCTCCTTAGCGCCACGACCATTAAAGCGCATTACGAAATGCCTGAGCACATAGAAATATCGCTATTAGAACATGATTTAAGCATTTGCTCTAAGTTAGATCAAAACCCCAGTTTCTTTAATAGTGATAAAAATCCCGATTATTGGTTAGCTATCTATACTGGTAGTAATTTAAATCTCGAATGTCTCCAGCAAAAATTTCAAAACAAATTAATTAATTATCCTAAAATGTTTGTTCAAAATGGGAAAATAAACATATCTCATGATCTAAGTTATTATAAATCTTATATTACAATAGCAAAAACTATAAAAAAGACAGGTTTTTTAGGATGTTTTCACTAGTATTCCCAGGACAAGGTTCCCAATCAATTGGAATGGGAAAAGATTTTTTTGAAAATTATGATTTAGTAAAAGATCTTTTTAAAGAAGCTGACGAGTCATTGGGCATTAGTCTATCAAAAATAATTTTAGAGGGACCTAAAGATGAATTAGATCTTACTGTAAATACTCAGCCAGCAATATTTCTTATAAGCTACTCAATTTTTCAGGTAATGAAAAAAGAATTTAATTTGGATCTTGATAATGCAAAATATTTTGCTGGTCATTCACTAGGAGAATATTCAGCTTTATGTGCTGCCAATTATCTGAGTTTTTCAGATACTATTAAACTTTTAAAAATTAGGGGTGATGCAATGCAAAATGCTGTCCCAAAAGGAGAGGGCGGTATGTTGGTTGTTTTAGGTTCAAAAATTGAAATAATAGAAGATCTTTTGAGTGAAAATAAGAATAATTTTATATCACAAATTGCAAATGATAATTCTGATGGTCAGATTGTCTTAAGTGGAAGAAATAGTGATTTAGAAAAATTAATCCATGTTTTAAAATCAAAAAAAGTTAAAAACATAAAATTACCAGTTAGTGCGCCTTTTCATTGCGCCATGATGGCGCCAGCAGCCGATGTTATGGAAAGGGCACTAAGTGAGGTCGATATCGTTCGCCCTTTGGTCCCGGTTGTCGCAAATGTTACTGCAGCGCCTGCAGATAATCCGGACGACATCAAAGCGCTATTGGTGAGGCAGGTCACCGCAATGGTCCGCTGGCGTGAATGTGTGCTCATGATGCGAGAGTCCGGCGTGGACACTTTGATCGAAGTCGGTGCTGGCAAGGTCTTGTCAGGCTTAATTAAGCGCATTGATCGCGACATAAAAGTCCTTAATGCGGAGACGCCCAGTGATATTGAGGCTGTCCTTCAAAAGTTGTAGGAACCCCCTGAATGTTTGCACTTTCAAATCGAACAGCGGTAGTGACGGGTGCTTCAGGAGGCATCGGTAGCGCCATAGCGCGAGGGCTCTATCAACAGGGCGCGACTTTAGGACTTGTTGGTCGTAATAAAGCCGCACTTGATGCACTTGCCACAGAGTTGGGCAAGAATACTCATGTAATTACAGCGGATCTTAGCGACCCCGGCTCAGTCGACGTGATACTTGCCAAATCAATCGAGGCGATGGGCAGGATAGATATACTTATAAATAATGCGGGAGTAACTCGCGATAATCTCTCAGTACGGATTAAAGATGAGGATTGGCGGCAGGTCATAGATGTAAATCTTACGGCGACATTTCGCCTATCACGCTCCGTTCTGCGGGCCATGTTGAAGGCTCGCTGGGGACGAATTGTAAATATTACATCAATCGTTGGGGTAACTGGCAACCAGGGACAGGCCAACTATTCGGCCTCTAAAGCAGGGATCATCGGTATGTCAAAGTCTATCGCATCTGAGGTCGCATCGCGAGGCGTCACCGTCAATTGCATAGCGCCCGGTTTTATTGACACCGCTATGACCGAATCACTAAGCGATGAACAAAGAGTAAAATTGACCGAAACTGTCCCCGCAGGCCGATTAGGGATCCCAGAAGACGTGGCAAATTGTGCTATATTTCTAGCTTCGGAGGAGGCATCTTATGTTACTGGTCAAACCTTGCATGTAAACGGCGGAATGGCCATGATATAATCGTTCGGGAGATGAAAGCCCGTGAAAGATCACGCTGGATAATACCGCTTTCCGGCGAGGAGAGAAACAACATACACCGGTCCGTTACTAAGTTAGGCGCCGGCAGCATCTAGGGAAAAAATAATGAGTGATACCGCAGACCGCGTGAGAGCGATTGTCGTTGAACATCTCGGTGTAGACGAGGGTAAAGTTACTGAGAATGCAAGCTTTATCGATGATCTTGGTGCAGATAGCCTTGACACAGTCGAACTCGTAATGGCGTTTGAGGAAGAGTTTGGATGTGAAATTCCAGATGATGCTGCCGAAAAAATCTTAACTGTCAAAGATGCAATCGCTTTTATTGACGAGAGTGCTGGGTAAGTCCTTGTGGTTTTGTATCGGGCATAGGCCGCGTAATACAAATCCACCTTTAATCGTGAAAGCGAGATCATGGAATTGAGGCGAGTTGTTGTTACTGGTCTTGGCGCGGTCACCCCGCTAGGCGCCGGTTTAAATAATGTGTGGGATCGCCTTCTTAAAGGTGAGTCCGGTGCCGCAGAAATTCAATCGTTCGATACCAATGACCTGTCGGTAAAAATTGCCTGTCAAGTTCCTACTCGAGGGGCCGATCCTGGAGTTTTCAATCCTGACGATTACCTGCCGCCGAAAGATCAGCGTAAAATGGATCAATTTATTATATTTGCGTTAGGGGCAGCTGCAGAAGCGATTGAAGACTCAGGATGGAGCCCTCGCAACGATGAGGATGCCTACCGTACTGGCGTGATGATCGGGTCTGGAATCGGTGGGCTTGCGACCATTGCGGAGGCTGCAACACTGCTTCAAGAAAAAGGTCCGCGTCGGATTTCTCCGTTTTTTATTCCATCTAGCCTAATAAACTTAGCGTCGGGTCAGGTTTCTATCAAATATGGCTTTAAGGGCCCCAACCATGCGCCCGTAACGGCGTGTTCAACTGGAGCGCATGCCATTGGTGATGCTTCTCGGCTTATAGGGTTTGGCGATGCTGAAGTAATGATTGCGGGAGGTGCCGAGGCCGCTGTTTGTAGGCTTGGTATCGCGGGATTTGCAGCAGCAAGGGCATTATCATCAGATTTTAACGATCAACCAAAAAGAGCATCAAGGCCCTGGGATAAAGACCGAGACGGCTTTGTGATGGGCGAAGGCGCTGGAGTGGTCGTGTTAGAAGAATATGAGCACGCTAAGTCGCGCGGAGCAAAAATCTATGCAGAAGTAGCTGGTTACGGCCTCTCTGGGGATGCCTATCACATTACCTCGCCGCCAGAGGATGGCAATGGCGGCTATCGTGCGATGGAATGCGCTCTTCGGAATGCTCAGATCAACATCGAAGATATTGATTATATAAATGCCCACGGTACTTCGACGCCCGTTGGTGACGAGATTGAATTGGGTGCTGTAAAACGTTTATTTCGTGAACATGCCTATAACTTATCAATGTCATCGACCAAATCTGCGATTGGTCATCTCTTAGGTGCTGCAGGCGCGGTTGAGGCAATTTTTTCCATTAAAGCAATCGAGGACGGCGTTGCCCCCCCAACTCTCAATCTGGAAAATCCTTCCGAAGGTTGCGATTTAGATTTGGTGGCTAACGAAGCAAAAGAGCGACCAATCAAGACGGCCTTGTCGAATTCTTTTGGGTTCGGCGGCACCAACGCCTCGGTTGTATTCAGAAAGGTATCTTAATCCGATATGCGGCGGTTCGCCGTTCGTATTTTTGCAGCTATAATAACGCTGATATTTTGTCCCATTGGGATTGGGGCTTTTTGGGCTTGGGATACTTATCACTCAGAAGGGGCTTCGAAAGCGCCGATAACTATTATAATAAAAAAAGGTGCAGCACTCCAAGATATCGCTGATCAACTCTCTACATTAGGTCTAATTTCGAATAAGCATCTGTTTCTAGCCGGAGCATATTTCACCAACGCAGATCGGCGAATGCGAGCCGGCGAATTTTCTCTGGATCAGCAAATGAGCATGCACGAGATCACTGATCATTTGTTATACGGTGAAACGGTAAAACGCCGCTTAACGGTGCCAGAAGGAATGTCGACGAAGGACGTGGTCGCATTGGTTGCCCGAACGGATGGTCTTTACGGTGAGGTTCCCGCGGGTGGTTCAGAAGGAATTTATCTTCCGGAGACATATTTTTTTAGTTATGGCGATTCCAAGCGGTCTGTTCTGTTACGAATGGAAAGCGCAATGAAAGAGACCTTAATTGAGGCGTGGCAGTCGCGGATGAATGAAATTGCCATCTCATCACCAAATGAAGCATTAATACTTGCATCAATTATAGAGCGTGAAACTGGTGTAGCTTCGGAACGCGCGCGGGTATCTGGCGTATTTCATAACCGGTTGAGGAGGAACATGAGGTTGCAGTCGGACTCGACAGTAATCTATGCCGTCAGCGGCGGCGCAACTGTGCTTGGCCGACGTTTAAAACGATCCGATCTGAATATAAATTCAAATTACAATACCTATCGGCATATGGGTCTCCCGCCGGGGCCAATTTCAAATCCTGGGCGAGCAGCAATACTCGCTGCAACACGCCCCGCCGTCACTGCGGATTTGTATTTTGTCGCTGACGGTACCGGTGGGCATACATTCGCCCGTACTCTCCAAGAGCATAATCGTAACGTTGCCAAATGGCGTTTAATTCAGCGTCGGCGGGCAAAAACAAAATAGCCTTTTGACGACTTTCGGGCTTTTAAATGCTAGAACGCCCATGAGCGACAAACCACAGAAGGAAAAGAGGGGACCGGTGGCTGTAACCAGTATGACGGGGTTTGCGAGTGTCGAGGGCATGGCAGCAGGGTACAGTTGGGTGTGGGAGGTAAAAAGCGTCAATTCTAAGGCGCTGGACCTCCGCTTTCGCCTACCTGCGGGCTTCAACAAGATTGAGGCAGAGGCGCGCAAGGGCGCTGTAAAGCGTTTTACCCGTGGTAGCCTCTCGATCAACCTAGTTGTTAAAGCCCTGGAAAAGCCCAATTCTATAGAGGTCAACCGCGAAGTTCTTGAGAAGCTAACTGCATTAGCCGCTGATTTCAGGGGTGATGCTGGGGTTGTTAATGTCGAGGCATTAATGGGTCTGCGGGGGGTGGTCGAGGTGGGTGAAGTCGATTTGGAAGACGAGAAAACAATAGAAAAACGCAATGTTGTTCTAACTGCAACTCTGGAGAAGGCTTTTGAAGAGCTTGCCTGCTTCCGATTGAGCGAGGGCGAACGTATTGCCAAAGTTGTCGAAGACCATTTGCAGGAAATATCCGAGTTGACGACGCAGGCTGCCAGGGTAGCAGGATCTCAGCCAGGTCGTCGCAAGGTACGTTTAATGAAGCAGCTTGAAGAACTACTTGAGGAGGACAACTCGTTATCTGAGGAGCGCATTTCTCAGGAGCTGGCACTTATTATCGCGCGTGGCGACGTTCGAGAGGAATTAGATAGGCTTTTGAGCCACGTCGCCGCAGCTCGCGATCTACTTGCCCAAGGTGGGGCAATAGGGCGTCGGCTTGACTTTTTATGCCAGGAGCTAAATCGCGAGGCCAATACTCTGTGTTCAAAATCATCGGACATTGAACTCACGAAACTTGGGTTAGCGCTGAAAGCGGCGATTGAACGCTTGCGCGAACAGATACAGAATATCGAGTAGTTTAGGATGAGCATTGAATCAAACAGAATAGAACGGCGTGGATTAATGCTTGTACTTTCGTCGCCATCCGGGGCTGGGAAGACAACGATATCCCGGTTGTTATTGGAACGTGATAATGAAATTTCGCTATCGGTTTCCGTCACGACGCGGCCCAAGCGTCCCGGTGAGGTCGAGGGACGAGATTACCACTTTGTTGACCTTACAGAGTTCAACCTGATGTTGAACCGGCAGCAACTGCTCGAACATGCTAAGGTTTTCGATCATTACTATGGGACACCTAGAGGCGCCGTTGAGGAGGCATTGGAGGCCGGAAAAGACGTCCTTTTCGATATAGACTGGCAGGGCGAACAGCAATTGAAACAGTCGGCACGCAACGACCTTGCAAGTGTGTTTATTCTGCCGCCTTCAACAGGCGAATTAGCGCGCCGCTTGCATTCTCGCGCACAGGATCCATCAGCGGTAGTCGCTGCAAGGATGGCAAAAGCGCCTGATGAAATCAGCCATTGGCCCGAATATGACTACATAATTGTAAACCATAATATCGAAGAAAGCGTGGCGGAAGTGCAGGCAATTCTCTCAGCGGAACGCCTTAGACGCGAACGTCAAATTGGGATTACTGATTTTGTCAAAAGGCTTCGAGAATGGCAGTAGGATCAGCGCGCTTGTGAGGCGAAAGCGCGTGCAAGTGCACAAAATCCCTGAATTTCAATGGCTTCCGCCCGAGATGTTGGATCTATACCGGCTTCTTGCAATACACTCACAGGATCGCTGAAAATTGCTTTCAGTGAAGTTCTGAGCATCTTACGCCTTTGAGAGAACGCAGCTGCAACTACTGTCTCAAAAGCGTCGGAAGGGGCCTCTGCCAAAAGCTTTTTGCGGGGTATAAACTCAACAAACGTCGACTCAATCTTTGGCGAAGGAGTAAATGCTCGGGCGGGGAGCGTAAAAAGAGGTTTCACTTCACAGCGCCACTGAGCAGCAACAGATAGCCTGCCATAGGTTTTTGATCCTGGCGCTGCGACGATACGTTCGGCTACCTCGCGCTGAAACATAAGAAATAAGCCATCAAAAAGTTCTATCCGTTTTAGCCAGCGGATCAGGAGCGAAGTAGCAATATTGTAGGGTAGGTTAGCAATAATACAGAGGTTGCCGAACTCTTTTTCAAGAACGTCCAAATCCAGGTTCATTGCATCTTTTTCGATAATCCGAAGTCTGTCTGGCGCTAAATACTCTAGATCGCGGATGGCATTGATGCAGCGCGGATCGTGTTCAACGGCTATTATATGGCGGGCGCTGGTCTCTAATAGACATCTTGTCAAACCGCCGGGCCCAGGCCCTACTTCTATCACCGTCTTATCAACTAATGGCCCAGCCGCCCGCGCAATACGCCGCAGTATGTTTAGGTCTAGAAGAAAATTTTGACCAAGGGATTTTCGGGCTGATAGATCGTGCGAGGCGATTACCTCACGGAGCGGCGGAAGATCCTTAATCCTTATTTTTCCGGTCAACAGTAGTCCTACTCTTCATTTTCTTGCGGCAGGCTGCAATTTCAGCGGCCATTCGGATAGCTGATACCAGGCTGTTGGGGTTGGCCGTCCCCGTCCCTGCAATATTATATGCCGTTCCATGATCCGGTGACGTACGTACAAACGGTAGCCCAACGGTCACATTTACGCTGTTATCGAAGTTCAAGGTCTTTATAGGTATTAAGGCTTGATCATGATACATGCACACTGCGATATCGTATGTGCCTCGCGCGGCTTCGTTAAACATGGTATCGCCAGCCAGCGGTCCTATAACGTCCGCACCATTTTTCAGCACCTTTTGAATTGCAGGTCCAATAATATCAATTTCTTCGCGACCCAAATGTCCAAATTCACCTGCGTGGGGATTTAGTCCGGAGACAGCGATCCGTGGATGGGGAATTCCAAAGTCTGTTTTCAGCGAGGCGATTGTTACTTCAAGAGTATGGACAATTTTTTGTGTTGATAATCTAGCAATTGCATCCCTCAAGGACAGGTGGATGGTCACAGGAACGACCTTTAGACTCGGTCCCGCAAGCAACATTACTGGCGGCTCGCTGAGATTCGCACACTTTCCTAAATATTCAGTATGACCCGGCGCTGGAAAACCAGCCGCATAAAGTCGGCTTTTCTGGATTGGATTAGTGACCATGCCACCGGCGCGACCATCCATTGCTAGTGTTATTGCCTTATTGATAGACTCTATAACCATTGGTCCGTCGGGCGTGCTATCGTCGCCTGGCAGTGCATCAATTGGGCGGCTTAGTGGCAGCACGGGGAGAGCTCTGCGCGATATCGCTGTGGCTTCCTGCAAGTCTGCTATTTTGGCAAGTGGACAATCGATACCCGTAAATGCAACGAGGCGTTGAAGACGTTCCGGATCGTCAAGTATGCAAAAAGGTGGCAGAGTTTCGTGGTGATCGCGCCAGGCTAGTAATGCAATTTCTCCGCCGATCCCCGCCGGGTCGCCCATCGTGACGACGATGGGGCGTTTGCCTACCATGCCGTTAAACCCTGATATCTATTACTGCAGACAGACGGATGTCGCGTAGATAGCGACGGGCCATCATTGATAGCCGTTGCTGAATGATTCTTTCAGCAATTATATCGCGTTTAGGAAGCTCGAGTTGCCCTTCTCCTCCCTCACGACCGCATACCATTAGAAGCAAAATACCGCTTGGCATCTTAACCGGTTCGCTAATGCTTCCGACTGATACACCGCTAACAACAGCGCGAATGGCCGGTGACATATTTTTAAGAGCAAGGCGTCCAAGGTAGGGCGGTTTAGATGACTTGAATTTCTCTGCTAGCGACCCGAAATCCTGACACCCCGTTGCTTCGTTGCGAACCTTTGCCGCGCGCTTTAATTGTTTTTTGATATCAGTTTCTTGAGCGGAAGCAGAAAACGGTAAAAAAATTTGCCGAAGGTCTAATGTTATCGGCCGTGAATTCGTTTCCGCTATTTTTCGGCTGTCTTGGAGGGCCACCAACCTATATCCTGAGACCGTTTTTATGGGCTTTGACACAAGACCATTCTGCAGTTCGGGTAAGAGTTTTCTTATATCCGCTGTAATTTCTGACCCGTGAAGCCAGCCTAGGTCGCCTCCGACAGCGGCAGTTGCGCTCTGCGAAAATTGTCTGGCGATGGCTGAAAAACTCGCGCCATTATTGATTTGTTCGCGAAATCGGTTGGCCGTGCGCATGACGTTGTTTTCGTCTTCCGGCCCATCAACTGCCAGTAGTATTTCTGACAGTCGATATTCAATTTGCCCCTGTCGGGACTTGATCCGGTCAAGAGTTTCGTCAATTTCTTCCTCGCCTACGGTAATTCTCGGCCGTAATCGACTACTTAAGAGCTTCGACCAGGCGATCGCCGAGCGCAACTGCTCTTCCATTGCCTCTAAAGGTACACGGTTCTGCTGTAACATCTGATCTAGACTGTTTTTGGGGAGCTGATTTTGCTTTTCGATATTGGCCTTAGCACGTAGGACTTCACGATTACTAACAGAGATATTCCGGCGTTTTGCCTCTTGCATTTTTAGACGTTCGTCAATCAGGGTGCGCAAGACTTGGCCACTGATGCGACGGCGCGTTTCGAAAGTATTAGGCAGGCGCGTTGAGACGATTATTAGTTTCATCCGCGCTTCAAGATCATATGCGGTGATTAATTCGTCATTTACAACTGCCGCAATCCGCTGTTCGGTCTGTCCCAGGCCAGCTCTCGGCATTGTGCTCGTAATCAGGCCTATAGTGATTACAACTCTAAGAAAAAAGGTAATGCTGTGTTGCATCGGTTCCAGTCATTGAGGTTGATACGAATATATATCGCGTTGCACTTTTGCTACAACTTTCTGTTTATAAGCGCTTATTTTACTTAAAATAATTTGTTGGTGAGAATTCATTGATGCCTGCTGAAGTCTGGACCTCACCTAGTGTCTTCAGCACGAAACGTACCAAAACAGTATCGGTTGGGCCAACATCTCGATCTCGGGTAAATGTTCTCGAGAAATCCGTCCGGAACACGAAACATTCGTCTTCATACGACAAAAATGCCCCGTGCAGCCGAGATCCTCCACCACTGGTCAGGTCTCGCCGTGTGTTCACACCTATTTCCCATTGGTCTGTGATTTCAGAATTGAAGCCTATGGTTATTTCCTCACGATCCCGGAAATCGCCTTCTGGATCTTGAGTATCAACAAGGTTCTGCTGATCGATTGAGAGGTAGTTGACATTAGTTTGGAAAATTGGAACTCCGGCCGATGCCGCTAATTCATTACGACGTGCGTTGAATTGGTCTTTATTAAGTCGGAACCGGTACAACGCATCGATATACGGTGCAGGTTGAATGCGTACCCGCCCTACCAGGTCAGAGAAGTTTTCGTCCAAACCGGAGTCTGAGCTGAAATCATTATTTTCATCGAGTCGAAAGCTTTGGCCAATAAAGAAAGAGCTGGAGCCGCCGCGCCGCCCGAAAAAACCGCTACCCAACCCGTAATTGACACGAGGTCCGCCTTCAACCCGGTCAATACCGCCGAATCTATTCCGGGAAAAAAGGTTAGTGTCGTCGAATTCGAAACTGACGCTATCTTCATTTGGAATACGGACTGGATTCTTGCCAGCTGGTGATAAAATCACACCAATTATTGGTTCAACAGTCTGAGTAATAACTCCATCTTTACGAGCTAACGGGAGTCGCCAATCAACACCGGCTTGGGGAAATAAACCGTAGCTGAAACCGGACAAAACGTTATTTGTATTCCTACTATCTACCACATCACTCGCAAGATACGCATCGGTCTGAAGGGACGTAAATGCGCGGTAGAGAGAACCATGACGTGTCGTGTGTGGTATCTCCCATTTTGCTTTGCTGGATAATCGCCTGCTGTCTGTTCCATCGGTGCGTGTGATAGAGAGGAAGCCAGCGTCTACAGACCATTGGCTGCCAAAGCGTCCTGGCTCACCTTCAAAGTTGTAATCTAATTGCGGCAAAACTAGCGGGGTTTCCCCGAGGCTGTCAGTGGAGCGCAAACCGGAGAAGTAATAGGCATTTGCGGCGGCGTAACTTCGGCCGTGAAACCCTTCGACATAAAATTTATTTTCTAAAGTGTCAGATGACGCAATGCCATATCGCCGCAAGTATGTGTCGTCTGTGGAGAGAGAAATTTTAGCGCCGCCCCGCCAAATGCTATCGAATTCATGAAGCAGCTTGCCACGGATATGTCCCCGGATTGCATCGCCCTCTCCCTCGTCTTTGCTTCCGTATGTAACGCTGCCGTCCAGCGCGTAGGCTGTAGTATTAAGCCTATGGCGGACTTCCAGAGCACCAACAAGGCCCTCGTTCGCCGTAAAGGTTGGCGAAAAAGTAGCGTCCATATTAGTTGCGATATCGAGGTAGTAGGGCGTACTAACGAATTGCCCAAGAACGGTGCTAGCCCCGTATGATGGTGTTAAAAATCCTGAACGGCGATCTACGGTTGGATCGGGGTGAGATAAATAGGGTGTGTAGATTACCGGAGTACCATAGAACTCTATGAAGGCGTCTTGATATGTAATGTCTTTTGATGGCTGGTTATGGGTGACTTTGAAGGCTTTGACCTGCCAGATTGGAGCCTTGTACGGGTCCTCGTCGCACAGCTTGCAAGGGGAATATACCGCTTTTTGAAATTCAGTTCTTTCCCCGTTAAACCTGCGACCACCAGTTGCTGCTATGCGCGCGCCATCAGAAAGCCGGACACTCATATTTTCGACAATGCCGCTACGCAAGTCGCCCGTAAGTTCGACTCTATCAGCAAAAATTACCTCTCCGGTCGGTTCTAAAAGGCTTACATTACTTTGCGCGATGACGGTGTCTTCGCGCTTGTTATAAACAACCGTATCGGCCAAAAGTGTCCGCATGCCTTTCGTAAACTCGACGTTGCCAGTCGCAACAACGATACCGAGCTTTTGTTCGTTGCGGAGTTGATCTGCTTTAAAGATAACCGGCGCATCGCTGTCAGCATCCTCTCCTCCCAACGCTATATTAATAAACGAAACTGTTATTGCGGCGTAAGTAACTATGGGGATCAATAACCTATGTAAAAAACCCAAGTTAACCATCCTCCAGATGGAAAAGCACTGCGGTCGCTAGGAACGATGTAATGACGGCCGGGCTCCATGCCGCCATGACTACTGGAAGCTTCGACGAAACTCCAAGTGCGTACACTACATCTGAGAGAAAGTAGAGGAGAAATCCGGTGCTAATGCCCAGCACAAGAAGTATTGCGGTGCCCCCTCGTCGAATTGGCCGCAGCGAAAATGTTGCAGCTAAAATAACAACTGCGGCAAGCATCAAAGGTAACGCAAGGTGAGTATGCCAATGAAGAAGGTGGCGTACTCCAGAGAATCCAGTGTTTTCGAGGATTTTAATGAAACCAGGTAAAGCCCAGAAGGATATTGTTTCAGGTGGGGCAAAACTGTCATTGATATTTCCCGGCGTAAGGTCGGTAGGTAAACGCCTAACGTCGTAGACGGCCGGCGGCCGGTTAGGTGCCGTAACTACGGCGCGTTCGAGCCGCCAGAAACCATCCTCCAAATTTGCACTGGGTGCATCTATCCTAGCCACAAAACGGTCGGCGTCTTGCATCAAGAAAACAATCACTCTTTCAATTCGCATCTCGCGTGGGATAATATTTCGCGCGTGAAGAATGTAGTGACCATCGCCCGTAGATTGACGAAACCAGAGCCCTTCGTTGGCCAGTGCCGCAAGACTAGACTTTCCTCGGATATATTTGGCTTCAAGGATTTCATATTTCAGCAGCATCGCAGAAGAAAACGGATTAAATACTGAAATTTTAAATACACCAATTAGAATAGCAAAAGCGATAGGCGGCGCTAGAAACTGCCAGATAGATACACCAGCAGCTCGCGCCACCACAAATTCATTGTTTCTGTTCAATCGCCAAAAAGCAAAAACGGCACCTAACAAAGCAGAAAAAGGTATCGCCTTTTCGGTCATCGTTGGCAGTTTTAGCAATGCCATTGAAATAACTTGTCGGAACGCGATCTCATCTTGTTGGTCCGAAACTCGCCGAAAAAGCTCGAGCGTATCGAAAATTGAGATAATAAGAATTAAACCCAGAGTAAAACAGAGAAAGGAGATTAAAAACTGGCGCCCTATATACGACGATAGTGTTCGGGAAATTCTCACGTTTCACGATTCTCTTCTGTAAGGGAGTGACGTCTCCGCTGTTTAGGTTTTGCAGAGGCTAACGCCAAAAAAAAGATCAAAGTTGTAGTTATTGGTATCACAAATAATGCGGCTGCCATTTCCGGAATTTTCTCTCCTACACCCTTGGCGCCTAGCATGGATACCTGAACAAGCAGGACAGCAGCGACCGCAATCGCAATTCGTAACGTTTGCCCTCGACGATTATAATTACCGCCTAAAAGCATGCATAGTGCGATAGCGATAAAAGTAAGATACAGCAAGGGTGCGGCAAGTCGAAAGTAGCCCTCCATGCGAAGCTTTGAATAATTAAAATATTTCTCAGGATCCTTGTCGAAATGGAATAATTCGTGGAGGTAACGTTCCCTCGGTTCCCTCCAATACTGAATGATTTCTTCTTCAATATTCTGGAGGTCAAAAGTGTAACGATCAAAATATAGCAACGATAGGCGGCCATCATCTGATTGCACCTCTTGTCTGTTGCCATTTACCATCAAAACGCGGGGGCCTTTGTCGCTACTGACAATAGCGCCACGCTCTGCCATCATTGTTACTGGGGTGTCAGCCTCTCTCTCGTCATGAATTATTATCCCATATAGTTCTCCACGTTTTGATCGTTCACGTACAAAGACAGTTATTCCAGCGGCTACTGGGTTAAAGATACCTTCTTGGAGTAACAAAGTGGAGAACTCCGACCGGAATTCGCGCTGCATATCTTTGAATTCTCGATAAGTAGTTGGCAATAAGTAAAGCGAATTAAAGTATCCGAGGATCATTATCAGGAACGCCAGAGCAAGGGCGGGGCGTCCGATACGAGTTGGTGCCATCCCACTGGCGCGCATGACCACCACTTCACTATCATTTACCATGCGGTTGTATGTGAATATTGCG
Source organism: uncultured Alphaproteobacteria bacterium (assembly GCA_913046035.1). Classification (GTDB taxonomy): domain Bacteria; phylum Pseudomonadota; class Alphaproteobacteria; order MPNO01; family UBA830; genus UBA830. The sequence goes on along the minus strand of CAJWSW010000049.1, from coordinate 3,661 downwards.
GCGGCAAATAATGCAATTGGCCCGATAAGAGAGAGGAATGTTGGTAGCAGCAACATTGTAAAAGTGAGGAAATTAGTTGCAGAGAGGCCACGGTTTACAATCATATCTACGAAGCGTAACGATTGCGTAAGCCACACAATACAAGTCAGGCTGATCGCAATGACTAAAGTCCACCAGAGAAGTTGCTTAAAGATGTACCGATTGAGATGACCCATCACCATATTGTATGTTTTTGAGATTCTGCTGTCACAATTGCATTTGCTTCATTAAACAAACTACAGAATAGACAGAAAGCTCTAAATTGACACGAATTAGTTTTGAATGGTGTTGGGGTCCTTGTACCCCGGAAACAGCCACGCTCGCATGATCGTTGCTTGCAATCCTCGCATTTTTAAAAGTAAGAATGAGGAGGCTTAAGTCCAACGTTCAGAGCTTCTTGCAACTCAGCCGTAGGAACGTGGATCCAAATGTATTCAGGTTGTTTTACCCGCACGTATTTTTGTAGGTTTTGTACCGTAGGGACATAACCAGCGGTGAAAAAGCCACGATAATCTACATATGGGGTTGCTACATATCGTGCGATTACCTCAAATTCACCGTTTCCGGTAACATCGAAGACTATGAAGGGGGAGCCGCGCGGAACTAACTCAACTACTTTTTCCATAACCGTGCGGACGTAGATCTTTGGCGGGTGAAGGTCGAAGCGTATTTTGTAGGCTAGCGCTAATGGCGCGCATAGAATGAGCGCGATGGCCAGCCACGCTAGGTTCACTCGCTGACGAATAGCGAAAAACCGTCGCCATATTAACGCAGTGCATACGGTGCCAAAAACCACGCAGGCACCACCTAAATGCATATTAAATCGCCAGAACGATGGCGCTACGAGACCGTTGCCACCAAATGCACTGGTATAGACGAACAGCAAAAATAAGATATAGCCAGCAAAAAGCACCGCGGTAACTATGCTCAGTCTATCGAATGGGGTCCTTAGCCGCCATTAAGCCCGTGCGCCAAAAAGGCAGGCTATAAAGATTACCCCGAAATACCCTCCTTTCTTGGTCGCAATTAAGAGCATTTTCTCTGCTATCACGTCTATTTTGTTGATGTTCCAGTTTTCAATAGGAAGAAAGTTAAATTCTCCGTCAACATGATTGTAATCTATATGCAGCTGCCAAGCGAAATAGATCACCATACTCGGCAAAATGATCGCCGGCAGAAGTCGAAGATAAGAACGCAGAGATATCTTGGGATCTTTTAATACAACGACAAGACCAGCGAGGGTTATCAGACAGCAGAGGACGATTTTAGGTTGCTTTGTGCCCACTGCCGCCATGGCAACTAGTCCAAAGCTCCAAGATAGCGGCCTTGCCGGGCAGTGTTTTTCAGTCCCAGCGAGCGCATTCAATATCCTCCACATAAGAACGGTGAGCATGCCAATCAGCACCATCGTCGGAGTATCTGCGTAGGCCGTGAAAACAATTTTGGGAACAAAAGTTGGGTTGAGTACTGTGATCGCTAAGGCGCCAATCGCGCAAAATGACTAGCCAATTTTTGACCCTTGATCTTCATTTGCCGTTTGTTTCGCAACACGCCCCAGCGTCACGGAAAAAAGGGCTAAAAGAACAACTGTGAAGATGGCCGGAGCGTTCTCCGAAAGCCCTCCTGTCACTCTACTCACGAGATAAATTACAAAGGCGAGTGTATGAGGGTATCCCGGCAGATTTGAGGTGGGCTCGGGCTTGCCCGGCCCAGGCAGACTGTCATATGTGTATAGGTACCTAGCATTTGGGATCCAATGGGTAAATTCATCCCATTGAGAAATGGACATCGTTGCGGTCAGCCATAAAAGCGGCAGCGCGAGGACAAGCGATTTAATAAAGTCGATGTGGCGATCGGCCCGCTTTTTGCGGAGCATCACGAGGAGAGATAAGATAGCTGTAAGAACTAAGAATGAGGTTATGATTTGAAAGTTGATGCCGCCAAGTCCGCCAGCAACAACAAAGACTAAGGTTACAAGAGACCAGCCTGCAATCAGATCGATCTCCGGCATATAACGCTGGGGCCTGATTAACATCCCGATCATCAAAAACATAGCGCAGACAATCAACAGCGCTAACAGCCCTGTGATTTGATCCTGCGTTGCAGAAAAGTAAGTGATAAGTTTATTCATCTTAAATCTGCACTTTGGAAGTAGCACATCGCATCAACGAGAAGTGTGTCGGCCAATAAGTGGCTGTAATTGCCTTTGCATATTACTTGAAAGAAAAGGTAACTTTAACGCAAGTTTGAGTGAATGCTTAGGGCATTATAGTGAAATAAACGGCTCGCTAAGGCGAACCGCAATCTCAATGGAGTTTCAGAATGAGAATCAATTTTTCGTCGCCTTCCATTTCTCTGGCTGGTCCTCTTGTGGTGGGTATTTTATCCGGCGGCAAGTTGTTAGCAACCGCAAAAAAAGTTGATAAAGCGGCGGAAGGCGCACTGACGCGCGCTTTAAATGCGAGCCGGTTTAATGGGCAACGCGGTCAGTCCTTAACTGTGATGGCACCGCCGGGAGTTGCGGCCAGTCGGGTAATTATGATCGGCCTCGGAGACGCTGATTTAATCGATGAATTGGCGGCGCAGTCATTTGGGGGGCAAGCTTGGAAAACTGTTGCTAGCACAGGCGATAAATCGGCATTAGTTGCGGTTGACCCTATCAGCGGTTCGAAGCTTAATGTGGCTGATCTAGCTGCCAACGCGGCGTTTGGCGCTGTGCTTGGCTCTTATAGGTTCGATAAATACCGAACCCAAGAAAAACAAAGCTCTAAACCAAGTATCACGACATTGGCGATTTGCTCTCGTGACGCCTCGGGTGCAAAAAAAGCATACGCGCCAATGGCTAAGATTGCGTCCGGCGTGTTTTTAACGCGAGATTTAGTTTCCGAACCTGCTAATGTGATCTATCCTATTACCCTCGCTCAGCAAGCTCGAACTTTATCCAAGCTTGGAGTGAAAGTGTCGGTCTTGGACGAAAAACAAATGGCAAAGCTTAATATGGGTGCGCTACTAGGCGTCGCTCAGGGCTCGGCCAACAAACCGCGACTGGTTGTCATGCAGTGGAACGGCGCTCCACGTGCGAGTGATAAACGACCGATCGCCTTTGTCGGTAAGGGGGTTACCTTCGACACAGGCGGTATCTCGATCAAGCCCGCTGGCGGGATGGAAGACATGAAATGGGATATGGGTGGAGCTGGCGTAGTAATAGGGCTGCTCAAAGCGCTCGCCGGACGCAAGGCTAAAGTTAACGCCGTCGGCGTCGTGGGCCTAGTAGAGAATATGCCGTCGTCAACGGCGCAGCGTCCAGGCGATGTGGTGAATACGATGTCAGGCCAGACGATTGAAGTTATCAATACCGATGCTGAGGGCCGGCTCGTTCTCGCTGATGCGATGTGGTACTGCCAAGACCGCTATAAGCCGCACACACTTATCGATCTTGCGACCCTTACGGGTGCGATTATCGTTTCGCTCGGGAATGAATATGCCGGAATGTTTGCAAATGACGATGAACTTTGTGACCGGCTGACGATTGCTGGTAGGTCTGTCAGTGAGACCGTGTGGCGTATGCCGCTCGGTGATGAATACGATAAATTGATAAAATCTGACATAGCCGATATGAAAA
>CAJWSW010000048.1 GCA_913046035.1 uncultured Alphaproteobacteria bacterium | reverse complement strand
CGGAGGCGCAGAAGAATGGTGGCACTTGCGCTTTCATCGATGCAGAACACGCACTTGATCCAGTTTATGCGCGAAAGCTTGACGTAGATGTTGAAGAGTTACTCATTTCTCAGCCGGATGCTGGTGAGCAGGCGTTAGAAATTGCTGACACATTGGTTCGTTCTGGAGCAATAGACGTAATCGTAGTTGACTCTGTAGCTGCTCTTGTCCCAAGGGCAGAACTTGAGGGAGAAATGGGCGATACGCATGTTGGCCTCCAGGCTAGACTGATGAGCCAGGCACTTCGGAAGCTCACCGGTTCAATAAATCGGTCGCAGTGTCTGATTATTTTCATAAACCAAATTCGAATGAAAATTGGTGTGATGTTTGGCAGTCCCGAGACGACTACGGGTGGAAACGCACTTAAGTTTTATTCTTCTGTTCGTTTGGATATACGCCGCATTGGTGCGATCAAAGATCGCGACGAGATCGTTGGAAACCAAACGCGCGTCAAGGTGGTTAAGAACAAGATGGCGCCTCCTTTCAAGACCATAGAATTCGACATCATGTATGGTGAGGGAATATCCAAGATGGGTGAGTTGGTAGATCTTGGGGTCAAAGCAGGATTGGTTGAGAAATCTGGTTCGTGGTTTTCGTACGGTGATCAGCGGATTGGCCAAGGTCGCGAAAATGCCAAATCCTTTCTCATGGAGAACCAGGATATATCTCAGAAGCTGCAGCGCGAAATTCTTGAACATGCTGGGGTTCTCAATGATGCAGCTATGACGGATCCGCCTGGCATGGCTGAAGATGATGAAGAAACTGCGGATGCCTGACCGCATGTCAGAAGAACTGAAATAAAATCGCGTTACGGGCCCCCATCATGGGGGTCCGTTCCATATCTAGACAGTGCCGTACCAGACCGTTAAAAACGTATGCTGTTTGTGACCTTCCTTGGGTTTTTCGCGCTTATAATTTAAGCGGTAATTTTAGAAGTTGATTTTGGGTTTATGACGGCAACAACCAATGAAATACGGTCGGCATTTCTAGGCTACTTTGCTGGGAACGAACATGAGATCGTAGAATCTTCTCCGCTTATCCCGCATAACGATCCAACGTTGCTATTTACAAATGCCGGGATGGTGCAGTTCAAGAATGTATTCACTGGCCTGGAAACGCGTCCTTATCACCGGGCGACAACGTCACAAAAGTGCGTCAGGGCTGGTGGCAAGCATAACGATTTAGAAAACGTTGGTTATACTGCTCGTCATCATACTTTCTTCGAAATGCTAGGAAATTTCTCGTTCGGCAATTACTTTAAGGATGTTGCGATTGAGTACGCTTGGAACCTGGTGACAAAGGAATTCGGGCTACCAGCAAAGAAACTCCTTGTTACTGTCTATTCTGAAGATGAAGAGGCATTCGTCTTATGGCAGAAAATTGCCGGGCTCAAAGAGGACCGCATCATCCGTATCCCTACGAGTGATAACTTCTGGTCGATGGGCGATACCGGACCTTGCGGGCCGTGTTCGGAAATTTTTTATGATCATGGTGAGATTATCCCAGGCGGCCCACCTGGCAGCGCGGATGAGGATGGAGACCGATTTATCGAAATCTGGAATCTCGTTTTTATGCAGTTTGAGCAAATCGATACCGAAACCCGGGAGGAATTGCCAAAACCCTCCATCGATACTGGTATGGGTTTGGAACGTATATCTGCTGTGCTGCAGGGAAAACACAACAATTACGAAATCGATTTGATGTGTAATCTCATTGAAGCTTCAGCCGTCGCTTCTGGGGTAGCGCCAGACGGAAATCACCTGTTTTCGCATCGAGTAATCGCTGATCATCTTCGTGCATCAAGTTTTCTAATTGCTGATGGGGTGCTCCCCTCAAATGAGGGCCGTGGCTATGTCCTTCGGCGAATAATGAGGCGTGCTATGCGCCACGCGCATATTATTGGCTGCGAAGAACCATTACTATGGAGGTTGGTGTCGTCTTTGGTCCGTGAAATGGGCAATGCATTTCCAGAGTTGGAACGTGCTGAGACACTCGTGAGCGAAACCTTGAAACTTGAGGAAACCCGCTTCCGGGAAACGCTTGGTCGCGGGCTTCACCTTCTTAATCAGGAAACCGATAAACTTGGCGACGGAGAGGTGTTAGACGGCGACATCGCATTTCGTCTCTATGATACCTTTGGATTTCCGCTTGATCTTACAGAGGATGTATTGCGAGGTCAGGGTCGGTCTGTTGATAAGGTCGGCTTTGACGAAGCAATGGAACGTCAACGCTCCGAAGCACGGAAAAATTGGACAGGCTCGGGGTCTGTCGCCGACGAGAGCGTATGGTTTGACCTACGAGCTAGTATTGGTGCGACGGAATTCCTCGGGTACACAACCGAGACCGCCGATGGCGTAGTCGTCGCGTTAATCGTCGACGGCAATTTAGTCGATGAAGTTAATGAAGGATCTGAGGTCGATCTGCTGGTCAATCAGACCCCGTTTTATGGGGAGTCTGGCGGCCAGCAGGGGGACGCCGGACGATTTTCTACCGAAAAGGCAGAGATTGTTATTTCAGACACAACGAAGAAGCTGGGCGATCTGCACATTCAAAAGGGAATGGTGTTAAAAGGGACGCTGAAGGTCGGCGATGTAGGAGTATTATCTATTGACAGAGGTCGGCGTTCCTCCTTGCGCGCGCATCACTCTGCAACACATTTGTTGCATGAGGCATTACGCCGGCGTCTCGGTGATCACGTCACCCAGAAGGGCTCGTTGGTCTCCCCCGATCGGTTAAGGTTCGATATTTCTCATCCACGTGCCATTTCCGCAGAAGAGCTCCACGATGTCGAATGTGAAGTTAACCGCCGAATTCGATTGAATACCCCGGTGGAAACCTGCTTGATGACACCGGATGAAGCTATCGAGCAGGGTGCGATGGCATTGTTTGGCGAAAAATATGGTGACGAGGTCCGAGTGGTAACTATGGGCGGAAACGATGAGAGCTTCTCGGTTGAACTTTGCGGCGGCACCCATGTGTCGCGGACCGGCGATATCGGCTTCTTCCATATAGTGGCTGAAAGCGCTGTCGCCTCTGGGGTTCGCCGCATAGAGGCCTTGGCCGGAGCGACTGCAGAGGCCCATGCTTTCGATAAGGAAAACCTGCTGACGCAGGTTGCCAATGAGCTCAAGACCAGTGCTGAAGAGGTCCATGGTCGCGTCCGTGGTCTGATCGAGGAACGGAAAAAACTTGAGCGCGAGGTCTCCGAGTTGCGGCGCAAGCTTGCGACGGGTGCCGGCACTGGGCCGGACGGTTCTAACAGCGTCATAGAAATAGCTGGTGTTAAATATGCACCACGCCTCTTGGAGGGCATTCCAGGTAAGGAGCTAAAATCAATGGCTGATCAGATAAAGAAGGAGCTAGGGTCCGGGGTTACAGCAATTATTTCCGTTGAGAGTGGTAAAGCGTCGATAGTCGTTGGTGTGACTTCGGATTTAACCGACCGTGTAAATGCTGTTGACTTAGTTCGTATTGGATCTGCAAAGCTAGGCGGCAAAGGCGGGGGCGGCCGGGCTGATATGGCTCAAGCAGGCGGGCCAAATGGCGGGGCTGCGCAATCTGCGCTTGACGCTATCGCGGAGGGCATAGCGGGCGGATAGAATCTTTATTATTTGTACTGCGGACGGGCCGCACTCTTTACAGACTGGGATGCAAATCGCATTTTAGTTTAGTACGGATCGCGCAAACCGGACTTTTTCGCAACTATTTCACCAGGAATGCCGTTAGGAGAGCTGTTTATGATTGATCTTATGTCCATTGCACGCACGGAAGCCGAAGGCGGCGATCTGTTTAGCATATTTGACGGCATGTTTGAAAAAGGGGACCTTAAGCCCGAGGGATACGATGACGCGGTTGTCTGGAAGGGCGGAAACTTTTCGGGTGATATTGCCCCGGTAGCACATTCTCTAACGGATGCCTATGCATTACTAGGCACCCTAGCCGCAATTGATGTTCTAGGACTGCCTTTCTACGCGGTTCCCATGTGGTCGCAGTATCGCCACGACACTCAACTCGCGCCGCTCGGTTGGTTTGGCAATATGCCGTGTACATCTGTCAAATGGTCGACCGCAGGCGATGCCTATGTAAATGATGGTAAGGGCGGGAAAGTCGTCGTAATGGGCAAGTCTGCCAATGCTCCTTTGCGAACTCAAGCAGGCGTGTATTGTAATGTTCGCCCCTACGGCCCCATCACTGTTGTTCGTTGCATGCCGTGTCTACCATATTCTCAAAACAAGGCGGTCTTCAATGTTGACGATCGCGGCGTCATTCATTCAGAAATGAATACTCCTGGCATTCAACTTGCGTATGCAAACCGCCTTTTCCTGAAGATGGTTCATGAGACTGGAAGACTGGGTCGCATCGCAACAAAGCCCACACAAGCGATGGAAGATGGTATAAATGCCGGTCTTCATTCTTGGTTACTGCAGGGAACTAAATTTGAGGTTGGCCGCAAATACGCTGTGGATCCTTATGAAGAGCACAAAGACCGTATCGATAAAATCGTTGCATTACTTCCATCAGATTTCAAAGACGGTATGGAAAATTGGGGTGGTCGCATTGAGCAACATATTGCCGATACAAACTACGGGTTGTTGCTATGGGATCTTATAGAAAAGCGTGACACCATTGTCTTAGCGACAGATTTAGATGGTGATAGATTGACCGATCTCCTAGCCGATGTTTCCGATCCGCTACGGACTTTTGGCGGCATGGTTGCTAAGCATCTCGGACATGATGTGGACATGCGTGAGGTCTGGTCGGACATGGGGTATATCACTGGTAATGGCCGGGATATGACATCTGTAATGTACCGTATAGACGGCCCACCTATTCACGAACAGACGCTGGGCTCTGCAGACGCGATGTTACTGCGTTTATTAGATGGTGATGAGTCCATGGGCGGGACAAAACAACCCTATGATCCACGTATCCATTTCGTTCTTATCCGGGACGCGTATCTTGACGCCAATCCTCGGAATTCGCACCTGCGTGGTTGGCTCGATGATGCATTAGAAAAGTTTGATAAGGTATACAAAAAGGATCGTCCCGGTTTTATTGAGGGGTATGCAGCGCTTAAGCAAACGATAACACCATGGGGCACCTAACGTTGAGCTCATCTAGAAAAAAGCCGCGGTCTAAGGCCGCGGTTTTAATTGCTTGTCAGTAGCTCCATAGCTGAGGCGGGATCGGAGACAGTGCGGTAATATGTACTGGTATCACCGTGGGCAAATCCATTTTCAACGACGCGATCGACGAGACTATCGAAAGGCTCCCAGTAATTATTTGTGCTGATTAGCACGATGGGCTTTTCGTGACGACCAAGTTGCCGCCATGTCACCATCTCAAAGACTTCTTCTAACGTTCCTAAACCGCCGGGCAGTCCGATAAAGCCATCTGAGAGATCAAACATTTTGCGTTTGCGGGTGTGCATACTGTCGACCACGTGAAGTTCTGTTAGGTTTTTGTGGAATAACTCTCGGTCGCGCAGAAAATCCGGAATTACCCCGATTGCTTCTCCACCGCCAGCGAGCACAGCGTCGGCGACGGTACCCATCAAACCCACACTCCCCGCCCCAAAAATCAGGCGAATATTATGCTCCGCAATGAGCCGGCCTAGGTCTTCTGCCGCCGCGCGGAAGGCAGGGTCCTTTCCTACCGATGCTCCACAGAAAACGCAGATTGATCTTACTTGCAAATCGGGCATGTTGAATGTCCCATACACTCAAAGGTGCGACAATAGTTGCTACTTGACCCTACCACAGATACTACGATTTATGGCATTGAATAATTAAATACTTATCTCCTGAAATGAACAATTCTAAGATTTTTCGAATGGTACGGATATTCCTAGTTTCGATCTGGCTAATGTTTTTGCTGCAGCCAGCTGCGCAATCAGAGCAAGTGAACCTTGTTGAGAGAGGAAAATATTTAACAACTGCAGGAGGGTGCATAAGTTGCCATACCGATACTAAGAAAAAGGGGAAACCTTTCGCTGGGGGCGCGCCAATAAAAACGCCATTCGGGACCTTTGTTGCGCCCAACATCACTCCGAGCAATGAACATGGGATAGGGAGGTGGTCGGATGCCGATTTCATTCAGGCTATGCGGAAAGGAAAAAATCCGGCTGGTGAGCATTACTTTCCGGTGTTTCCCTATACTTCCTATACTCAAATGACGATATCTGATTTAAAAGCTATGAAGGCTTATCTTTTCTCACTCACGCCGGTAGAGGCTGCGGCCGATGACCATAGCATTCCCTTTCCGTTCAGGCTTCGGTTCCTGCAGTCCGTATGGAAAGTGTTTTTCTTTCGTGAAGGTGAATATACAGCCGATCCGAAGAGAACAGTGGAAACTAATCGTGGAGCATACCTTGCTAATGCGCTCGCTCACTGCGGCGAGTGCCATACCCCTAGGAATATATTCGGTGGTCTTGACTATGACAGGTGGATGGCGGGAACCGCCAATGGTCCGGAGGGTGGAGCGATTCCAAACATTACCCCCCATACCGATACCGGGCTCGCATGGTCCGAGGCAGAGATAGTAGATTACCTCAAGACGGGTGCCACCCCCGACTTTGACTTCGCCGGCTCGTTGATGGCAGATGTAATTGCCGACAATACCAGTAAAATGTCAGATGCGGATTTGAGGGCCATTGCGATGTATTTAAGACAGCTGCCGCCTATAGAAAACGCCTTTTGACCTCGCATAAAATCCCTCAGCAAAAACCGTGTGCGATTCCGTTTGATTTGCCTATGTTCCATTGGAGGCGATCAAAACTAACGGTGATAGTGACGTGAGAAGGCCGCTGATTGTCGGTATTGCAGGTGCTCTAGTAGTTCTGAGTGCGATATTGCTTACATTTTTCATTGACCGCGAGCCGGATCGGCCTTTGCCGCCTAACTCGGAAACGACTGACCCCCGGGATCGCCTCGGAAACATGCCTAACGCACCGTCGCCGTCTATGGGCGCAACAACTCGGACTAACGCCCGAACAGACGGGTCAACAAAAGGCAGGGATACAGAAACTGGGGCGAGCGATCTGGGTAATATTCCAAGTGTAATACCATCATTTGATATCGTTCGAATTAATCCTGACGGCAATTCAGTGATTGCTGGAAGGGCGCCTCCAAATTCGGTTGTGAAAGTAATGAGGGATGGCAAGGTTATAGGCACTGTTACCGCCGATAAGCGCGGTGAATGGGTGCTGGTACCAGAAAAACTCTTCTCATCTGGCACCCACGAGTTGGGGGTCACCGCGAAACTGCCAAAGGGGTCGGAAGTTTCGTCAGAGCAGAGCGTGGTCGTATTTGTTCCACAGAGAGATGACGACGCTTCCCGGCAAAAAAGCCAAACGCCGCCTGGATCACTCGCTGTCATGCTTCCCAATTCAGAGAGTGTAGCCCCGATCACTCTTCAAAAACCTAACGGGTTACAGAAGGCAAAATTATCGTTAGACACAATTGATTACGGTCAGCGTGGCGCTGATTTAACCCTTTCGGGCCGGGCGCCGCCAGGAGACGAAGTTCGAACCTATCTCAACAACAAATATATTGGTCGGGCTATTGCGGATCAAAAAGGGATTTGGCAGTTAAAGCCCGACGCAGAAATCCCCCCCGGATTTTACCAGCTGCGTATTGACCACCTGGGACCAAAGGGCAAAACAGCGACCCGCATTGAAGTGCCGTTTAAAAAAACCATTCCCGTTGCAGATATCCCAGTCGGCGATGTGGTGCTGGTGCAACCCGGCAATAGTCTTTGGCGTCTTGCACGCCGCACATACGGAAGCGGTCTTCGATACACAGATATATACGACGCCAACAGGGATCAGATCCGTGATCCAAATCTAATTTACCCTGGTCAGGTGTTTGTGTTGCCCGGAGAATAAATAAGTGTGCTTGAGTGAGGAGATGGAGTTGCGTCTAAAGGGATAGATTTAGCTGTTTTCAGACTTGGCCCAAAATTCTTTAAGGTCGTCTCTACGTACTTTGCCCCGATCGGATTTTGGTAAATCGTCTAGAAAAAATACTTGTTTTGGAGATTTAAATTCGGGCAACGCACCGGCGCACCAGCTTTTTACATCCTCTTCATCCAAAACTTCACCCTCTTTTACAGAGACATAAGCAACTACCTCTTCGCCATAAATACGATCTGGAACACCTACAGCTGCAGCTTCCCGAATTTTAGGGTTCCGCAACAGAACATTATCAATCTCTAGCGGTGCAATGTTAACACCACCCCGAATGATTAAATCTTTCGTCCGCCCAGTAACAGTTACAAAACCATCATCGTCCATCATTCCAAGATCGCCGGTTTTGATGCGCACTTTTGACAAATCCTCAAAGTTGCCCTCAGGAGAGATTGTCCCCATACAGGTTTGAGGACCTCCAATGGTGATTTCGCCCTCGACATTTGGGGGACATTGCTCGCCGTCTCCATTGGTGATAACGAACTCCTGGTGTTTTGCATGCGGCCCGACAGTGCCCATGCGCCGGCGATAGTGTCGATTACCACAGATCCAGCCTGCCTCCGACATCCCGTAAAGCTGCAGCAGAGTAACGCCATACATGGATTCAAAAAGCTTCCATTGATCCGGGGACAAGGGTGCTGTCGAACAAGTCATAAGACGTAACGATGGAACATTGCGATCAGCTTCTGGTGGGGGATCGTTTAGCAGCATGTTGACTACGGTTGGTACGCCGGCGGAAAATGAAATGCCGTATTCGCGTATCCATTTGAAGAAACGAGAACGGGAAAAACGTTGCGCGATATGCATGGTTGACCCAACTTGGAGCCATGGCATTAGGCTTAGAATTTGTGCGGAGTTCCATCCGAAGGATCGGTATTCAAGTGTCTTGTCCTCTGATGTGAGTCCGAGCATGTCGAGCGTGTTGAGCCCATTCAACCAATAGGCCATATGGTTGTAAACGACGCTTTTGGGTTTTGAGGTTGTGCCTGAAGTACAAAAGATGCAGGCTAAATCCTCAGCCTCATTATCATTTTCGATTATAGCGGTGGAGGAAGTTGGGTAGCTCTCTAAGATCGAAAAGAATTCTTCTCTGTCCCTATCAACATTTATTGCGGGTGACCAATCTGCGAAACGAACCACTTTGGTTTCAAGGCCAGAGATCAAAGACGGCCCGTTAAGGTTGGTGTGCCATAATGTCAGTGCTGGTTCGATGCTCTCAAGAATTTCTACCAAATGGACTTCATTCATTTCCACGTTTAGAGGACAAACTGCAGCGCCGTATCGCCAGATACCTATCCAGATAATGAGTTTTTCAATATTTTCGTCGGATAGAAGTGCTACCTTATCACCTGGCATAACCCCTTGGTCTGAGAGAAAGCAGGCAATTTTGTCAGCCTCTATTGCTAGTTGACCCCACGTGATAGATTTGCCGTTTTGATCGAGGTCTACAAGCGCTGGCTTCTCCGCGTCACGGCTGTCCCACTTGCTCAGCAGTGAGCGAATAGACTCGAATGGTAAAGCAAGTTCTGGCTGGTTGGACATCTTCGGTGGCATAGGGTCCCTCACAATTAACCTTGGTTTACAACGCTTATCCCTGAACCAGCTACTTAGCGGGGCGTAACAGCGCTGGTCAAGTTGTATAGGTAAGCCTAATTAACACTAATGCCGCTTTCCCCTTTGGTCGTCTTCGCCGTCGGTTTAAGCGATGCCGCGATGTTAGCTCGTATCATCAAAAGTGATGGTGTCACGAAGAGCGTTAATAGGGTGGCGAAGGCCAGGCCAAAAGCGATTGCCGTAGATAGTTGCTGCCACCATTGTGTTGAAGGTGCTCCGATGGTGACTTCTCGAGTTACAAAGTCGATGTTAACGCGGGCCACCATGGGTAGCAGGCCAAAAATTGTCGTCGCGGTGGTTAGCAGTACTGGCCGCAATCGCTGAGCGCCAGTTCGGATAATAGCTTCACGAGGCGAGGCAGCGGTTTTTACAATTCGATCGAAGGTGTCAATCAGTACAATGTTGTTATTCACGACAATACCAGCCAGCGCGATGACGCCAATACCGCTCATCACAATGCCGAATGGTTGCTGTATTATTAGCAGCCCCAAAAAGACCCCAGTTGTCGAGAGGACGACGGCGGTAAGTATCAGAAAGGCAGAATAGAACCGGTTAAATTGTGTTATTAGAATGATTGCCATCATCGAAACGGCTAGGAAGAAGGCCCGCAATAGAAAATTGGATGCTTCCTTTTGTTCTTCGTCTTCGCCCTTAAACTGGATAGAAACACGAGGATCGAGATTGGCACTTCGGTCTATCCAGGAACGTATTTGAGCGTTTTTGGTGTCAGCAAGAACGCCGGGTAATACGTTGGCTTTTATAGCCATGGAGCGTTGAGTATCTGTTCGGCTTAATTCGTTCGTTTGTTTTTTGGGGACACGACGAGTAAAATTTGATAGTGGAATAAGCCCCTTTGGGGTCTGTATTCTCGTTCTGTCTAACTGCCCCAGAGTTCGACTATCCTCAGGGAAGCGGATTACGATATCTATTTCGTCATTGGCGTCATCAGGCAGAAACTCAGAGACTTTCAGGCCATTGGTTACAAGCCGAATGATGTTTCCGATACCAGTAACATCTGCGTCAAATTTTGCTGCTTGTGCTCGATCGACCCTTACTTCCCATTCGATGCCGGGAACAGGACGACCGTCCTCGATATCTTTGAGGCCGGACATCGAATCAAGCTTTTTTCGTATTTTAGCAACTGTCGGCTCTATTATCTCAGGATGCCGTGACGTCACAAGAATATGTATCGGTTTCCCTACAGGCGGACCAGCTTCTTCTTTCGAGGTTTCAACATAGACACCCGCGAGGCTGCGGGTTCTCTCAATAATATCGCCCAATATTAGATCGGCGCTGCGGCGTTTGTCCCAGGCCGCGAATTCAAGGTTGATCGTACCAATGACGTCGCTAGGCGTATTATCACGCCGCTGCTGTTTGCCGGAGAGAATGTAAACTGCGGCTAACTCACCCCGCTCTCGCTGTAAATCAAGAATTTGTTTTTCGACGTCGGAAACAAGAGCGGCTTTTTCTTCTAAAGACAGGTTGCCGCGTGCGAAGACTTTCATAATAGCGCGATCGGGTTCGACCTCAGGAAAGAATTCTTTGCCGTGACCGTATTGGTTATATGCGGCGAATGTCACAAACATTGCAAAAAAAGCGAAAAAAGCCGTTTTACGGGGGTGGTCTAAAACCCTACCAAGGAGTTTTACATAAATTCCAGAAATGCCGCTGATGTCACTGAAATTACCACTTTCCATTGCGGACATTTGCTTGACAAGTTTTTTATCGAAAGCTCCCGGCTTGCCAATCTGAGCACCGATAGTTGGTACGAAGACCAACGCCATTGCGAGTGATGCTAGAAGAACTGCCATCAGCGTGATTGGCAGGAATTTCATAAATTCGCCGACGACACCCGGCCAGAACAGTAGTGGGAAAAAAGCAGCTAGCGTGGTCGCAGCTGAGGCAATAATTGGCCATGACATTCGTCGAGCAGCCTCTGAATAAGCTTTGGTAGGGGGAGTACCTTCAACCATTTTTCGATCGGCGTATTCCGTTACAACGATTGCGCCGTCGACTAAAAGTCCAACTGACAGAATAAGCGCAAACAGAACAACAATGTTCACGGTCAGTCCGAAAGCGCTCAAAACCAATATACCGGTAAGAAAAGATCCTGGTATCGCAATACCAACTAAAATACCTGAGCGAATACCGAGGGCGGCGACAATAATAATCATGACTAGTAAAACAGCTAAGAGAACGTTGTTTTGAAGGTCCCTCAGCATATTTCGAATATTTTTTGAGTCATCACCTGAAAAGGTCACTGTTATGGCGGCCGGCCATTTCGCGCGCTCCTTTTCAACCACTGCTTTTACCGCACTAACAGCTTCAACAATATTTTCTCCGGTGCGTTTTTTAATTTCCAGCGAAATTGCGGGTTGCCCGTTTAACCTTGCGTAAGTCTTCCGGTCTTCAAATGTGCGGTTCACGAACCCTATATCACGTAGCCTTACGACAGAGTCTCCACTTACCTTTAATGGCATGTCGAGGATATCGTTCACATTTTCGAATAATCCGGGCACTTTTACCGAATAACTTCCTTTCGCGGCGTCCAATTCCCCTGCTGCAATCAGTCGGTTTGAGCGGCTAATCGCATCTAAAATTTTTCTTGGATCCAAGCCATACGAGTCGATTAAAAAGGGCTCAATCACAATTTCAACCTGTTCATCACGGTCACCACCAATTCTTGCTTCAAGAATTGATGAAACGCCCTCGATCTTTTCCTGCAGGTTGCGGCTGATTTTTAAAAGAGTGCGCTCCGGTACTTCACCACCAAGTGTCACAATAATTATTGGAAAGAGACTTAGATTAACTTCTTCAACACGAGGCTCGTCGGCGTTATCGGGCAACTCTGCCTTAGCAATATCTGATTTTTCACGCACGTCGTTGAGAGCTTGATCCGCGTCAAACCCGGCCTCGAATTCCAACAAAACGTTAGCACCGCCAAGGTATGCTTTTGAACGTATTTCCTTCACTCCCTCAATTGATTTGAGCTCGGTTTCCATGGGGCGGACTAAAAGCCGTTCAGCGTCCTCCGGTGAAATACCTTTAAGCGACATGGATACGTATATGATTGGAATATTTACATCCGGTCGTGCTTCTTTTGGGATATTGATATAGGAAAAAAAACCGGCAATCAGCAATACAATTAGTGAAGCGATCACCGTACGTGATCGCGATAATGCTGCTCCGATAATGTTCATAAGGGTAGCTTTGCTTTTACCTGAGTGGGGCGCACCAACTGACCTGCCTTGACATATTCATGACCGACGGTGATCAACCGTTGCCCGTCTTTTAAACCGCTGACCCAAAGTCCTTCCGCTGAGTCCGATAATATTTTGATCTTTACAAAGCGGACAATATTGTCGTCATCAACAATCCGCACCCCGATCCTCCCATCATCGGCAAGCGTTATCACCGCCGGTGAGACTAAATGGGCCTGAATTGGCTTTAGAAGCAGGGTAAGCTCCCCCGTAAGCCCAGAACGTATTTTGTAATCGCTATTAGGGATCTGAAGCTCCACACGAAAAGATCGTGTAGCACTATCCGCAACGGAACCAATAAAACGAACGGTGCCGTTGGCGGTTCGCCCATTGGTTAATTTGATGTGTCCGCGTCCGCCAATTTTGATGGCGTCGATATCCTTCTCTGAGATGAAGCCGACGGCTAATATGGGATCCAAGTCTACAATCTTAGCAATATTATCGCCAATCTTAACGAAGTCGCCCTTTTCTACGAAGCGGGCTTCAAGAATGCCGCGAAAGGGCGCGGTGATGGTAGTTTTAGACAAGTCAATGCGTATTGTTTTAGCTCGGGCACGGGCGGCGTCGAGCAGGGCACGGGCCTCCGCCAGCTTGGTGCCCGATCTGAATCCCTTTTGGGCCAGTTTTTGCGCTGCAACGAATTCAATTTCACGTTGTTTAACGAGGGCGGATGCCTCAGCGAGGAGGGCGTTTCGATCCTCAATATTTTGTCGAGCAATAATTTCGTCGACCTCTACCATGCGACCTTCTTGCCCTGAAATGCTGATAATAGGTCCTGCAGTCTCCGCTCTAAGGATGACCTTACGAGACTCTTCTGTCCTGCCATTCAAGATCACTGCGTTCGGCCGTGTTCTTCTCTGGACCCGTTTGACACGTACGGAGATTAGGTTGGTGACTTTTAATTTTTGCGCGGCTTTATCATTGGTCACCACAATTTTGTCGGTATTTCCCATTTGGCCGGAAATAATCCATCCGGAAGCAGCAATGGCTAGCAAACCAGCAAATATTATCGAAGTTTTCATAATGATAATTCGTTCTCGCTGAATTTTTTTGTTGGGTGTAAAGCACTTTGAAAAGGGAATAGTAAACAACCCTTAGCAAACTATTACCAAACATTTCGGGATCTTTGAATTCTTCTTCGCGCACAGAAGTAGAGGGTCTCAGCTAAAACTTTCAACCTTCGGTGGTGAATTTTCTGTGTATTCTGACAAGTGGCTTAATTACCCTGAAAACAAACTGTTTTTCATTAAAAGCTACAAACTTGACGTTCTAATCCTGGTCGTTGCCAAACTGTGATTGAATTGCGGCTGAAAACCGAGAGGAGAAGCCGGTCTGCATGCTAAGTTAGACCTAGTAAGAATTTCCTTCGCAACAAAATCGTTCGCCGATATAGTTATGTATTGTAACATCAAATCTTTTTGTTGGTTGTCCAAGGGTTAAACAATGCGGAGGGAATAGGTGTTGGCAGTGCCTCCACAAAATAGTGAATTCCGCTCGGCGAATAAACGAAAAAGGATGATTCGCTCTAGAAAAAACGATCGCCGACAAGGTGCGTTCGCGGCGCTTGATTTAGGGACTAATAATTGCCGGTTATTAGTTGCTAAGCCAATGAAAGATGGTTTCCGAATTGTAGACGGGTTTTCGCGTATTGTGCGTTTGGGTGAGGGTGTAAGCGAGCTTGGTGCGCTCTCTGATGCGGCGGTCCAGAGAACTATTGAAGCTTTAAAGATATGCGCTCAGAAAATGTCGCAGCAACGTGTATCCAAGGCCCGTTGCGTGGCGACACAGGCAGCTCGATCCGCCAGCAACGGAGTATACTTCGTAGATCGGGTTAAGGCCGAAACTGGCATAAACCTTGAAATTATCTCTTCGCAAGAAGAAGCTGAGCTCACACTCACCGGTTGTTTATCACTTTTGGACACAAGCTACGATTATACTCTAATGTTCGATGTCGGCGGCGGTAGCGCAGAATTTGTTTGGGCACGTATTTTGCCGATTGAAGGTGCTAAAATTCTGGGGTGGACGTCGTTGCCTTTGGGTGTTGTGACCCTGACAGAACGCCATGGCAAGAGCGAATTTGATCCGCTCGAGTATGAGAATCTGGTATCCAGTCTGATTAAGATACTTCGGCCTTTTGACCTTGAATTCGGTATCTCTGAGCATATCGTCGGTGACCGGGTTCAAATTGTCGGTACTGCGGGTACGGTGACAACTATCGCAGGGGTCAATATGTGTTTGCCGCGTTATAACCGATCTCGTGTAGATGGTTGTTGGCTAGATTATAATGCCGTGAGGCGTGTGAGCCGTATGCTTCGCAACCAAAGTTATGATGAACGTGCTGCACATCCCTGTATTGGTCACACTAGAGCAGAGCTTGTAGTTGCAGGTTGTGCGGTGCTAGAGGCGGTATGTAATATATGGCCAGCTGGCCGGCTCCGGGTAGCAGATAGAGGCGTGCGGGAGGGTATTTTGAATGTAATGTCTGGACAGCCGAGAGTTTCTGGTCATGGCGCCATCTCGTTTGCTGCAGAATAGGTAAGGAATTTGTCTCGGCAATTCAGAGGAAATGGTAATAAAAAAGGTAGGGCAAGTGGGGGCGGCTTAATTGGCCGCAATTCTAGAGTTCGGGTAAAAAATGCCCGAGGGCGGAAATTGTCTTCCACGCGTTGGTTGGATCGACAACTCAATGATCCGTATGTGCAAGCGGCTCGGAAACATGGGTATCGATCGCGAGCCTCTTTTAAATTACTCCAGTTGGATGACAGGTTCGGCTTCCTGGCCCGTGGGCATCGTATTGTAGATCTTGGCGCGGCACCCGGTGGGTGGACGCAGGTTGCAGTTGAGAGAACAAAGCCTCAAGAAAGTGGTGGAAAGGTCATTGCGATCGATGTTCGGGAAATTGAGCCTATTGTGGGGGCAGAGAATTTGGTCCTGGATATTTGTGATGCTCAAGCGCCCGAAATCTTGAAGGTGGCGCTGGGGGGGGGAGCGAATGTCGTTTTAAGCGATATGGCCGCGGCGGTAACCGGCCATAAATCTACCGACCACTTGCGCACTATGGCCCTTTGTGAGGAGGCGCATTCGTTTGCCGTGGAAACACTTGTCCCTGGAGGTGTTTTTATAATGAAAGCGTTTGCCGGCGGGGCCCATGGTGAGCTAATGGCGGCTGTAAAAAAGGATTTCGAAACGGTCCGCACGGTAAAGCCGGATGCTTCGAGGTCAGAAAGTCCAGAAACCTACGTTGTTGCAATGGGATGCCGAGCGCGAAATTCTTAAAGGTTAAGGGAGGGTCTGTGATTTTCTCCATAAGAAATCCAATCTGTTTGGGATTCGAGAGACTGATGTGTATGTTCGATGGCCACTCGACTAATAGGTGGCGGAATGGAAATTCGGGACGCTCTTACTTTCGACGATATTCTCTTGGTTCCCGCGGAGTCTGAGTTCCTCCCGCACGAAACCAGCACTCGAACAAATTTAACAAAATCAATTGAATTGGGTATTCCACTGATCTCGGCGGCAATGGATACCGTCACAGAGTCAAGCATGGCGATCGCGATGGCTCAGGCAGGCGGGATGGGCGTGCTTCATAAAAACATGGACGTTGAGGCTCAGGCTGATCAGGTTCGAGCAGTCAAGAAATTTGAGTCTGGGATGGTAATCAATCCGGTTACCATAAATCCAAACTGCGTTCTATCAGACGCGCTTCACCTCATGGAGCGCCACCGTATTTCTGGCATTCCTGTTGTCCAGAAGAAGGATGGTAGACTCGTTGGAATAATCACCAATCGCGATGTGCGGTTTGCTGACAATGCTGAGCAGCCAGTCAGTGAACTTATGACTAAAGAAAATCTTGTTACCGTCAATGAGGGTGTGGACATGGCAGAGGCCAGGCGGTTGCTGCATAAGTTTCGGATAGAGAAACTTTTGGTGGTCGACCCAGCATACAAATGTATTGGTCTTATTACCGTAAAAGATATTGAGAAAGCTAAATTACATCCAGACGCAACTAAAGACGAGAAAGGGCGGCTGAGGGTTGCTGCGGCGACAGGCGTCGGCACGGACGGAATTGTCAGAGCGGAGGCATTGATCGATGCAGGCGCTGACTTAGTGGTAGTTGACACCGCACATGGGCACTCCAAGGGCGTTCTCGATGCAGTTAAGCGGATCAAGCTGCTTTCGAACAGCGTCCAAGTTGTTGCCGGAAATATTGCCACCCCAGACGGCGCGAAGGCGCTTATTGATGCTGGGGCAGATGGGATAAAGATTGGGATCGGTCCCGGTTCTATTTGCACAACTCGGGTCGTTACCGGTGTTGGCGTGCCTCAATTTTCTGCAGTCATGGAATCGGCTAAGGCCTGTCAGGATGCAAATGTACCTTGTATAGCAGACGGCGGAATCAGGTTATCAGGGGACGTTGCAAAGGCGGTTGCAGCTGGAGCAGACTGTGTGATGGTAGGGTCACTTCTGGCAGGTACGGAGGAAAGTCCAGGCGAGGTTTTTCTTTACCAGGGGCGGTCCTACAAATCCTACCGCGGTATGGGTTCGCTCGGCGCGATGGCAAGAGGTTCTGCTGACCGCTATTTTCAGCAAGAAGTGCAGGATAGCTTGAAGTTCGTGCCGGAGGGGATTGAGGGCAGGGTTCCATATAAGGGAAGCGCAAGTGCAGTGTTACATCAGTTGGTTGGTGGATTGCGTGCTTCCATGGGTTACACGGGTAATGGGACGGTCGCCGAAATGCAGAGACGTTGTATTTTTCGTCGGGCAACGGCAGCTGGCTTTCGAGAAGGGCACGTGCACGACGTTGCGGTAATTCGTGAAGCGCCAAATTACAGGCCACCGGAGTAAGGAATGCCAGATATTGGGGCTTGTTCATGCACTTGTGTGCTTGTTGACAAAGTATGCCATGGAAGCCGGCCCTGCGGACATTTAAGGGTTAAATTATACTCAAAGCGTTCCGCACAATTCGACGTTTGAGGAAAGACCTGATTTGTGATTTCAAACGACCGCGTATTAATAATAGATTTTGGGTCTCAGGTTACCCAGTTAATTGCTCGAAGGGTCAGGGAGAGCGCTGTCTATTGCGAAGTTCATCCTTTCAATAAAATTGACGTAAAAATAATTTTGGACTTCGCACCTCGCGCTGTAATCCTCTCGGGGGGACCAGCTTCAGTTCTTGATACCGATACTCCGAGAGCCCCGGATGAGCTTTTCGATCTTGATATCCCAGTACTTGGAATATGTTACGGTCAGCAGACGATGGTTGAACAGCTTGGCGGGAAAGTCCAGGCATCGGAGCATCGTGAATTCGGGCGAGCGTTTATAAAAGTTACTGATAATTGTGCACTTTTCGATGATGTTTGGAGTGAGGGCGCTGAAGAAGAAGTTTGGATGAGCCACGGCGATCGCGTCGATGTTTTGCCTGGAGGTTTCAAGGTAGTGGGCGTAAGTGATGGAGCGCCTTTCGCGGCCATCGCAAATGATGAACGGCGTTTCTATGGGTTTCAGTTCCATCCCGAGGTAGTCCACACACCGCGGGGTGCCGAACTATTGAGAAATTTTACGCATGGTATTGCAGGATGCACCGGAGACTGGACGATGGCTGCGTTCCGAGACCAAGAGGTTGAGAGGGTTCGCGCGCAGGTTGGTGATGGAAAAGTAATCTGCGGATTGTCGGGTGGTGTAGACTCTACCGTTGTTGCGGTTCTGCTCCATGAAGCTTTGGGTGATCAGTTGACATGTGTCTTCGTCGACACTGGAATGATGCGCCTTAATGAAGCAGAGGAGGTAGTTGGCCTTTTTAAGGATCATTATAATATCCCGCTTGTCCATAGAGACGCGAGCGATCTTTTCATTGAGAAATTGAAGGATGTAAAAGATCCCGAGCGGAAACGTAAAATTATTGGGGCGACGTTCGTAGATATATTTGAAGAAGAGGCAAATAAGGTAGGCGGTGCCGATTTCCTTGCCCAAGGTACATTGTATCCCGATATCATTGAGTCAGTTTCATTCCAAGGGGGGCCCAGCGTTACGATAAAATCTCATCACAATGTTGGTGGCTTACCTGAGCGTATGGAAATGGATCTCGTTGAGCCCCTGCGGGAGTTGTTCAAGGACGAAGTGCGTGCTTTGGGACGCGAGCTTGGGTTACCTGAAAAGTTTGTCGGTCGACATCCGTTTCCCGGACCCGGGTTAGCAATCCGAATACCGGGTCAGATTACTAAGGAAAACCTAGATCTTCTGCGTAAGGCCGATGCAATCTTTCTCGAAGAAATCCGAAACGCGGGACTGTATGATGATATCTGGCAGGCATTTGCCGTTCTTCTCCCGGTGCAGACTGTTGGAGTCATGGGCGACGCACGGACATATGATAGAGTATGCGCGCTGCGGGCGGTGACGTCGACGGACGGGATGACAGCTGATTTTTATCCTTTTGAGATGGGGTTTCTCGGGCGGGCGGCGAACCGCATCATTAATGAAGTCCGCGGTATTAACAGAGTGGTATATGATGTAACCTCTAAGCCGCCTGGAACCATCGAGTGGGAATAATTTTTTCTAATGCCTTATAGAGTTTTTGATAGGGTTCAAGTAAGCCGAGGGGTTATTTCCGTGTGTCAGCTAACGGAGCGCTGACAAAACTGATTAAAGTACTTAATTACGCCTTCAAAGTTGGCTCTCTTAAATTGGCT
>CAJWSW010000047.1 GCA_913046035.1 uncultured Alphaproteobacteria bacterium | reverse complement strand
TAATATATACTTTTCATAAAAAATAGCTCATCTTCGTTGGTGTTATGTCCATTTGTAGGGATATACTGAAAACTGTTATCCTCAGTTTAGCAGATACTACATGTAGTAGCTCTGTTTTGCTTCATGGTTGTCTCCCTTACCATGAAGCCTGCGCCGCGAAGGAAGTCGTTTTGGTTGTCCCACCAATGCCTCCCTGTACTCCTTTGCGCTGGGCGGGGCCGTCAAAGCTAGCGTAGGCGTTGGTCCCGCTCTTTTTCTACAAAGCTCCGTATAAAATCGAACAGATTACTACGGCGGCTGCGATGCCGGCAAAATCTGCAGACAGAGCAGCGACAAGGGCAAATCGTATACGCCTAATTTGAACTGCGCCAAAATAAACGGCGAGGACGTAAAACGTGGTTTCTGTTGACCCCTGCAATGTGCTTACAAGATATCCGGCATAGGAATCTGGGCCGATATTCGGGTCTTGGATGATCGACGCGAGAACGCCGTAAGCCCCCGATCCTGAAAGTGGGCGCAACAACGCCATAGGCAATGCCTCGGGAGGCATACCAAAAAGCGTTGTAAACGGACCAATTATCGAAATCATAGCCTCCAACGCACCCGACGATCTAAACATCCCGACAGCGACTAAGATCGCGACCAGATAAGGAATGATCCGGATCGCCACCTGAAAGCCATCCTTGGCGCCCTCAACAAAAGCTTCGTACACACGGACTTTTCTGGCTACACCGAAACCGAGAAGGGCGACCATCAAACCTGGAATAATCCAAGCCGAAATTGTTGCGCCATACGCGATGGTGAGTGGCACTAGAGCAGCGATTACAACGAAAACTGATACCGAAATCCATGTTGGATACGCGTCATCGGCTGCATCCGGTATTTCATCTTTATGACACTCGCCACTGATCTGGACGTGTTCCTCGTTTGGCGTTGCTTCTTCAGCGGTTTGCCAGAAACGTTTCAAAATAAGGCACATCACAATTGCAACGGTGGTAGAGCAGACAGTCGCAAACAGTGTGGTCGGCAAGATGCCTGCAGGATCGCTTGATCCGGCAGCTGCACGCAAAGCAATAACGCCGGTCGGAAGCAGCGTCACGCTAGACGTATTAATAGCAAGAAATAGCGCCATTGAATTCGTCGCTGTACCCTTAGACGGGTTAAGTTTGTCTAGTTCTTGCATTGCGCGAATACCGAAAGGCGTTGCGGCATTACCTAGGCCAAGAGCATTCGCCGACATATTGAGGATCATTGCGCCCATCGCCGGATGATCTGGCGGCACCTCAGGAAAAAGGCGTACCATGAGTGGACGAATTGTCTTTGCAATTATGGTTAGCATGCCGCCTTCCTCGGCGACTTTCATCAGACCAAGAAATAATGCCATAACACCGACAAGCCCAATAGCCAGCGTTACAGAACTCCCCGCAGTCTCTACCATACCATTCGCCAGCGCCTGCATCGGAGATACGGCATCGGCTGAAGGCGGCCGCCAATAAATTTGTCGCCATCCGGCAACAAGAAAAGCGATCAGTACAATGCCGAAGAAAATTCCATTCATGGATTAGATCTAGCAAAGTTCTTTCGAGCGATACCGATGATGGCGGTGGCGCTGAAAATTAATACCCCTCCGAGGTAAAAGACATAAAACTCCAAACCAACTCCGAGGAAATAGCCATAAACCAGCGGGATTATCGCGGCTCCTATATCAAGTCCTGAAAAAACAAATCCAAAGACCGCGCCACTTGCGCCTGCAGGTGCAAGGCTTCTTACCAGCATATCCCTCGATGCAAACCCAAACCCAAATAAAAAGCCGGTGATGACGAATAACGGGTAAAGGATAAATGCGTCAGGCGGCACGAAACCCATCAGAACAGTGCCCAGCCCGCACGCTGCAAAAGCCATAACTGCCAAACGAATATGGTCTTTCGACTTATCGGCAGCGATGCCGCCGCCAAGAATACCGAGCGCAATTCCGATTACAAAAACAGAAACATAGCTGTTACCCTCGACAACCGGGATCCCATGCCCGAGGTTTAAAACGTCATCTGCAAACCACTGCGCCCCCAGCTGTCCAGCAGACAGTAGCGTAAAAAACAATAAAAAGAGGAGCAACGGCGCCTTAAGAAGCATTTTTCCATCTTGGATTAGTGAGGTCGAGTTTGCATCGGCCTGACGACGATGAGACGAATCTTCAAAGTCCCTACTCAGAAAAATTACGAAAACGACAAATACCAAGCCACTGCCGCCGGTTATAATCGCGGCGTTTTGCCAACCCCATATTGAACCGAGCCAGGCGACGAGTATTGGTGCCGTGCCATATCCAGCAAAACCGGCAAAATTGTGCGTACCGAATGCACGCCCCAGTTTCTCTTTATCAACAGAAGCACTCAGAATGCTATAGTCGGCTGGGTGATAAACACTATTCGCCGCGCCTGCGATGATCGATAAAATCACAAGAGCCGGATAGCTCGTATAAACACCATACAGGAGTGTACACGATGCGAGAACTGCGGTCCCTCCTATCAGGATACCCCTCGCGCCAAAACGATCTACAAAGAAACCAACAGGTATCTGTAAAATGAAAGACGCGGCGTAAAATACTGAAACCAGCAAGGCGAGGCTTTCGAGGCTGTATCCCTCAGCTTGGTGAACAAGGATCGAGAGCGGTGGAAGCACGAACTGGTAAAAGTGACTGAAAAAATGGCACAACCCAATAACACTGATCACTCGTATATCACGCCTTTGAGTGGAGCTGACCGCGCTTTCCAAGCTACCCTGCCGCGAGATATTGCCGACGTTTGGTCGCTGAATTGGTCAAAAGCATGATTACAATCGAGAGAACCCAGAGGATGGCGACACAAAGAAATGCATAACGTGATACCCCGGTATCTACAAACCAACCAAACAGTACCGGCGTTACCGCGGCGCCAAAATCCATTCCTGAATAGACGAAGCCAAAGACTTTTCCACTCGCTCCCTTTGGAGTAGCCGCGCGAACCAGCAACTCCCGCGACGGAAATACAACTCCATACATAAATCCTATTACCGCGAAAATACCGAAAAGCTGCCAGCTGACCAACTCGAAATACCAGATGCTGGTTACCATTAAAGTCGCAATACAATAACCGACTGTAACGATGACATCCGGTTTTCGAAGTTTATCTGCCAAATATCCACCAAGCAGAACGCCTATCATAATGGCTCCGATCATAACCGACACGAATGCGGCGGCTGCCTCTAACTCAAACGCGTAGATTTCCTTCATCAGGGTAGGAACGAAAGTCATCAGTCCCATTTGTCCCATAGCCACAAAGAAAAAAAAGCTCCAACAAAGCAGAACCGGCGGACTAGTAAGGGTGCGAATGCTATCGCCAAAACTTTCCTCCGCCGCGCCGCTCTCAGCACGCTCATGAGTACTGTCTCGGAAATCCCGACTTCCACTCCACAGGATTGCAAAAAGCACGAGGCCTACGGCGCCAGCTATTACTATTGCCGGCTGCCAGCCAACCGAGGTGCCGATCGCTGTCATCGCAACTGGTGCAGAGACATAACCGACATATCCACCGAACATATGATAACTAAAGGCTCTCGCAATTCGCTGCTCGCTAATCGTCGCATTCATTATGCTGTAGTCGCATGGATGGAAGACACTATTTCCAACACCCGCCAATACCGACAACACAAATAAAACCGGGTAATAGGGGAGTACCCCCATAAGCGTCGTGCATCCGGCTAAAAGCCCGAGGCCCATCAGTAGAATACGGCGTGCCCCAAATTTGTCGACGAGGAAGCCGGACAGAGGTTGGCAAACCGCCGAGGTAACATAAAAGGCAGCAGTCAACGCCCCGAGTAACGCAAAACTAATTCCTTCGCTCTGATTAATTAGGTAGAACAAAGGCGGCAAAGCCAGTTGATAGAAATGGCTCGCACCATGAGAGACACCGATGAGCGACGTGACCCGACGGTCGCGCCGAAGAATGTCTGCGTCTGAAAAAGCAGTTGCCTGCGACATATGGGGTTTAGACGCCGGCGATAAGCTTCGCGGCTTCTATACCTGCGACGGCTGCGGCCTCGTCATTATCAGAAGTGTCTCCACTTACGCCAACCGCACCGATTATTTCATCGCCATCTTTTATCAGCACGCCGCCGGGTACCGGAACCATGCGCCCGTCAGAAGCGCCGACCAAGGCAACACCAAAATGCGGACGTTCGAGGACACGATCATTGATTACGCGAGAAGACAAACCCATTCCGACCGCACCAAAGGCCTTACCGGTCGCTATTTGAGGCCGCAGGGCCGCGCCGGGGCCATCTTCACGGGCGAAGGCTTTCATATTACCGCCGTCATCGACCACGGCGACTGTGAGTGGTCCCAGGGCCAATTCGCGGCCTTTTTCGAGGGTCTTTGATACAATAATCTGGGCCTTTTCAAGGGTTAGCTTCGCCATAAATTTTCCGTTGGATGTGATTGCTTCGATCCAATGTACGCGTTCCAACGCACAAGAGAAAGAAACAATAAGTACTCTTCTGCTTTATAAGTACTCTTCTGCTTTATTACGTCAAAATGCCAATTAAAACCCAAGGGTCATATCAGACGCAATTTCCGCCATTCGCTCCCGCAGCCAACTATGAGCCGGCAGCCTGCTTGAAAGCTCGTGCCAGACACAAATCATACTAATTTTCGGAAGCGGTATAGGCGGCGCAAAAATGAAAAGTTGATCCGAAAAAGGACTTAAAATCCTTTCAGGCGCAACCGTTACAAATCTGCTTTCCCGCAAAATATTTGGTAAACTTAAAAAGTTCGGAAGTGTGACAGCGACACGTCTGGTTTTTCCGACGGCAGCAAGCGCTTCATCCGTCGGGCCGTAGAAACCATCACTCGACGGCGTGACCAATACATGGTCGAGGCTACAAAATTCATCCAGGCTCAAATCTTGTCCAGCGAGCGGATGGGATGCGGATAAGGCGCCAACGTATCGGTCTTCAAACAAATCAAAAGACGGGACATCAGCAGGAGCCATTTCAGCCACAGTCACGGCAAAATCAATTTCCTGACGGTTCAACTGTTCCGGCATTTGATCATTGTCTGTAGATACAATCGAAAACCTTATATTAGGAGCTGCTTTTTGAACGTGGCTCATCAACGGCGCCAGAAAAGTCGTTTGCGCATAATCTGTGCCCGCAATAACGATGGTGTTATCTGCCGAATGCGGAACGAACTCCGTCGTTGAGAAAATTGCTTCAATATCGTGCAGCACAGCTTTGACTGGACCAATGAGTTCCAAAGCGAAAGGCGTAGGGCGGATACCCTGCTGAGTTCTTATAAAAAGCGGATCGTTGAAAGTCGCTCTCAGCCTTTTCAATGAACCACTTACGGCAGGCTGCGACAAATTCAGCCGCTTTCCGGCTCGGCTGACACTCTGTTCGGAGAGGAGAACATCTAACACGGTTAAGAGATTAAGATCCACACTTCTAATATTGTCCAAACCAATACCTCGTATAATGCATAGTAATTTGATTTATATCTTAGCATGTGTCACATAGACACAGTTGTTTTTGGTTGCAGAGACCAGTTACTATTCTGCTAACGCCAACATACAAATTTCAAATGCAAACGGAGATTGAAATGGCCACAGCTGCACCGCTGGCTAACGAGATGATCAACACCCCCGCAGAGGCGACCGGAGAATATAAGGAAATGCTGGTTCGTCTGCTGACACGGCAGATTTATGCAGAAACCGCTACCTCTGAAGTTTTCGGAAAGGCAATTACGGCGGCACCAAATTGGCAAGAAAAGGAATTAGCGGCAGAGTTCGCTGCTGAGGAAGCCCGTCACGCACGGGGCTTATATGACATCCTCACAGATCTGGGCGAAGATCCGGAAGCAATTATTGCCGGCCGGCCAGATGCCGAAGAATATTGGAGCCTCGATCTGAGTAACTGGCTCGATATCGCAGTGTTTAACTTCACCGTTGACCGAGCGGGAAGTCATCAAATCATGGAATATCGCCAGTCCAGCTACGTACCTTGGGGCGAAAGTCAGGAAGAGGTATTAGAGGACGAAGAAGACCATTACGGCAACGGGGTCGAAAACCTTAAACAGTTCGCAAAGGACCCTGAGCAATTGGCTGCTTTCCAGAAAATTTTTGATCGCGTCATGCCAAACTGCATAAAACGAGCCTTCGGCCGTTTGGAAGGACCTGACAACGAATTCTGCCTTCAACATGGTCTGAAGCGTCACACAACAGAAGAAATCATTAACCGTTACCTTGAAGAAATGCGCGAGCACATGGACGGGACCGGACTTATGTTTCCCCCTATGTCAGCATTTGAGGCTATCAACTGCGAATTAGCGGACAGCACCAGAGAAATCCTGCAGTCTATGCAGCGCTGATCGAAAGACTTCTATTTTACCGCCGGCCGCAATTAATGCGGCCGGTGGTTTTTTTTGTGTCGAAGATATCGAGAGAAACACAATGATCACCGAAACCAATGACGTAATCCTTGATCACGAATTCAACGCATTAAAAGTCGATATTTCTGATCGAATTTTGACAATAACGCTCAATCGGCCGGAGCGCCTGAACACCTTTGACGAGGGGATGAAGGAGGATTTCCGCTGGATCGAGCGTCGTATTGAAGCCAATGATGAAATACGGTGCATAATAGTTAATGCGGAAGGTGAAAAAGCGTTCGGTGCGGGAGCCGACGTCTCATGGTTTGAACAGGACTTCCCTACAGAGAGGTTCCGCATTGAATACCGCTGGATCCACGATTTCTTCGATAGACTTGAGCGGATCGAAATCCCGGTTATTTGCGCAGCGCAGGGAATTTGTGCCTGCGGCGGCCTGGAGCTCGCTATGTCTTGTGATTTTCGTATTTGCTCTGAAGATGCCCGTTTTGGCTTTACTGAAGGAAATATCAATCTGATACCCGGCTCCGGCGGATGCTCGCGTCTTATCCGATTAATTGGTCCTGGCTGGGCCAAGGAACTCGTGCTTGCCGGTGAATTCATTAACGCAGAAAAAGCTGCTCAGCTTGGACTTGTAACAAGAGTAGTACCTCGGGATAAACTTCAAGATGAGGCCCGTTCACTCGCAGAAAAACTGGTTGCAAAAGCTCCAATGGCAATGGGTTTAGCAAAGGCTATTATGAACACCTGCGAAAATATCGACATGGCTTCGGGGCGTATTCTTGAAAGAATTGGGCAATCAGTTTTGATAAAATCTGAGGACCACAAGGAGGGTGTTAGGGCCTTTCGAGAGAAACGACCGCCAGAATATAAGGGAAGGTGAGATCCTTCTGGGAAAATTGGATTAACGCAAATACCGGTGTTTTTTCAAAATCGGATAGCCGGAAACAATAGACGGGCAAGTTCGGCCTCGCTTCAATAACCCCTCTTAACTTCAATTTCTCCGATCAACTTCTCGCCAGCACGACATCGTCGGATATTGTCCGCAATCACCGGGGATGCGGACTCTGGCAACGTCCAAGCGGCAGCATGAGGAAATAAAGAAATTTTTGGATGCATCCAAAACGGATGCTCAAAAGGCAGAGGCTCCTCTCTAAACACATCGAGGGTCGCGGCTGAGAGCTGACCACTGTCCAAGGCAATTATTAAGTCGTCATCAACCAAGTGTTTGCCTCGCGCGACATTGATCAGAACAGCGCCTCGGGGGAGGGCACCAAGGGTGGTGGCATCAAGAATATCTTCTGTTTCTGAAGTCAGGGGAAGCAAACAGATTAGAATATCACTTTGTTCCAATAATGAGAACAAGCCATCTTCACCATAGAAACTATCTATCCCCGGGAGGGTTTTCGCGGAACGTGCCCATCCGGAAACAGAAAAGCCAAAACGTCTCAACATGTCGCCGCAAGCGGCTCCGAGATACCCAAGGCCAAGGATCCCGACGCGGCGATCCTGTGAGAGCGTTTGGCGAAGGAGTTTCCATTTTCGGTCAGACTGCTGGAACCGGTATTCGTCTGCGCGACGGTGGTAACGAAGCACCTCCATTGTCACGAATTCTACCATACCAGTCCGGAGGCCGGGTTCGATCAACCGAGCAATCCTAACGCTTTTCGGCAACTCAGGGTCACATAAAATATGTTCAACACCCGCCCCGAGTGAAAGAATAAATTTGAGGTTCGAAAAATTCGCAAGTGCGCCCCGAGGCGGTTGCCATGCCAAAGCAATATCGATTTCGTCGACATTTCCAATATTATCCGGCCAAATCCGGAAATCGAGATCGGGAATTTCATTACATAGCGAAGCTCGCCAGGGTTCTGAGGCCTCACCGTCACACATAAACAATAGCGCCATGCAATTCTGCCGTAGTGAAAGGTTTGATGCGTGAGCACTTTGACGCTAAGCCTGTTACAAGTCACGCGAGAAAGGGAGAAAGAGTTTGAAAGTGGGAATTGCCGGGTTCGGAACAATTGGCAAACCGGTTGCTGTTGCCTTGCACAAGGGAATAGAAGGAATGGAGTTAACGGCCATTTGCTCACGCGATCGCGAAAAGGCCGAAAAAAATATGGTTGGCCGCTGTGAACCCGTGCCGGTCGTCAGCCCCGAAGAATTAGCAGCATCCTGCGATGTAATTGTCGAGTGCGTTCCAAAAGCGGCATTTCGCGAAGTAGCAGAGCCAGCACTTAATGCTGGACGCACTCTTGTTACAGTGAGCGGTGCTGGCTTGCTTACCCATCCAGATCTTGTTGGAATTGCCCGCGAACAAGGAGCCCAGATAATACTCGCAACCGGTGCTTTACTCGGCCTTGACGCGGTTCGCGCAGCGGCGGAAGGAGAAATAAAAAAAGTAACGATGATTACACGGAAGCCTCCATACTCACTGAAGGGAGCGCCATACCTTGAAGAGAACGGAATTTCCATCGAAGCACTGGACAAACCGATTAAGGTTTTCGAAGGGACAGCGCGAGAGGGCGCCGATGGATTTCCTGCTAATGTAAACGTTGCCGCCGCCCTAGGCCTCGCGGGTGTGGGTCCCGATAAGACCAATCTAGAAATCTGGGCTGACCCTGCCCTCGATCGTAACACTCACCGAATTGAGATCGACGCAGATAGCGCACGACTGAATTTTGCAATTGAAAACGTACCGTCGGAAGAAAATCCCGGCACTGGAAAAATTACCGCGTTGAGTGTGATAGCAACACTTCGCGGAATAACCGCTCCACTTCGGGTAGGCACATAAATTTTCACGGGAGTTACTGAAATGGAATACGAAGCATTGAAATGGGAAATTCGCGAAAATCCCAACAATCCGGGAGAAATGTCGATAGGAGTGCTAACACTTAACCGACCTGATTTTCTAAATGCAGTCGACGTCCGGATGCGTGTCGAACTAGACATCCTCTGCGACGAAATCGCCCATAATAGCAACATCAAAGTCATGATCATAACAGGTGAAGGGCGGGGCTTCTCTGCCGGCGGTGACTTGAAATCTGAGGCCGGTCCACTGGGTGCCGGAGAAGAAGATTTCGATTTTGGAAACTTTGGTGCCTACAAGGAAATTGCTAGCCTTTTCTTCAACGATCTGCGCCACCAAGTACTTCAACGTGCATTCAAAAAATTCGAAGATCTACCCTGTATCGTCATAGCAGCGATCAACGGACCAGCAGTCGGGATCGGGCTCGAAATCTGCACCCTTTGCGATTTACGTTTTGCTTCCGATAAAGCCAAAATGGGAGAGGTTGCCGTACCTGCGGGTTTTCTGCCTGAATCGGGAGGCGCACGAAATTTACCGAAGTTGGTCGGCGTGGGCAGAGCCATCGATATGATCTTAACCGGCAAAATTATTGACGCCGATGAGGCATTGGAAATCGGTCTTGTCGAAAAGGTTTTTTCCCACGAGGAATTACTTGAAGAGACCTTTAACTATGCAGCCCAGGTGGCTTCAAACCCGTATCTTTCAGTGAGGTATGCAAAGGATCTCGTCCGAATGTACTGGAACCATAACCGGACTGATGAGGGCTGGGCGCGTGAATTTGCCGCCATACAGGAAATTACTCGAACCGGAGATTGTCGCGAGGGTATTCGCGCATTTCTTGAGAAGCGGGAAGCAAATTACAAAGGCCCATATTACGATAACCCACCTTGGGGTCGTGAAAAAAAATGACTGATCTACCCCCCGGCTATCGACAGATCCCCAAGAAAATTAACATTGCCGGCGAACTAATCGACCGAATAGAAGAGCGTAGCTTCGAGGAACGAACTGCATTTATCTGGGACGGTGGGTCAATCACTTTTGCTGCATTTGCCGAACGCGTAAACAGATTAGCGCACGGACTTTCTGGATACGGTATTGAGAGGGGAATGCCAGTCCTGGTTCGAATGCATAACTGCATCGAATTTGCCGAAACAGTTCAGGCACTCCTGATGATGGGAGCACTGCCGGTGATGCAGAATTCACTTCTCGGTGAAGAAGAAATCAAATACGTGATAGAACATTCTGACGCAAAGGCTGCCGTTACCCTCTCTGAACTATCACAGCCACTCCTAAATCTTGGAGACAAACTCCCTGTCGGAATTATTTGTTCGAGAGGAAATATAAGCGGCTGTACCGATTATGAGAATCTTATCACCGGTGCAACTAAAGGGCCTTACGCAACAGCAGACACAGGCGCCGATGACCCGGCATTTTTCGTATACACATCTGGAACGACAGGACGTCCGAAGGGAATTGTTCACGCGCATAGATGGGTGATCGCATTGGGCGACTCAAACGCTTACAGGCTACCGCCAAAAGAAGGCGATCGCGCATATTCAACGGGGGAGTGGAGTTTCATTAGTGCCCTCGGTCACAATGTGATGTTTCCCCTACGGAACGGCGTTACCGGCGTCATTCTGGAGGATCGGCCCAGCCCCGAAAACGTCCTGCGCACTATACAAAACCACAAGGTGACGCTGATGTATTCGGTGGCAACGGTATATCGTCGAATACTCGCGATCAAGGGAGTTGAAAACTCTTACAATCTGTCGTCATTGCGCGGTTGCAACGCAACTGGAGAGGCTCTCGAAGCAGCCACGTGGCAGGAATTTAAAGATCGTATTGGATGCGATATTTGGGAGCATTACGGTGTTTCGGAAATGCAAATGGTGTTAGGGCAGGGACCAAACTACCCGGTCAAACCTGGCTCAATAGGAAAACCAATTCCAGGAACCGATGTTGCAATTCTTGACGATGATTACAATGAGGTTGCCGACGGCGAGGTGGGCCATTTTCTAATTGCCTCTGACAACCCTGGTTTCTTTCTCGGCTACCACAAAGACACAAGAAAGACAGCCGAGGTTGTGCATGACGGATGGTATCACACCGGCGATCTCGCTTCCCGAGACGCCGATGGCTACTACAGAATAGCGGGACGCAGTGACGATTGTTTTAAAAGCCGCGGGATATTTATCTCACCATACGAAATAGAAAACGTACTACGCGAGCATAAAGCAGTTGCGGAGGCATGCATCGTCCCATTGCCAGATCCTGAAATTGGAAACCGCATCCGCGCCGTCTGCGTTCTAAAAGCCGGCACTCCGAAAACCCAGCAGACATCTGAGGATATCCGAGGGTCGCTACGCAATCGAATAGCGCCCTTTAAGGTCCCACACGTTGTCGAATTTACCGACGCCCTCCCGAAAAGTCCGGTTGGCAAGGTTCTTCGCCGGGAACTCACCCCCTGAAGAGATCAGCACAGTCCCCAAAAGAGGGTATTGGGCTCTTCTTTCTGATTGCCCTCGTAACGATTACTCTTATCGGCCCGCTGGCGGTGCATATGTATCTTCCGATTATGCCTGCCATTCAGGAAGTCTTCGGCGTTACTACTTTTTTTACAGCCCTGACATTCAGTCTCGTTCTATTCATCATGGCTTTCGGGACACTTGCTTACGGTAGGATGTCAGACAGGTTTGGACGTAAGCCGGTGCTGATGATTGGATTGACGTTATTCGTAGCCGGCTCCGGATTATGTGCGGTAGCATGGAATTTCGAAATTTTTTTAGCGGGTCGCATTCTTCAGGCGATTGCTGCCGGATGCGGAGTTGTATTGGCCCGCGCCATCGCACGCGATGTCTACGGCCCGGACAAGCTAGCACAAGTGATCGCCTACCTAACTACGGCCTACGTGCTTGGTCCAACGCTTGCCCCTCCAATAGGAGGATTGCTCTCCGACAACTTTGGTTGGAGTGGGGTGTTTTATTTTGCGACCGCCGTCTCCGTTCTTATTGTCCTTCTCGCCGGTTTGGTTATCCGAGAAACCCACCAACAAAGGGTAAAAGGCTCGGGGGCAGGAACACTATCCAAAGATTATAAGCAACTACTCAGCAATCCTGTCTTTGTTGGATATACCTTGGTCCCGGCTTTTACTTCAGGAGCATTTTTTTCACTGGCGGCATATTCCTCTTTTCTTATGGACGATCATTACAAAGGATCCTCCGGCGATTATGGCTTGTATTTTATGCTGCTCACACTCGGTTTTATGAGCGGCAACTTCATTTCGGGACGTTTGGGAAACAGGGTATCAACAGAATACATGGTCACAATAGGCTGCCTGATCGGTCTCATTACCGTTGAAGTCCTCACCGTAGCCGTATTGGTTTTCCCGACAATTCCATTGGCTCTTTTTCTTCCAGGTGCCGCCATCGGTCTCGCACAGGGATTAGCAATGCCCCATGCGCAGGCAGCCGCAATAAATGCCGAACCAGATCTTACCGGAACAGCTTCGGGTATTGTCATGTTTCTTCATTTTGCCTCGTCGGCGATATCATCGCTGTTTATCTCGACTTTGTACGACAAGACATTTTTCCCGCTGATCGAGGTTGTATTTGTACTTAGCGTCCTTGCGCTACTTAGCGGCGTCATTGCTAATTTTTATCGCCGGAAAGAAGCACAAAACACCCTAGTTTAATCAGGAGTGGTCGTGACTGCTACCGTGTCGCCCCAGCACCTTTAGCGCATCCGTTACGAAAACACGCGGAAGGATTTCATCCTGAGTAACCTCACGCAGATCAGGATAAAGTTCTCGATACAAATTCATCTGCGTACTCCAATGTGTTCCCGACATTTCACCATTGACGGCGAACCCACCCGTGTCGTGTTCCTGTTTCCATATTTCCTTTATCCGTTCGTCTGGCACAGGAACCGTAACATTTGCATCGTAAACCTTCCGAAATACGTCGTAGTCATCGTGAAGTGTGCGAGAGGCACGGATCATTCCACGGGTTAACCGCGCAAGCTCCTCTTTA
Source organism: uncultured Alphaproteobacteria bacterium (assembly GCA_913046035.1). Taxonomy (GTDB): domain Bacteria; phylum Pseudomonadota; class Alphaproteobacteria; order MPNO01; family UBA830; genus UBA830. The sequence goes on along the minus strand of CAJWSW010000047.1, from coordinate 6,588 downwards.
TGATTTCTCTCAAACGCCTCTGTTGTCCCAAGAACACCGTGTGGTTGGGTCGGGACTAGGTCTTTTAATTGTGCAAAACCAAGAAGATTGTGCACCTTGTCCGAATGCTCAATGCTAAGCGAAATAGCTTCCTCGACGCGGATCAATGACACATCGATGGATCCATTAAGTAACCGCTCTATCCGCTCCGGTGGGGGCCCAACCACCTGCCAGTCAATAGTATTTTCATCTATCCCTAAGGCCCGAACAGTCAGCCTTGCCATGTGATGACTGAGCGCGTTCATGCCGTCTAGCGCCCAGGAAACTCCCTTTAACTCTTCAGTCGTTTTAATGTTTTTCTGGACAATCAGATTTTGCGCGAGACCGCGCGCCATTGATACAATGGCACGGACGGGTTTTCCTTCGGCCCGTGATTTGATCAACGGGCCAAGACCTCCATATGAAACATCAACCAAACCGTCTAAAACAGCGTTAATAGCCGCAACCCCACCATGTACCGGGGTCCAGATAACCTCGAGACCTTCATCCTCCCAAAGACCGAGCGTCGTTGCCGCGGCGCAAGATAAATCATCGACACCAAAAGTCGGGCCAGACCCAGCAGCGAGACGGATTGGTAATTTTTCTGACATATCAACCTACCGATCTTGTTTGGACGCCTGCCGCCGCACAAAATGCAGACTAGTGAGCGTCATCACGATTTCTTCGTTTTGATTGAACGTATCATAACGTATCCGGACACCATCGCGACCACCTTCTTTCTGCGACGGTGACAACTCGATTACATTCGCCTGAACATACAAGGTATCGCCGGCTTTAACTGGTCGTTTCCAACGCAGTTTATCAACACCTGGAGAGCCCATACCGCTCTCCGCAAGGGCTCCTGTCTTAGCGAAAAGTCCAAACGTAAGTGCTGCAGTTTGATAACCCGCTGCGACAAGCCCACCAAAGCTACTATCCTTCGCGGCAACAGGATCCGTGTGATAGGGCACGGGAGCGTATTTCAGCCCAAATTCGATAATTTCCGTCTCACTTAATGTTTGTCTTCCAGTCTGAATGACCTGTCCAATATAAAAATCTTCAAAAAAAAGTGAGCGGTTTACTTCCATACTAAGCATTCTCTAGATCAACTGGCGCCTGCTGCGCTATGTCGGAGAGCTTTGCGGCAAGGAGACGAACACCACGTAACCGGTCTGACGCCTTGTTCCATTCGCGTCTAACCACAAAACTATGATCGGGGCGGAGCTTGGTTCGCCCAGTGTCTTCAGTCACGAAGGCCACTAAACCCGCAGGATTAGAAAAGCGATTATTCCTGAAAGTGAGCGTCGCCCCCTTGGGGCCCGCATCAATTTTCTCTATCTCTGCCTCTCTACAAGACCGCTTTACAGCTACAATCTGCAGTAAATTTTCGACCTCTTCCGGCAAAGTCCCGAACCGATCAATCATTTCCGCTGCGAATGATTCGGTCTCTTCTGCGCCTTTCAACTCCGCGATGCGCCTGTAAAGCCCGAGCCGAACACCAAGGTCAGACACATAGGTATCGGGTATTAAAACGGGCACTCCAAGATTTATCTGAGGGCTCCACTCCCTTTGCGCAACATTATCCATGCCTTTCGCTGCCGCAACCGCTTCCTCAAGCATATGTTGATATAGCTCAACACCGACTTCCCTAATGTGACCCGATTGTTCTTCTCCCAATAAATTCCCGGCTCCGCGAATATCCAGATCATGACTGGCGAGAGTAAAACCAGCACCGAGTGTATCTAGCGACTGCATTACTTCTAATCGTTTTTTTGCCGCCTCTGTGAGCGTTCGCTCTCCCGGCAAGGTGAGGTAACAATACGCGCGCAACTTTGATCGACCGATGCGGCCTCGCAACTGATAAAGCTGTGCAAGTCCGAACATGTCCGCACGATGGATAATCATCGTATTAGCTGAGGGGATATCGAGTCCCGACTCAACGATCTGTGTCGACAGCAAAAGATCAACGCTTCCCTCGTAAAAAGCTGTCATCACATCCTCAAGTGCGCGGGTCCCCATCCGACCATGCGCGACCGCGACTTTGATCTCAGGCACCAATGTATAAAGGTGTGCCGCAATATCATCTAAATCAGCTACCCGGGGACACACATAAAATATTTGGCCACCCCGAAAGTGTTCCCTCATGATCGCTTCGCGGATCATTACTTCATCAAAGGGCATTACGAAGGTTCTAACTGCCAGTCGATCAACCGGCGGCGTTCCGATGAGGCTCATCTCTTTCACGCCGGTCAAAGCCATCTGTAACGTACGCGGTATCGGGGTTGCCGTCAGCGTCAAGACGTGTACGTCAGCCTTAAGTTTCTTAAGGCGTTCTTTATGAGTTACACCAAAATGTTGTTCCTCATCGACAATCAGTAACTCAAGTTTTTTGAATTGAATATGCTTGCTCAACAATGCATGTGTACCGATGACGATATCTACCTCACCATTACTTAGCCCATCACGTACTTTCTCGGCGTCCTTGCCCGTTACCAACCGAGAAAGCTGCTCAATCCGGGCTGGAACACCTGAAAAACGATCTAGAAAGGTTGCAAAATGCTGACGGCAGAGAAGGGTAGTCGGGCCCACAACAGCGACCTGTCCACCAGACATCACCGTCGCAAACGCTGCCCTCAATGCTATTTCTGTCTTACCGAAGCCCACATCTCCGCAAACCAACCTATCCATCGCATTACCTGACCTTAGATCTTCAAGCGTGTCTTCAATCGCATGGATTTGGTCGTCGGTTTCAGAATACGGGAAACGTGCTGCGAATTCTTGGTAGAGATTATCTGGCGGTTCTATCTTTGTTGCCGGTCTGAGCGATCGTTCCGCCGCAACCTTTATTAATTGGTTGGCAACGTCGCGCAGCCGCTCTTTCATCCGTGATTTGCGGGCCTGCCAAGCGGCACCGCCAAGTCGATCCAACGTTACCGGCGTATCGCCGGAACCATATCTCGACAAGACTTCGACGTTTTCGACGGGAACATATAGCCGGTCGTCACCGGCGTAATAAAGCCTCAAACAATCATGCGGTGCGCCTGCAACGTTGACAGTTTCAAGGCCGTCGTAACGGCCAATCCCGTGGTCGATGTGCACCACCGAATCGCCCGCCACGATTTCCGATACGTCCGCTATAAAATCCTCTGCGCGACGCTTTTTTTTATCTTTACGGACAATCCGTTCACCCAAAATATCTTGTTCCGTTACAATAAAAAGATCGGGTCCGGCATAACCACGCTCAAGCGGGAGAACCGCCAAAGCGATTTGCTCTATTGGCAACGCTCCCACATCTTCCCAATTTTCAACGTTCGTCAGACCGTTCACGCCTGCGTCTGATAGAAGCTGACCCAGCCTCTCTCGTGATCCGGCGGTAAAAGCGGCGACGACCGTGCGACGACCCTCCGAAATTTCTTTCGAAAGTCTTTCTCTCATGTTCACAAAAACACTATCGGGCGACGGCTCATCGTTGTTAGCTGCCGCGGCGGCACGCGCCCGAACTGCTGCAAAATCAGGCACTCGTCGAGCGCCAACGGCAACCACCTTATCAAACGCCGCTGTTGCAATACCATCTGGTGACGCAAATGGTGAAAACTGAAGAACTAGGCGGCCTTTTAGCGCGGCGTCGATCTCAGGTGTAGAGAGATACAATCGGGTCGTCGGCAATGCGCGGTAAGGCAATTGTCCCGATTTATCGTCCTTGGAGAAATTTTTCTGAAAAGTTACACGCGCATCATAATAATCTGCGATCAGTTCAAGGCGCGCATCAAGGATCCTATCAGTTTCGTCATCAAAGCTAACTGACGCCGACGTCGCATACTCAAAAAGTGTTTCCAGCTTTTCATGAAAAAGCGGGAGCCAGTGTTCCATTCCGATTTGACGTCTACCGTCCGAAACAGCCTTGTACAGCGGATCGTCGGTAACTGATCCAAATGCTTCTCGATAACTAGATCGAAATCTCGCTATTGATGCGGCATCAAGAAGAGCCTCATTTGCGGGTTGAAGAACGAGTTTATTAACTTTTCCCAAGCTTTTTTGGGTCACCGGGTCGAAGGAGCGCAACGCTTCTATTTCATCACCGAAAAGATCGACACGTATCGGCAAGGAGTATCCAGGCGGATAGATATCTATAATTCCACCTCGGATTGCATACTCACCGGGTTCGCGCACAGTTCCCGAACGATCATAACCATTTTGAGCAAAGAACTTGCCGAGGTCACCAAGGTCGACCCGTCCCCCGACCTCGAGGGATTTTAGAACAGATCTGATGACTGCCCGGCTTGGGACCCGCTGAACGATGGCATTCACTGTCGTAAGGATAATGATGGAGCGTTTCTCCGTTATTTCGCGCAACGAAAGACGTGTCAACGTATCTATCCGTGCCGCGACACTCTCTCTGTTTGGCGAAACACGATCGTATGGAAGACAATCCCAAGCCGGGAATACTGCGATTTCGAGATTGGGCGCAAAAAAAGATAATGCGTCATGCATAGAAGCAAGCCGCGCTGCATCACGTGCTACGTGGATATGGACGTTTGCAGCATCAGGACTGCGCAGCACCTCCACCAGCACCTGAGCATCATGGCCTTCGGGAACACCTGACAGCAGGAAACGGCCTGGCGGTGAAATATTTTTCATTAATAAATTCAATGTATTACAAGGCACTCTTAAAAGATCTAAGCATCTCTAACACATCAGTATCATGCTCCACCGGCGGTGCCTTCATTTCAATGACCCAACTCAGGACATCCTGGTCATTTTCATCTAAAAGAGCTTCAAAGGCGGCAAGCTGGACTTCGGTAAGAACATGGAGCTTCTCTTCGGCAAAACCACCTATCACTAAATCGCTCTCCTTTGTTCCACGGCGTAAACTGCGAAAACGAAGTTTGCGGCGAATATTTTCTAGTCTATCAGGCATTCCTACTTCCCATCATACGCTGGTATAAATTCTACACGTGCAGTTGTCAGCTGGATTTCAGAAATTTCATGCGCCCAGAGCCTCTTTTTCCTGTTTTTGCCCCGGTTACAAAACTTTCCGGTGTTGGTCCAAAAATTGGACGACTGATTGAACACCTCGCGGGGCCAAAAATCGTAGACCTTCTCTGGCATCTTCCAGTAGGTCTAATCGACCGAAGATATGCCCCGGATATTGCCGATGCAATTGAGGGAGGGATTGCGACGCTTACCGTCACCATCGAAAAACACGAGCCATCGCCGCGGCGCAACTTGCCGCACCGGGTACATTGCCGAGATGAAAGTGGTTTCCTTACGTTAATATTTTTCAATGGAAAAAAAGATTATCTGCAAAAGATTCTACCTGAAGGCGAAACAAGAGTGATTAGCGGTCGAGTAGAAAAATATCGAAACGATAAACAGATGACCCACCCCGATCATATTGGGACAACAGCCGAAATCGAGAGGATCAAAATCGTCGAACCAGTGTACCCGATGACATCGGGCCTCACCGCAAAGCCTTTGACCCGAGCAATTGCTTCCGCCGTTGAGATGGCACCAAAGCTATCAGAATGGCAGGACGCGGCATGGCTTAAACAAAAAGGTTGGGACAGTTGGCAGGCCTCATTAGAACGAGCACACCAGCCTGAAGCGGAGTCCGACTTACAACCAAACTCGCTCGCCCGCTCACGGCTAGCTTATGATGAACTACTAGCTAATCAGCTTGCCTTACTTATAGTCCGTATGAAGCAGCGGAGCCGTCCTGGAAGATCTATCACGGGTGACAGGGCATTGCGTGAACGATTGGAGCAAACCTTACCGTTTTCTCTTACTACCTCGCAAAGAGCGGCAAACGCAGAAATCTCTGAGGACATGAAGTCCAACTCTCGAATGCTGCGGCTATTGCAAGGCGACGTTGGTAGCGGAAAGACTTTGGTTGCCCTTATGGCGATGCTCACCGCCGTTGAGCAAGGGGCGCAGGCAGCAATCATGGCGCCGACAGAAATTCTCGCTCGCCAACATTTTGCCACGATCGAACCACTAGCCAACAAAATTGGCGTCTCTGTCGTACTTATCACCGGCCGCGATAAAGGCAAAAAACGGGAGCAGCTGGTCTCTGGCCTTAAATCCGGACAAATATCAATCGCAATTGGCACGCATGCGCTTTTTCAACAAGATATCAGCTTTAAAGACCTTGCTTTGGTAGTAGTCGACGAACAGCATCGTTTCGGTGTTCATCAACGTCTTGCTTTGGCAGGAAAGGGTGCCGCAGCAGACATACTGGTAATGACTGCTACGCCAATTCCGCGAACACTCATGATGACAGCTTATGGCGACCTCGAGACATCGAGGCTCAGAGATAAACCCGCAGGCAGAAAACCCATCGAAACTAGGGCAATACCGCTTTCCCGGCTGGAAAATATTGTAGACCGTCTTCGCACGGCCATACCGACGGGAGCACGCGTATATTGGGTATGCCCGTTGGTCGAGGACTCCGAAGTGTTAGATGTCGCCGCTGCAACCGAGAGACACGCCGCTTTGTCACAGCGTTTCGGCGACAGAGTTGGTCTGGTACATGGACGCCTCAAAGCACCCGAAAAAGATGCCGTAATGAAA
>CAJWSW010000046.1 GCA_913046035.1 uncultured Alphaproteobacteria bacterium | reverse complement strand
CGCGGGTGCACTTGCCGGCTCGCCGATTAACATTGTCAAAGCCAAAACCGTCGATTTAATGGTTCCCGCGGAGGCAGAAATTGTGATTGAAGGGTACATCGATACTGAATATCTGGAGCCGGAAGCGCCTTTTGGAGAATCCCATGGGCACGTAAACTTGCAGGAGTACAATGCCTTTATGGACGTGACTTGTATTACCAGGAAACGCGAGGCGATCCTGACTTCGATCATTAGTCAGGTGACACCGTCGGAATCATCCGTTATCAAGCGGGTCGCTTATGAGCCGATGTTTACCGAACACCTGAGAGACCATTTAGGGATTAAGGGTGTGATCCGGGTATCTATGCATGAGCCTCTTACTAATATTCGCAAGTTGATTGTTATCATTTGTGAAAGGGGCATGCCGACAACTGAAATTTGGCGGGCTATGTATGGCGCGGCGTCGCTTCATCGGGCGGCAGGTAAGTATGTGATCGCTGTAAATGACGATATCGATCCCAATAATGCAGATGCGATTTTCTGGGCGATGGCTTATCGCGCAAACCCGGCGCTGGACGTCGAAATTTTGAAGCACCGGGACTCCGGTCATGGGCCTCGCAGCGGCCGCGCAGGCGGCGAGGATGCATCAGTTCTATTCGATGCAACCTTGAAAGAAGACTTTCCTCCAATTTCCCTACCGAAAAAAGAATACATGGAAAATGCGAAAAAAATATGGGACGAGCTTGGGCTGCCAGAGCTCAAACCGCAGGTACCCTGGCACGGATATTCGCTAGGCGAATGGGAAGAGGAATTTGATGTTATGGCGCAACGGGCCGTCGAGAGTGACTACTTTAAAACTGGTGAGATCATTGCGCAGCGCCGCCGCAACGACTTGACTATGAACACGGAAGTCCGGACGCTGAAGGGAGAAGACGAGGATTAGACGGAGATTACCGCTGGAATTCTTGATTATACATTTTCGCTGATCTCACTCTTATTTCGGAGACGCAGCGAGGGAAGAAAACACACCTAATTGGCCTGTATCGCCTTCAGAAAAACGTCAGTGACTTAGGATCTGACTTAAAAATAGCTTGGTACGTTCTGATCGCGGGTTGTCAAAAAATTCCGTGGGGGTGTTTTGTTCAATAATCTGGCCCTCGTCCATAAAAACAATTTGGTCAGCGACCTGGGCCGCGAAGCCCATTTCATGGGTTACGACGAGCATCGTCATACCAGAATCAGCGAGATCAACCATGACGTCCAAGACTTCCTTAATCATTTCGGGGTCGAGTGCTGATGTTGGCTCATCGAACAACATGATTTTTGGCTTCATGCAGAGCGAACGCGCTATCGCAACCCTTTGCTGCTGCCCACCTGATAGTTGGCCTGGATATTTATGGGCTTGTTCAGGAATTTTGACCCGTTCCAGATATTCCATTGCGAGTTGTTCTGCTTCTGCCTGCGGTGTTTTTCGAACCCAAATTGGCGCGAGAGTGCAATTTTCTATCACTGTTAGGTGCGGAAAAAGGTTGAAGGACTGAAACACCATTCCAACCTCGCGGCGGACGGCATCTATATTTTTTAGATCCCCAGTCAACTCAATACTATCAACAATTATCTTCCCCTCTTGATGTTCCTCTAAAAAATTGATGCATCGGATTAAGGTAGACTTTCCGCTTCCTGACGGCCCACAAATGACTATTTTTTCGCCCTGTTTGACGGATAACGACAAGTCTCTCAAAACATGAAACGTGCCAAACCATTTGTTGAGTTTGTCAATTCTTATAACTGCTGAACTGTCATTCGGGGAATATTGATGTGATTTCTCCAAAATGAGTCTCCTAATGCCGTTGACCGCTCAGGCGTCGCTCAAGCCACATTGAATATCGTGACATAGAAAAACAAACCACAAAGAAGAAAACGGCGACAAAAACGTATGTTTCAGTGGATAAACCCAACCAGTCAGGGTTAGACACCATCGCATTGGCGATCCCTAAGATATCAAATAAGCCAATGACAATCACAAGTGTTGTATCTTTAAAAAGTCCTATGAATGTGTTGACAATACCGGGTATTGATATTCGTAGTGCCTGTGGAAGCACGATCAATCGCATTGACCTCCAATAGTTGAGACCCAGTGCATTCGCCGCCTCATATTGGCCGGACGGTATGGCTTGCAGACCTCCTCTGATCACCTCCGCCATATACGCGGAGGCAAAAGCGGTGACCATGATGATAACGCGAATAATCGAATCCAGCGTCACATCGGGTGGGAGAAAAATAGGCAAGAGGATGTTGGAGACGAATAATAGCGTGATTAACGGCACACCCCTGACCGCCTCTATGAAGCCAATGCACAACCATCTGATCAGCGGCAGCTTTGATTGTCTGCCAAGCGCCAACAGAATTCCCACGGGAAGAGACAAAACAATACCCGATAGACCAACTATCAAATTAAGCATAAAGCCGCCAAATTTATCGGTTGGCACCTGTTCAAGGCCAAAGCCCCCTGCCAATAAAACAGTTGCGATGAACGGGTAGGCAATAGAGAACCACCTAAGGTAACGCTGCCCGGGTACACCGGTGGTCAGCCAAGGTAATAGGGCGGCGAATAAAAGCACAAACGCGAGGATAACCCTCCACCTCTCGCCATCAGGGTAGAAGCCGAAAAGAAACTGACCAAGTCGCTGGTCGAGCCATGCCCAGCAGGCTCCCTCTACCTTGCAATCGAATCTGTTGTCACCGGATACTTGTGAACTCCAAAAGGCCCAATCCAAGACCGCCGGGATTGCTAGCGAGAGAAGATAAATGGAAACCAGTGTCAATATTGTATTTGAAAAGCTTGAAAAGAGGTTCTGGCGAAGCCAACCTATCAGGCCAACAGAAGCTGCCGGCGGGGGGCGCGCCGCTGTGTAAACATTAGGTGTATCTTTGGGTGAGCTCATTATTAACGCTCGATCAATGATATTCGTTTGTTATACCAATTCATAAACGCCGATGTGGCAAGACTTAGACTGAGGTATACCGCCATCCAGATAGCCACAACCTCGAGCGCATGCCCACTCTGGTTCAGGATGGTTCCACCAATAGAAACAAGATCTTGATATCCTATTGCGATTGCCAGCGAAGAATTTTTTGTAAGATTTAAGTGCTGGCTCGTAAGAGGCGGGATGATCACCCGCAAGGCTTGTGGTATCACTATGAGCCGCATTGTTTGGTTTTTGCGCAGCCCGAGGGAAAGAGCCGCCTCAGATTGGCCTTTGCTGACAGAGAGAATGCCCGCTCTTACAATTTCCGAAATAAATGCTCCGGTATATGTCGCCAAAGCGATCCAAAGGGCAAGTAACTCGGGGGTAATGTTGAACCCGCCCTGAAAATTAAAGCGCGTCCTTGCAGGAATGTCCCAAGTGATGGGTTGCCCGAGGCTAAAAAACACAATGAGTGGGACGGTTGCGACAAGAGCAAGTGCGGTGAGTCCAACAGGAAATATTTTTCCGGTGCGCCTTTGACGCCTCCGCGCCCAAAACAAAAGAAGAAATGTAAAAAATAGGCAGGCGATGAAGACTATAAATACCCAGATAAATGAGGGCTCAAAAACTGGAGCAGGCGCTCTCAATCCGCGATTATTTAAAAACAACGTGCCAAAGACCGGGATACTATCTCGAATTTTTGGCAGACTAGTTAAAATAGCCCACCAGAGAATTATCTGGAGAAGTAGGGGGACATTCCGTGTGACTTCTACATAAGCAGTAATTAGGCGACTTACTAACCAATTATCTGAGAGCCTCAGTACACCCGCAAAAAATCCGATTATTGTAGCGGTTATAATCCCGAGACTGGATACAAGAACTGTATTGAGAAGCCCAACGACAAGTGCTCTGCCAAATGAGGATTGCGAAGTGTATTCAATCAGTCGTTGGTTAATATCGAAAAATGCTTGATCGCCGAGAAATCCAAAGCCGGATGTAAGTCCTGCTTTCTGAAGATTAGCAATGGTATTTGACGCTATTATCGCCAGTAAGGTTGTGACGCCGAGCAGTACGAGGAGCTGCAGGAGATAACCGCGTCCCCTCTTATTAAACCATAAGTTGGTTAAAGTCGTGCGGTTAATCATTATGACGAAACACTACTATTACGGTATATTTATGGCTTCGAGGTCGCGGGAAGGAAAAGAAAAGGGCCACCTATCAAGATAGGTGACCCTAATATCTAGCGCATAGGCGGTGCGTACAATATTCCGCCGTTGCTCCAAAGTGCGTTCAGTCCGCGGGATAGTCCAAGCGGGGTCTTTTCACCGAGATAACGATCGAAGATCTCTCCATAGTTACCGCCGGCTTTGAGTGCCTTGACAGCCCAATCTTTAGGGAGACCAAGCATCTCTCCGAGAGATCCCTCAGTGCCGAGCATGCGATTTATTTCAGGATTTTTTGTACCTTTAAGCATCTCGTCAATGTTTGCGCTGGTGACGCCGTATTCTTCAGCGTTGATAAGTGCATTCAGGGTCCAGCGGGCGATGTCCGCCCAAGCATCGTCGCCCTGTCTAACAAGAGGACCGAGAGGCTCTTTCGAGATGATCTCTGGGAACACCATATGCTTGTCGGCGTCGGCAAAGGTCGACTTGGTAGCTGCAAGGCCTGATGCATCGGTGGTGTACACGTCGCAGCGTTCTGCGAGGTATGCCTTTCGAGCTTCCTCGTTTGTTTCAATCGGCACTGGCTCATATTTGATCTTATTCACTCTGAAAAAATCAGCGAGGTTAAGTTCCGTAGTGGTCCCAGTTTGGATACAGATAGAAGCTCCATCGAGTTCTTTGGCGCTTTTAACGCCGAGTTTTTTTCTACCGATAAAACCCTGGCCGTCATAGTAACTTACGCCGACAAAAGTGAATCCAAGTTTTACATCTCTTGAGAAGGTCCACGTGGTGTTTCTTGAGAGAACATCAATCTCTCCTGAGGCAAGAGCAGGGAATCTATTTTTACCTGTAAGGTTCACATACTTAACCTTATCGGGGTCGCCTAGCACTGCTGCCGCCAGAGCACGGCAGTAAGCTACGTCGAAGCCTGCCCACTTGCCGTTATCATCCGTGTATGCGAAGCCGGCAAGACCGGTATTAATACCGCATTGCAAGACGCCCCGCGCTTTGACCTCTTCGAATGTATTGGTGGAAGAGGCTTGCGGAGCAGCTGGCTCCGTGTTCTCAGCCTTCTGTTCGTTCTCGTCGCAGCCAGCAAGGCCGAGGGTAAGCACGGCTGCTGCGATCGTGATTGTAAACCGTTTCATGTCATTTTGACCCTTTATCTGTTGACCCCTAATTCTAACCCTATTCGACAACATGTCGATATAGATCGACAAAGACAGTTTCCTATGCGGCAAAACAATTTTTCACTTATTCGGTCAGGTCTAACGGCAGCCGCCACGCCTTGAAAGCGGAATACAAGTGCGAGGGTTCGTATGGATAAATACAGTATCAATAATGCATTATAAATGAGTGTGGCCAGAGTAACGACTGGTCGTTACACTATGGGCTAAAGCCTCTCAGGGGCTCAAGACCGGATAAAAAGCTGGCGACAATGGAGGGGACACGTGAGCAACTTCGGAAGCTTGAAAACAATTGAAATAATCAACGGCAGCAATCTGCACGCGGGCAATCATTAAACTTGATCAGGGTTTCCTCGGGATGAACACTCTCGAAAATCTAAGAGCATATTTACCTCTGTTAATCAGCACAAAATTGAGTGTTATGCTCTCCGCCGATCTGCTTCCAGCCGCACCTCTTCAGGAGTACTAGAAGAATGAATAAAATTAGTAAATTCGACCGGCCGATCCTTGGAGATAACAAACCCATGGAGTGGGTTAGCGATGTTTCGGCGGAAATGCTCCGAAAGTTGGGCGTCAAATATGTGTCACTGAACCCAGGGGCAAGCTATCGGGGATTTCATGATTCCTTAGTCAATTATCTTGGTAATGAAGAACCACAGATGCTGTTATGTCTTCACGAAGACCACGCAGTATCGATTGCTCATGGATATTCCAAAGTTGCCGACGAAATGATGGGCGCGATATTACATTCAAACGTTGGGCTAATGCATGGACTTATGGGTATTTTTAATGCCTGGTGCGATCGTGCTCCGATACTGGTTATGGGGGCTACCGGCCCTGTTGACGCGCCTCTTCGTCGTCCATGGATCGACTGGATTCACACCGCCAAGGATCAAGGCGCATTGTTACGGAATTATGTAAAATATGATGATGAGCCTCGTTCTGCTGAGGCTATTGTAGAGACCATGTTGCGGGCCAATATTCTCGCGCAGCAATCACCAAAAGGGCCAGTCTACGTTTGCTTTGATGCCGGCCTTCAAGAGACCCCGCTGAAGGAGGGTGAGGTTACGATCCCTGACGTGGAGCGCTTTCAGCTAGCAGACCCGCCGCCTGCATCGGACGATGCGGTTGCGGCGACCGCAGACTTGATTGCTAATTCGGAGAATGTTGTTTTTCTATTTGGTCGCATGTCACCAACCATAGAGGACTGGCAACAACGTATAAATCTAGCGGAGTTGGTTGGTGCTGGCGTAATTACAGACCTAAAGAACCGTGCTTCGTTTCCTTCTAGCCATGCACTTCACGTTGGCGCGCCATCAAATTGGATCAGTCCCGTCGGCCAGGAAGAGTTAATGAAAGCGGATGCGGTGGTGGTCTTTGACTGGATTGATCTAGCGGGTGCTTTAAAGCCGCTTGCGCCGCGCGGCGGAATTCCGGGAAGGGTCGTAAACTGCTCTGTCGACTCATATGTCCACAACGGTTGGAGCGCAGACCACTTCGGCCTTGCGCCTGCTGATATCCCGGTCCTCGCTGACCCAGATGTGTTTGCTGGGCAACTCTTGAACCTTCTAAACGAGAAAATGGGTGGAAAGTCGCGCTGGAATGGCGCTTCAAAGGCTAAGGATAAGCCGCCGGAACGCGAAAATAAATCTGAAAATGCGGCAATAGCACCTCGCGACATCGCTTATGCATTGAAGGATGCGCAAGGTGATCACAAGATAACGTTAACACGTGTTCCCTTGGGTTGGGCAGCGGATGCTTGGGAAGTCGACCATCCGCTAGACTATTTAGGCAACGACGGTGGCGCTGGTTTGGGTAACGGCGCCGGTAGCGCCATAGGCGCAGGATTGGCATTGATCGACAGTGAGCGTATTCCGGTGGCTATCCTTGGCGATGGCGATTTTATGCAGGGCGGTTCCGCGCTGTGGACCGCAGCGCATTACCAAATTCCTGTGCTGATTATCATTTCCAATAATCGTTCAAATTTTAACGATGAAGTTCATCAGGAAGCGATGGCAACGCAGCGTAATCGTCCCGTGGAAAACCGTTGGATAGGCCAGCGTATTGATGATCCGGCATTGGATCTCGCGGGATACGCAAGGTCGCAGGGCGTTGAGGCACTAGGCCCAATCGAAAAGGCTGGGGATCTGGTCGGTGCTTTTAGGACGGGTCTCGAGACAGTGGCTGGAGGCAAGCCGTATTTTATCGACGTGCGTGTTCAACCCGGATATTCGGCGCCGATGGTGACCCGAGCTAGCGGCGAGGCGTCGACTGGACAAGCGAGTTGAGGAAGGGCGTTATGGCCGACATTCTTGAGATAAAAAAAGTGTCAAAGACCTACAATTCTCAAAGTGACAATCCTGTTATTGCCTTGAATGATGTTGACCTGAATGTCGCTGAGGGAGAGTTCGTTTCTATCATTGGTCCGTCTGGTTGCGGAAAGTCGACGCTTTTCAACGTCATTGGTGGTCTCATCGACGATCACGAAGGTGAAGTCTTAATAGAAGGCCGTCCAGTTGACGGTGCCCACAAGGATGTAGGTGTTGTATTTCAGGAGGAGTCCACGTTTCCCTGGCGTTCGACTTTGGATAACGTCGCATTTCCGCTTGAAATCGAAGGCATAGACAAAGATGAACGAGAAGAACTTGCACGCAAGTTCATAAAGCTTGTTGGGCTGGATGGCTTCGAAGATCATTATCCCGCCCAGCTCTCCGGTGGTATGAAGCAACGGACCGCGGTTGCCCGGACGCTTGCTTATGAGCCACGTATTATGTTGCTGGACGAGCCATTCGGTGCTCTGGATGAGCAGACCCGAATGCTTCTCGGTGATAAAATGCTTGAGATTTGGGCGGCTTTAAACCAGACGATGTTGCTAATTACCCACAACATAACTGAAGCTGTGCAACTTTCCGATAGGGTCGTTGTGATGTCATACCGGCCTGGTACCATAAAAGAAATCATTGAGATTGACCTGCCGAGACCCCGTTCGTCGGAAGTAATTTCGACCCCTGAATTTGGCACTTATGTTGGCAAGCTTTGGACTTTGTTGCGTGAAGAGGCATCTCGTGGAATGGTTGACGAGGAGGCGGCGATTGCGGCGACATAAACTCGTGTAGAAAAAATCTGACGCATTAGCTGCGCAAAATTCTGTAATTAAACTTTATTTAAACGGACACATAACCGGGGAGGAAAAAATGTCCAAAACGTTGAAAACGATGATAATTGCGTTGGCGGGGACGGCTGTTCTGGCGTCGCCATCCATCGCCGCAGACAAGGTTCGCCTTGTCAATAGTACGAAGGTGGTATTCGAAACAGAGCATCCGTACACCGCACTTGAGGAAGGTATCTTCAAAAAGCGTAATCTTGATGTTTCGGTCATTCACGGGTCCGGCGGCGCCGCCTCTCTTCAGGCTGTTTTGACCGGTAGTCAAGATATTGTTTGGGGAAATGGTGTTCTTGGAGTGTTGTCTGCCTATGCTAAGGGTGCCCCAGTACGCATACTTGGCAGCAACATTCGGGGGGTGCCCGATCTTTATTGGTATGTCAAAACGGATAGCCCAATCAAATCGTTTAAAGATCTAAAAGCGGGCCAAGAGCTTACTTATTCCCGCCCTGGATCAACCACCAATCTTGCTGCGTTGTACATCAAAAATGCACTTGGATTAAAAGCGAAACTAACATCTGTTGGGGGGCCATCAGGATCACGGACTCAATTGATGTCTGGTCAGGTAGCTACCGGTTGGTCGGTGTTCCCGCTGAATAAAAATCTTCTCAGAGAGGGTAAGATCCGCATAATCGGTACCGGCAAAGAGGCGGCCGGACTTAACGGTGTTACTATCCGGGTCATAGCAGCGAATGCAAACTGGCTTAATAAAAACCGCGGCGTCGCAAAGCGGATGATGTTGGCTTTTAAAGAAGCGAGAGCCATGACTTATAACAGCGAAAAACGTCTGCAGACTTATGCGAAACGTTGGAAGCTGAACTTTGCTGATGTTAAAACCGCTCCACAGGATACTCCTTCAGAGGTGACGACGATGTTGCCTGTTGCTGGTTTGGATAAAATTAACCAGATTGCGCTTGAAAATAAGAAAATTAAAAAGCTGTTAACAGCGGCGCAGCTTAAGGAACTAGTCCATCCGATGGGTAATAAACCCTAACTAGTAGATCCTGAAATCAAAACCGATTGCCGGGGAATATGTCTAGACTGCATAAAATGCCAATACTCGTAGGCTTCGTGGGGCTTCTCGTTTGCGCCTTGTTGCTCGAAGTTGCCGTAGATATTGGATGGGTGATGCAGTTGGTCGTTCCTCGGCCATCGGACACCATATTAGCCTTTCCTGAAGTTCAAGCGGATATGGATCTTTTCGGGAATTTTTTCGTTACACTCGGGATGACAGCAGGAGCGACATTTCTTGCGCTAATTATAGGAATTCCGTTTGGATACTTTTTGTGGCGTAAAACGGAGTATGGAGTAGCTTACGAGGGATGGCTTGCTGCCGCGTTTGCTGCTCCAACCGTTTTATTATACCCCTTGTTTCTCGTAATATTCGGTAGAAGCCACGCTACACTCATTGCCATGGGGTTCATCCCAGGAGCTATTCCCATAATAATACAAACCCGTCAGGGATTGCTTGGCGTGTCGAAGACGCTGTTGAATGTTGGACGCAGCTTCAATGTGTCGAGGCGTGATCTCTTTTGGAAAATCCAGTTGCCAAGCGCAGTGCCTACCATCTTCACCGGCATCCGGATCGGCGTGATGTATACTTTGGTAAATATAGTTGCGATTGAATATCTTATTGATTTTGGAGGGTTGGGACGAATTGTCTCGGAAATGTATTTTCGCTTTGACACTCCCGGAACCTATGCCAGCATTATCGCCGTAATATTTGTAAGCGTATTTTTCTACTGGGGTTTTGGAAAAATAGAAAAATGGCTTAGGCCGGTTTGATAGATTACAGGGGCGCCAGCGCAGGCTTTTTCGATGAATAATTCAATAAGGCGAATACGACTAGCTACAGCGTTCGGATTGGTGTTCGCCTGGGAAATTATTGCAACATTGGGGACCTTTGGGATCTTGTATAACGACGTTGTCCCTCATATCTGGAAAATAGCTTACGCGATTTATGAAGAACTTATTACCGCTGGTTTCTACCGTGACCTTGGGATTACTTTCGCTGAACACATAGTCGGCTTCATTGTGGGGTCTGTTATAGCAATCTTCGTTGGTATCTGGATGGGAACAAGTCCGTTGGTACGGGGCGCGCTTGAGCCATACCTTAATGCGATTGGATCGACGCCTAAAATCATCTTTTTGCCAATTTTATTTTTGATGTTTGGTACCGGTATCGAATCTAAAATGGCCAAGGGGTCGATGTCGGCATTTTTCCCGGTCGTATTCACCACGACACTTGGCATGGTTTTAATCAACCCGGTTCTTATACGGGTCGGTCACAGCTTTAATCTAAATAAATGGCAGATGATTTCAAAAATCTACATGCCTGCCATGGTAAATCCTGTGATTACGGGACTACGCCTTGGTATGGCGATTACGGTGATTGGTGTATTGGTCGCAGAGCTGAAATTTGCGGATGGCGGACTTGGTTACAGGTTGGGGATTTATTACGAACAATTTCGAATTGCGCCGATGTATGCAATTATTCTCATTATTTTTGCGATAGCGGCAGCGGCAAATGTTGGGATGACGCGACTCCAGGATCGCGTCAACCGCCACATGATGCCCACTGACAGAAAAGGAAATAAAACGACGGCAACCGCATCTGGCGGCTTAGGCGTTGTTGGAACCAACTAGATTAGATCGGGTAAGGATACGAAAAAATGGCTCAGGAACTGTTTGTCTCAAAAACCAGCGAGCTCGCCGACGGCGATCGAAAAATAGTGCCGAATGGGAACTACGAGATCGGGGTATACCGCGTGAACGGAGAACTTTTCGCCTATCAAAACGTCTGTCCCCATCAAGGTGGTCCAGCATGTGAAGGCCTACTCATGGCAAAAGTGGAAGAAGTTATAGCGGAGGACAAAACCTATCAGGGGATGACTTTCAATCACGATGAGATGCACATAGTTTGTCCATGGCATGGTTGGGAGTTTGATCTTGCAACTGGTGACATGGTGGCAGACCGTAAATTTCGCCTAAAGAAGTATGATGTGGTCGAAAAGGAAGACAGTATTTATGTCACCGTCTGATGAAATCAGCGACGAAGATCTAGCCAAGTCGCCTTTTCATGGAAAGGCTACCGCGCGGATTGCGCAGGAGACTGGCGATCCGCTAGCTAATGTCGATAAGGAAACCGAGGCGCTGAAAGCGCTTGCACAGAAATTGATTGAACTACCGGATGGTGAGGCGCCTTCGCAGGAAATGATCCAGGAAGGTTTGGATGCTTTGACCAAACTCTATACCGTCCGTTTCCAAGAAGGCGAACGTTGGGATCCATTTCCTAACGGCCGCGCGATGCCAGTTACTTCTGTCATGATAATGTCCACCGCAATGCTTCAAGCGGTGAATATCGAGTTATTTGAATTGGGCATGTGGCAAGCCTGGTCGAGTGGATAAAGATTGAGATATAGAAGGGAGGGGTAAGATGGAGATCCCCACAGATCATTTAAACAAGATGTCTGTCGCTGAATTCGATACATCGAAGCTTTTAATAAATGCCGCGCGTCAGCGCGACCAACGAAAGCTGGAAGATGTCTTGATTGTCGATGTAGACTGCCATCACTACGAAAATGAATCGATGAAAGATATTGTTGAATTCATCGATGATCCCGTTTTGCGCAGGACAGCACAGGTTTATTCAGGTGCAGGTACAGGAGCAAACAATCCGTTTATGATGGGCAGTCCAGGATCGCAGGATGTGGCTGGTCGTGTGACACGATATCCCCTGCGTAAGATGGAAGAGACCCCTGACGATGATAAACATCGCGACATCCATCTGTCCTTGCGGTGGATGGATGCGATGGGCGTCGATTATGTTATGTTATTCCCAACTCCGATGCTGCTCCTTGGACTTCATCCTGTACCTGAGTATGAAGCCGCCATGTCACGTGCATATAACCGTTGGCTAACGGAAAAGATCTTGACCGAGGAAAAGCGCCTGAAAACAATGCTTTATCTGCCATTTAACGATCCTGACGCGACATACAAAATGGTTCAGGATTTTGGTGAATGTGACGGCGTATGCGGTTTTATGGTGGTGTCTACACGGTACAAACCTGTTTACGACAACGCTTACATGAAGACTTATTCTCTCATTGAAGAGATGGGGAAGCCGTTGGCTTTTCACGGGTCCTACAGTTGGAACGATCAACTGCTTGGTAATACCAATCGCTTCCTAGTTACCCACGCCCTCGGCTTCACTGTTTTCAACGCGGTACATATGTCTAATTGGATTGTAAACGGCCTACCGGAGCGCTTCCCTAAGCTCGATGTTATGTGGATTGAATCAGGCCTGGCATGGGTGCCATGGCTGATGCAGCGCCTCGATAACGATTATCGAATGCGTTCTTCCGAAGCGCCACTCCTTAAGCGGTTACCGAGCGAATATATGGGTGAAATGTTTTATTCATCGCAGCCAATGGAAATGCCGCATAATCCGGACATCCTTGAAATGACGTTCAAGATGATTAACGCGGAAACACAGCTTTGTTGGTCATCTGATTATCCGCATTGGGACATGGATGTGCCAAGCGTGATTTGGGACCTGCCGTTTCTCGACGAGAGGCAAAAAAGAAATATTCTCGGCGATAATGCGCGACGCCTTTACAATCTAGACGTGTCCGACCGCTTTCCTAACTATCAACCACCGTCCTGAACGAACTTTATTTAACAGTAAGACTGAGCCAATGGAAATCCCCACAGATCACCTCAATAAGATGTCGATCGAGGAGTTCGACACCTCAAAGCTTTTAATCAATGCCGCGCGCCAACGTGATCAGCGAAAGCTCCAAGACGAGTTGATCATAGACGTTGATTGCCATCACTATGAAAACGAGTCGATGTCAGAAATCGTGGAGTTTATTGAGGATCCTGTTCTACGCCGGACGGCACAAGTTTATTCAGGGGCAGGTACTGGGGCAAATAATCCATTCATGATCGGAAGTCCTGGTTCGCAAGATGTAGCCGGGCGTATAACGCGATACCCTCTGCGGAAGATGGATCCTACACCTGAAGATGGCCGTCATCGCGATATCCACCTTTCACTCAAATGGATGAATGCGCTTGGTGTAGATTATGCGATGCTATTTCCGGGGCCGATGTTGCTTCTCGGGCTCCATCCGGTGCCGGAATATGAGGTCGCAATGTCACGCGCTTATAACCGCTGGCTGACGGAATGCGTTTTGGCGGAAGAGCCGCGACTAAAGACAATGCTTTACCTGCCTTTTAATGATCCGGAGGCTGCTTATAAGACTGTGCAGGATTTCGGTGATGCAACTGGTGTGGCGGGGTTTATGATCGTATCTACTCGCTATAAGCCGGTTTACGACAACGAGTACATGAAAACATATTCACTCATTGAGGAAATGGGAAAGCCGCTGTCGTTCCACGCCTCTTTCAGCTGGAATGATCGCTTACTTGGAAATACTAACCGTTTTTTGGTAACGCACGCGCTTGGTTTCACAATTTATAATGCGGTGCATCTTTGTAACTGGATCATTAATGGGTTGCCAGAACGGTTCCCCAAGTTAAACGTTATGTGGATAGAAAGTGGCCTCGCTTGGATACCATGGCTAATGCAGCGCCTCGATAACGATTATCGAATGCGTTCTTCTGAGGCGCCGTTACTGAAGCGTTTGCCAAGCGAATACATGTCGGAAATGTTTTTCTCGTCACAACCAATGGAAATGCCGCATGATCTTGATGTGCTTGAGATGACGTTCAAAATGATTAACGCGGAAACACAGTTGTGTTGGAGTTCAGATTACCCGCATTGGGATATGGATCTGCCAAGTGTCATCTGGGATCTTCCGTTTCTTAATGACCAACAGCGGCGCAACATACTCGGGGAAAATGCCCGCAGGCTCTTTAACCTTGACGTTTCGGACCGATTTCCCAATCACCCGTCAACAGCCTGATCCAACAACCGTATCGTTATGAACACCGAGGCCAACAAGCTATTTGAGTCCTCTTTTGACCTGACGCTAACGGAAGGGCTTATTGCGTTAATCCGTAATAAGCCTGTCGCACAGGATGATATGGATATCATGGCGTTGTTCACGCTGGACGGAATTGCCAACATGTTAGCAGGCCGTCGGTCGTCGCCGGGTGAAAAACTTATGGCGTATTTACAGGGTCGCGAGGGAGACGCCGGACGCCGAGCTCTGGTTATGGGCGGTCTAACCCATATCCTTGAGGTCGACGATTTGCATAAGGCTTCCGTGGTACATCCAGCCTGCGTCACGATCCCAGCGGCGATTGCGCTGTCACAGGACCAACCAACGTCAGGTGCAGATTTTCTTAAAGCTATTCTCTTTGGATTCGAGGCTTGCACAAGGGTCGGAATGGCAGTTGGCAAGGAGCATTACAAAGTCTGGCATAATACGGCGACCTGCGGCACCTTCGGTGGCGCGATGACAGCGGCGACGCTGCTTTCGCTTTCGGATAAGGAATGCATGTATGCTCTTGGTAATGCCGGAACCCAATCGGCCGGGTTGTGGGAATTTTTAAATACCGGTGCTATGAGCAAGCACCTCCACGCGGGGCGCGCCGCTGAGGCGGGAATTGTGTCTGCGCAACTGGCAAAGCTCGGCTTTACAGGTCCGCCTTCAATTCTCGAGGGGCCGCAGGGTTTTTTTGCAGGCGCCTGCCCAGATCCTGACCCGGACGCTGTTTTGCGTGACCCTGATGCACCGTGGCAGGTGCACTTGACTTCGATAAAACCTTGGCCGTCATGCCGTCATACACATCCGGTTATTGATGCCGCGCTCGAGCTTTCCGGCAAGATCAAGGTTAAGGATATAGACTATGTAGATGTCATCGGATACCAGGCTGCCATTGACGTTTGCGATCGGCCTAATCCAGAGACCGAATACGAAGCTAAGTTTTCATTGCAGCACTGCGTAGCTATTAGTCTTTTAGATGGGGAAAATGTGTTTGCATCATACAATTCATCGGCGCGTGATCGGGCCGACGGGTTGCGATCCCGCATCACAGTCTCCGCAGGAGAGGGTTACAGCGCTGCCTATCCCGAGAATTGGGGTGGGGAGGTGACTGTGCACTTAAGGGACGGTGGCGAAATCACTGCGACGCGGAATGCGTGTAAGGGTGATCCAGAGCTGCCGCTGGACCGCGAACAAATGATTCTTAAGGCTCGAGAGTTATTGGCCTTCGCATCAGTAAACGACGCAAACGCGGTTGTTGATGGTGTTCTTGATATGGCACACGGCGGCGATGTGCCGGACTTGAAACTTTAATCAGCCAAAGAATTCTTGATCTCACTTATTTTGATACTCTGATCCAAATGGGGTAGGGCCATGGACAAAGCAGCATTGACGATAAAAGCCGAAAAACTCCAAGCGCTGATTGATTCTAAAGAAATGTTGGTGCTACCAAATGTTTGGGATGTTGGTAGTGCTCGTATTGTAGCAGAGGCGGGGTATCCCGTCATTGCTACCTCTAGCGCGGGTATCGCCTGGTCGCTCGGCTTTCCGGACGGCGAAGTTATTAGCCGTGAAGATATGCTATCTACCGTACGGCGGATCGCAGATCGTATTGAATTACCCGTCACCGCAGATATGGAAACTGGTTATGGCGAAGCGCCGGAGGCTGTAGCAATTACCGTTACAGCAACGCTTGCTGCGGGAGCTGTTGGTGCGAATATTGAGGATTCTTCTTCTCAGAGGGTTGGCCATACAATGCTGGACTACGACCTTTCAGTAGCGCGTATCCGAGCTGGCAGGGAAGCGGCAAATGATGCGGGAGTGCCTTTTGTTATTAACGCCCGAACCGATATCTTTCGAGGAGGCGGTGGTGAAAGCGCTGTTGATGAAGCTATTCAACGAGGAAACGCTTATCTTGAAGAGGGGGCAGGTTGCGTATTCGTGCCATTTGTTCGCGACCGCGAGACAATGGAGAAATTGGTCGCGGGTATAGATGGCCCTGTTAACGTCCTCGCTAATCCTGCAGCACCAAGTCTCGATATATTGCGAGAGATCGGAATTGCTCGGGCCAGCATCGGCGGTCTTTTTTCGCTGATGGTCTACACCAAGGTGCAAGAAGCCTGCGCTGAGCTCAATGACACCGGAACGCTTGGCTGGGGCAAGGAAAACATATTACATCCAGCGATGAATAAACTGATGACTTAACGGTGGTATGCAAAAACATAAAGGTGTAACAAGCTCGTCGCTTCACGGTTAAACCGGCTCCGTTCCAATAGCACGAGGTTCCCTTGTCTGTGGGGTTTATCCCCCGAGGGCGTTCTTTTGAATTGCTGATAGAGTGTTTGTTGGAAGGACAGCATCTGGTTCTATCACCAGCTCGATCAACGATGGCCCATTAGCGGCGCAGCAGCGTTCAAAAACATCCGCGAAATCTGATGTAGTTGTGACAGTCTCACCAATAGCCCCGTATGATCGGGCGAGGGCGGCAAAGTCTGGGTTGTAAAGATCTGTGCCTGATTTGCGTTTGGGGTAATGCGTTTCCTGATGCATTCGGATCGTACCGTACATTCCATTATTGACGACTATAAAAATCGTTTTTGTGCCATACTGGACAGCGGTCCCAATTTCTAGGCCATTCATTTGGAAACACCCGTCTCCGTTGAATGATACAACGACGCGATCGGGGTGCCGTATTCCCGCGGCGACGCCAGAGGGAACCCCATAGCCCATCGCTCCTGACTGCGGCGCGAGTTGGGTGCCATACTGTTTGTAGCGGAAAAATCTGTGGACCCAAACGGTGTAGTTCCCAGCTCCATTTGTAATGATAGCGTCTTCAGGAAGGTTGTCGCTCAGCCAGCCGATGATTTCTGAATAATTCACATTACCTGGCATCTCCGCCGGCGTAGAAAATGCTACGTAGTCCTCATGCGCGGCCTTCGTCTCACCCGACCACGGTGTGTCTACTGGCGGCAGGTCCGTAGCAGCTGCACAGAACTCTACCATGCCTGCATTTATCCCCAGATCGGCCTGGTAAACCTTATCTATTTCATCCACTCCGGCAGCGATATGCACCATAGTCTGCTTCGGCTTCGGGAAGGTAAAATACGTGTAGCCACCGCTTACTATCTCGCCAAGTTGTGTGCCAAGCACAATTAATAGGTCTGTATCGTCCAGTCGATTTTTGAGCTTAGGGTTAATACCGAGACCTACGACTCCTGCAAAACAGGGGTGGCGGTTGTCTATCAAATCCTGGCGCCTAAAGGCAGTCGCGACAGGGAGGGTGTTGGCCTCTGCGAAAGTTGTCAAGTCGTTACAAGCTTTTTGGGTCCAACCTCCTCCGCCTGCCAAGACCAGCGGCTTTCGCGCGTCTGCGAGCATTTTGCGAAAAACCTCCATGTCGGAGTTACCGGGATAAGCTTGGGTGGCGCGGCATGATCGACCAGCGTCGGCGACGGCACGCTCCGTTTGCATATCTTCGGGCAGCGCAAGAACAACGGGTCCGGGTCGGCCAGATGTAGCGACGTGAAATGCGCGACTGATCATCTCGGGAATTCTTGCCGCGTTCTCAATTTGTGCTACCCATTTAGTCATTTCGCCAAACATCCGTCGATAATCAACCTCCTGAAATGCTTCTCGCTCTGACATGTCACGGGCTATTTGACCAATGAATAAAATCAAAGGTGTTGAGTCTTGTTGCGCTGTGTGAATACCTATTGACGCGTTAGTCGCACCAGGGCCACGGGTCACAAAGCCGATGCCGGGCTTTCCAGTCATTTTTCCCCAAGCCTCAGCCATGTTGGAGACGCCGCCTTCTTGTCGACAAACCACAAGTTTAATTTCTTCTTGGACGTCATAGAAAGCGTCCAGCGTCGCCAAGTAGCTCTCACCTGGCACGCAAAAAACTGTATTTACGCCGTGTAAACGGAGGCAATCCACTATGATCTGTCCGCCGGTGCGAAGGTTTGAGGAGGGTACGTCAGGCATTGAATGGCCTTTCTATCAAAGTCATTTTACAAGAGTTTTCTGGCCTAGAGAGGGGCTTTTGTTCTGGCGTTTGTGTGTTCTCAAGTCCTTTCAGATCACGAGTGAAATCAGCCATCCTTCTTAAGAACCACAGTGTAAAACTCTACGATATACTTTTCTATGGGCTTTATCTCTTTGTAAATAATCGGCGTAACGCAGCGTTACAAAGCCCAAAAGTAAGCAGTGTCGCTTCGTTGACGCAAGGGAGTGCAGAGCTATGATAGCGCGTCCACTTAATCCGCCAACCGGAGCTATCGACCCGTGAAAAATCATGAAATTAAGGTTTATCCGTCGAAAAATGAACTGAAACGTGAAGACCAATTGGCATGGAAAATTGCTGCTGTAGCGTCCGACCCGGTTGGGGTTGATGATGACGTAAAGGACATGATTATAAACCGTATTATTGACAACGCTTCCGTCGCTATAGCTTCGGTAAACAGGCGTTCGGTAGCAAATGCGAGGGCAATGGCTATCTGTCACCCAAGGAATGGCGGCGCGACTATTTTTGGCATGTCTGCTGATCAACGGTTTTCTGCGGAATGGGCGGCTTGGGCAAATGGAACGGCTGTACGGGAATTGGACTATCACGATACATTTTTAGCCGCTGACTACTCTCACCCCGGTGACAACATTCCACCGACCCTAGCAGTAGCTCAGCAGAAGGGTTGTACCGGCGCAGATTTATTAAGGGGCATTGCCACAGGATACGAAATACAGGTCAATCTGGTGAAGGGTATTTGTCTTCACGAGCACAAGATAGATCATATCGCCCACATCGGACCGTCGGCCTCGGCGGCAATCGGTACACTTTTGGGCCTGGATACCGAAACCATCTACCAATCTGTGCAGCAGGGGCTGCACGTGACCTGCACAACCCGTCAGTCGAGAAAAGGAGAGATTTCAAGTTGGAAGGCATATGCTCCGGCTCACGCAGGAAAGCTTGCAATTGAGGCGGTTGATCGTTGCATGCGGGGCGAGGGTGCGCCGTCACCAATATATGAGGGCGAAGATAGTGTCATTGCCTGGATGTTAGACGGTCCGGACGCTAGTTATTTGGTTCCTTTGCCAGAGGCCGGAGAGGCAAAGCGTGCTATCTTAGAAACATACACTAAGGAGCATTCTGCGGAGTATCAAAGCCAGGCATTGATCGATCTAGCGCGTAAAATGGGTGGGCAGATTAACGATTTCGATGCCGTAGAGAGCATTGTTATCTATACAAGTCATCACACGCACTATGTGATCGGGACTGGCGCAGGTGATCCTCAAAAGATGGACCCAAATGCAAGCCGGGAAACTCTCGATCATTCAATCATGTATATTTTTGCAGTAGCACTTCAGGATCAGGCATGGCATCACAATAACTCCTATGCGCCCGAACGAGCGCAACGACCCGATACGGTTAAACTTTGGCACAGTATATCAACTGTCGAGGACCAGAAATGGACGGAGCGTTATCATCATCCCGATCCTAAACAACGCGCCTTCGGCGGCCGGGTAGAGATTAAGATGAA
>CAJWSW010000045.1 GCA_913046035.1 uncultured Alphaproteobacteria bacterium | reverse complement strand
TACGTATTGGCGCCCAAACTGATTTTGGTTTATTTACAATAATTGCTGTTGTGTTAACTTGATTTAACGGTGGTGATATAGCTCTATTATTTGTTGAAGTATTACTTGTATAATCCAAACTGTTACTATATAAACTATCATTCGTAATTAATGTATCTATAGATAAATCTTTGTTGAAAGATGTATCTTGTAGCAAGCCATAATTAAATACGGGCTTAATACTTCTAAGTTCTATACCGCCAGGAGTACTATAACTAAAAGATATATCGCCTTGAAATGTAGCCAAATCTTCAAATGTAATTAAATTTAAGAAAAAAAATAATACAAATTTTATCAAGATTTATGGAAAAAAATATCTTGATGCAATAAAGTTTTCTGTACCGTCAGATCCATCAAATGCTGCTTTTTATGTAGCATTAACATTATTGAAAAAAAAATCATCTATTAGAATAAATAATCTTAATCTTAATGAGTCAAGAATCGGATTTTATTCATTGATGAAAAAGCATGGGGCAAAAATTAAATTTATAAATCTTAAAAAGAATAATATTGAAAAAGTTGGAGATTTAATTGTAAAAAGTTGTAAAATTAAACCCATTAGAGCAAGTAAAGAATATTATGTATCTTCGACTGATGAATATCCAATTATGTTTGTTATTGCAGCTTTAACAAAAGGTATTTCTGTCTTTAAGGGAATTTCAGATTTAGCTAATAAGGAGAGTAACAGAATTAATGAAATGAAAAAAATACTAAAGCAAATAGGAGTAAAGTGTGTTACCAAAAAAGACGAAATGAAAATATATGGATTGAAAGAAATTAAAAATCAAAAAAAAATAATCAAAGTACCTAATCTTGGAGATCACAGAATTTGTATGAGTGCAGTAATTCTATCATTAGTAACAGGAATAAAAGCTGAAATTAAAAATTTTGAGACTGTGGCAACTTCTTCGCCCTCTTTTTTGAATATAATAAAAAAACTTGGAGGAAAATTTGAAATTAGATAAAAGATTTAAATTTTCTGTTGCATGTGATGGTGGAGCTGCAAGTGGAAAAACAACAGGGGCCAAAATTATTGCAAAAAAGTATGGTTTAAATTTTCTTTCTTCAGGAAGTCTTTATCGTTATGCTGGCTATAGAGTATTAAAAGATAAACCTAAAAATAAGATTAATTTTCTTAAAAAAATTTTTAAAAATTTAAAAATTAAAAAATTAAATAAAATTAATCTCAATACTTCTAAAATTTCAGATTATACTTCATTATTAGCAAAAGATAGAAGAGTCAGAATTATTTTAAAAAAATATCAACAAAAATTTGCTAAAGAAAATACTAAGCCAATAATCGAGGGCAGAGATATTTCAACGGTAATTTTACCAAAAGCTGATGTAAAATTTTTCTTTAAATGTAGTTTAGATGTAGCAGCAAAGAGACGGTTTAAAGAATTTAGAAAAAAAAAATACAAGATTACATTTAATGAAGTAAAAAAGGCAATAAAAATAAGGGATTATAGAGATAAAAATAGAGCAATTTCTCCTTTGATTCAGGCAAAAGATGCGGTAATTGTCCAGTCTGATAAATTAAATATTTTTGACATGACGAATAAAATGTCAAAGTTTATAGAAAGGAAATTAAAAAAGAAATATGGTAGCTGAAGTTGAAGCTAAAAAACTAAAAGGTCCTCAAAAAGAATTTGAAAATCTTCTTAATGAAGATTTTAAAGATAGAAAATTAAAAGAGAACGAAATTATTAAAGCCACAGTAACTGAAATTACAAAAAATTTCATAGTAGTCGATTGCAAAGCTAAAATGGAAGGCATGATCCCTGTAGAAGAGTTTAAAGATGAGATGAAAAATATTAAAGTTGGCTCAGAAGTAGAGGTTTACTTAGAAAGAATAGAAAGCTTTAAAGGTGAAATCATTATATCTAGAGAAAAAGCTAGAAGAATGAATGCTTGGAAAAAAATGGAGAGAGTTTTTTCAACAAGATTAGAGGTTTTTTTGCTTTTTGCATTTACGTTGAAATCTAACATCCTGGGGTCCCAGTCAAGGTCTAGAAAGGAAACCATCTTTTGGACCTCTTTATCGAAGTTATCCACTATGTTTTCATAGCGTATTACTTCCATTCTTAGCTGGTAACGTTTAACGCAACTCGCGTAAATCTCGAAAACCTTATTATAGAACGTAGCTGAGCTGTGAAGGTTGGTAAAGTTTGCCATCTGTGGGTTAAGCTCAAAATTTTGCATAAAACAACTAAGGATACTATCTAATGGGTGTCGGACCACCATCAGATATTTTGCATTTGGGAAAGTTGGTACCCATTGCCCGTCAATAAGCCGTGTATTCCAACCGACGTGGTCAACATGGAGATGGGTGCATAGAACATAATCAACCTCCTTCGGATCAACGCCGGCGTTTTCCAGGTTTTTGAGATAAGGCCAATTGTTCTGGTGATAACGCGGTTTTTGGGGTCGATGCTTGTCATTTCCGCCGCAGGTATCGACGAGGATGAGATGAAAGGGTGTGCGAATTACATAAGTATGAAAGGCGAGGATAAGTAACCCGGTTATTGGATCCTGAAGACGAGGCTTTAGCCAGCCTTCATGTTGTTTGAGCGTGTTCTCATCTGCATCGGGAAATAAAGTTCTAGCATCCAATATTGGAGCCTCAAACTCTAGTACCCGCGTAATTTCGACGTCACCAAATTTCCACCGCTGCATTTCCGACCTGATAAATTGTTGGTGTGGGTGTTTTACATCTTACTCTGAGGAGTTAAATGTTACCTTAAGATACCGCATGGGGTGGGGCAAAATAATGAACTTCGTTAGATGGATATTAGGAAGACTGGTGCTTGGCTATGATTTTTTGACCCGGCCGAAGCCGATAATTCGTGAAGCTGCAGAGCAAGCAGCGATTGACGTCAGAACTGAAAAACTTGCTCTATATCAGTTTAATGCTTGTCCGTTCTGCGTAAAGGTTAGACGCGAAATGCGCCGTCATTCTCTGAATATCGAATTACGTGATGCGCGAAAGGACGATGCTCATAAGCAGGCGTTGGTTAATGGAGGCGGGAAATACAAGGTGCCATGCCTCCGTATTTCAAATGATAGCGGTGATCCAACGTGGCTTTATGAATCTGATGACATTATTGCTTTCCTCAGGAAAGACCTGAATCTGGCTTAAACGTTAGAAGTTTGGCCAGAAGCTTATGTTCCGAGGTTATACATTCTCATTGCCGCGGGTGTCAGCGCTGCAACCCCATAATGTTCTCCTCTAAACGAACTTTCTCTTAGCGGATTGAGTGGCGGTGGAAGCGCTGCTAACGTCTTTCGTCGATATAGACGAATAACAGGGAATGCGAGTGATCGATTTTGAGAAAACTATCGGTTATATCGTCGCTGGTGCAGTTTCCGCAGGTTGCGGCTTAATCGACTGGATTAGCCGAAGTGCTTCCAATACGGTGCTAACGTTTGAAGTAGGCATTGAACGCGGGAGCCGCCTAAATACTCTAAGAAGGAACGCCAATAATGCTACCTATGCCTATTGCTGATCACGATGCAATCATCAAAGAACTGTCCAATACCGGCCGTTATGTAAAGGTACTTTGGCAAAGCGACGACACGCTTATGTTCATAGCTCGTGGGAGAGCGTACCGCTCAGAATTTCACATTAACCCCTCTGACGAACACATGACTATGTTGAAGGGGAATATGAACCTTCATTTTCGCACGCCGGAGGGCCGCGAAGATGTTGCAGTTCTCAGGGAAGGTGAAACGATTTACACAGCGAACGGAATTCCGCACTCGCCACGATTTCCTGAAGACGCATTTGTCCTAGTTGGCGAACGGAAAAGACGGTCAGGTGAAACCGACAGTTTTCAGTGGTTCTGTCCGTCCTGTGACGCGCAAATTCATGAGGAATTTTTTGTAGTTAACGATTACACAAAAGATCCTGTTTCTCGCGCTTACGATAATTTTTTCAATTCGATAGTAGCGCGCACCTGCGACCGTTGTGGGACCGTCCATCCAGGCCGCGAATTTTCCTTGTAGATGTTGCCAACTTAATCGGAAAGAAGAGGGTATTTTCAAATACACTCCGCCCAACAAACGATATTTCTAACTTCGCTATCGTTTGTCCCTTTGCGGGAATACATCTAATAAGCAAACAAAACTCATTACCTCTGCTGCGGATCCAACGAAAGGCTCTAGGTACAGGGCCACGCCATCCTCTTCGGCCCAAGTTAGTAGATATGGAGATATAATGTTGTGCTGGGATACGCCCTTTGAAATCGTTGGTTCGTTTATATCACTCAAGCGTCCGCTTTTAAAAAGCTATAAACGGTATAATTTCAATGCATTATCCCTCAAAACCTTACGTTTTGAATTAGGTTTCCATTCCATATGAGCGATATCATTCATCGCCCGTTCTGGATCTACTACTGGCCAGTCTGTACCAAAAATTACCTTGTCTTGACCGAACGAATTCATGTAGTGCCGGGTTGCCTCTGGCCAATATTTTGGTGCGTATGCATCAAGCCCGATATACACGTTTGCATGTTTCCAGGCCACCGAGATCATCTCTTCATACCACGGATAGCCAATATGGATGCCGATCAACTTTAAATCAGGAAAATCCATTGCTATTCGGTCGAGACAGATTGGATGACCTACGCTCGGAAGACGTCGATGTGGATTGTATACAAGGCAATGTCCAACCTGCATCTGAATTGGAACGTCTAATTCACAACATTTTGCATAAAATGGGTAGTATTTTGCTGCGTCTGGCGCTTCGTCAAACCAGTGCGGATAAAGATGAGCGCCAACAAACCCTAAATCGCGAACTGCGTGCTCAACTTCAGCGAGACTTTCCATGATTTTAGAGGGGTCCACCCCAATCATGCCAGAAAAACGGTTTGGATGTGCCTCAATTAAACCTGCGATATAATCCGTAGGCATATGAGCGGATCCCTTAATACGCATATCTCCGGAGCGTTGTGCTATTAGGAGTGACCTCTCGATCCCGCAACGATCCATCATCGAAATGTAGTCTTCCGGTGTCACACCGTCGCGATATTCGTCTTTAACACGGACTTTTTTGCGAAACTCGGGATCTACGGACATCCAACCCGCATTTACCGCCTCAGGCGTAAAGGCGTTGCAGACAATGTCGATCGCTCCGTAGTTTTCTCCTGCGACTTCAGTCATGGTTTTTTCTCCCTGCCGGGCTGAGAAATACTGATAAATGGCGAAGCTTTAAAGGGAGGTTATGCCGGTTGCTGATAATTTGGATAGTTTTGTAATCGAAAGTGGGATTGTAGCTGTTCATGGGTTAGACAAAAATTCCTGGTTTACCCTAATACGGAAAAATGTGGCGCCCGGAGGCATCGAGTTTGAGTTCTGTTACTTCAACAGCTTCGTCACATCTAAGGGGACGGTAGAGGTGGGGAAATGCAATGCCGTCCCGTGAAGGTTCCCATCTGAGGACACCTTGAAGTGAGCTTGTCCGGACCTTTATCAGAACCAGTCCCTCTTGACCTACGAAATATCGTGCGGCGGTATCTTTAGCCTGTTCAGATGTTGAGAAATGAATAAAACCGTCTTTCTGATCGAGTGCAGAGCCCAAATACAAACCAGTTCTGAGTGCCTCCTCCCATGCAGTTTGTAGACACATGTGGTAGATGAATTCGACGCCCATCTTAATAGGTTACAAACAAATTTGCTCTATTTCTATATTGCGGATGGGCATCTATTTCGTTGTCTGAAAATGAAGTCGCTGGTGCCACTTGGTGAATAGAAATGTACTTAGTATTTTTACAACTAGAGATAAATTTTGTTAGGGTATTTTGGTTTGAAAACCGTGGAGGGAGAAGAAAATCCTGACCGGATGTCGAATCTTGAAGATAAATTTTTGAATAAAAAATTTTGGTTTTTTTATGAAATATCCACCTCCGCCACATCAGTCTCCGAGTAAACCTCTCTTCATACCACCCGTAGGGGCGTGTGATGCTCATGTCCATGTTTTTGGACCTTCAAGTGTTTTTCCATATCATTCCGATACGACTTATACGCCAGTCGACGCTCCGAAAGAGAAGCTCAGGGGGCTTCACGAACACCTGGGATTTGATCGTTCCGTAATAGTGCAGGCCACATGCCACGGGACCAATAATTCTGCCACACTCGACGCAATCGCCTCGTCGGAGGGCCGGTGGAGAGGAGTTGCAATTGTTGACGAAAATTTCACGGAAACTGATTTTGAAAAGCTGCATGCCGGCGGCATCCGCGGCATCCGTTTTAGTTTTGCCCGCCATCTTAGTGGGCCACCAAACTTTGATCGCGTTCATCGGATTGCAGAAAAAATTGATGGCCTAGGTTGGCATCTCGTTATTTACATAGAGGCCGAAGATATCGTTGAATTTAATGCCGATCTTCGAAAATTTAAGCTACCCGTGGTTTTTGACCATATGGTTCGAGTAAAAGTGGCCGACGGACTTAATTCAGAGCCCTTTCAACTTTTACTCGACTTCATGCGAAACGAGGATGTTTGGGTGAAAATATCGTGTGCTGAGCGATTAACGCAGATGGGCGAGCCATACGAGGATGTAGTGCCCTTTGCGCAAGCAGTGATAGAAACTAATTCCGATCGCGTGTTATGGGGGACAGACTGGCCTCATCCTAATCTTTGGGAGGGAATGCCGGACGACGGTCATCTCGTAGACCTAATCCCGCGTTATGCACCTGATGCCTCCCTCCAAAGAAAACTTCTGGTTGAGAACCCGGTTAATCTTTATGGCTTTTGCGATTAGTAAAACTTTTTGCCACTCTTCCATAGTGTTTGTGTTGCCTTTTATTTGGTAGCGGATCCGCCGGGCATCGTTTGTCGATCTCCGACGCGGGTTGGTTGTCCGTTATCAAACTCCATGTAACGCCACCGCCATGTTTCACCATCGGTATCCACGTAGCCAGCAGTTTGGCCCGGAAAGTGTGCGGGCACGACGATTGTGTCACTATCTGCGACGCTTCGTAGTATCCGTTTTCGGCTCTCGGCAGCCTCTTCCGGCGCCGGGCAGAAGCAAGTACTCCAGTCAGGCTCCACGCATTGTAGGGCATGATGCATCATGTCTCCCGTGAAGATAGCGTGTTCATTTTGGGACTTAAAGTTTACGCAGACTTGACCAGGCGAATGACCGAAAGCCGGCGTAAGCCAAATCCCGTCTTCCAACTCGAAATCTGCATCGACCAATTTGGCCTGTCCCGCTTCGACGATTGGCAAGCAGCTATCCTCCCACACGGCGGAAAGGCGTTCGTCGCGCTCCGCCTCGTTAGCGGCAGTCTCCCATGCCTCGTACTCAACTTTTCCAAAAATATAAGTAGCATTCGGAAAAGTAGGGACCCACTTTCCGTTTATAAGTCGAGTGTTCCAACCACAGTGATCCACATGCAGGTGTGTGCAGAATACATAGTCAATATCGTCAAAACGCAGACCATGCGCCGCAAAACCATCAAGCCAAGGTTGTTTTGGATAGTCCAGCGCCGGACCTCTAAGTGGTTTGTGATCGCCTACACAGGTATCGATCAAAATAATGTGTCGCGGCGTCCTTACGACAAAGGTTTGATAGGTAATGACCAGGAGCTCCTGCGCTGCATCGTATACCTCTGGCGCCATATTCTTCAGGTGGGAAAGGGCGGTTTCTCGGTCGGCTGTTGGAAACATAGTCGTAGGAGCTCGCCAGGGTCCGTCGCGTTCAATAAAACTCGAAACGAGGATATTGCCGACATGGAAAGGTCGCATAATAAATACTCCACATTTTAGTTCGGTTGGTACACCGCCCTACTAAGTATCTTCGGCGGTCAAAACCGGCTGTCGGTTTCGTTCTTTCTGTTTTGGTTTTCCGCGTGGGCAATCCATAGTCCAGATAAAAATATCATAGCGCCGCCGATCCAAACAAAAATATCGGGTATTTCTGCAAAAATAAAATACCCGATAATCGCCACCCATATTAGTCGCACAAAATCGATTGGCATCACTACGTTTGTTGGAGCTAACTTTATGGCAACGTTCATAGTGAGGTGTCCGGCCGTTCCGAAAGAACCCACCAACGCAAGCCAGGCTAGTTGTTCCCAAGTCGGCCATTCCCAAACTAATAATGCAGGGATAAGAGAAAGTGGGGTCATAAATAGGACCATGTATGCCGTAATGGTTACCGACGAGTCGGTCTTACTAAGGGTTTTTATAATGATAACTGCGCTGCCCCACGTCATCGCCGCCATTAGGGCCAGTATAGGGCCCAAAGAAAGTGCCTCATAACCGGGGCGTAGGATGACGACAGTACCCGCAAAACCAAACAATATTGCCATCCATCTTGTAAGTGCGACCTTTTCGCGAAAAATAAAAATAGCTAATAGCGTGGCGAATATTGGGGCGGCGAATGACAGCGCTATAACCTCTGCAAGGGGTGTAATGGAAATCGCGTAAAAAAAGGCGAGCATTGACCCGATATTAAGTGCAACACGTCCGACATGGAGGCCAATACGATTAGTTTTTAGGGGTGTTAAGCCGTGCCGTATAAAGAAAGGAAAAAGGGCTACTAAACCAAAGAAATTTCGGAAGAAGGCGATTTCGAAAGGGTGCAGGTCGGTACTTACGTGTTTAATAGTTGCGTGCATTCCCGAAAAGCTTAGCGTCGCGAGTAACATGAGTGAGATCCCGCGCAGACGATCAAATGCCGGGTCGGTGAAAAAAGCGGTTAGCTTCAATGGCGGTTAGCCGTATTGGTTTAAGACGTGACGCTGGAGAGCGTGTTTAAGTATTTCTTCGGGGCCTTCAGTGATCATAAAGGAGCGAGAGTCGCGCCACAGTTTTTCAATGGGAAAATCTGTTGTAAGGCCGACACCGCCAAACATCTGCATGCAGCGGTCGGCGGCCTCAAAAGCTTTTCGATCGCCTATATATTTGCACATATACGACTCCCAGCGGATGTCTTCTCCAGCGTCATATTTCGATGCCGCTGAATAAATCATTAGCCGCATCTGATGGAGGTCGGCGAAGGTATCGACGAGCATCCACTGAATTGCCTGGCGGTCTGACAATGGTTTTCCGAAGGTTACCCTATCCTTGGCATATGAAGCGCCGAGCTCGAGGCAGCGCTCCATTGTCCCGATACCAATGGCTCCGTGGCGTATACGGCCCATCGTAATCCAAGTCTGGGCAATTCGAAAACCGTCTCCTTCTTTACCAACGAGGTTGGAAACGGGGACCCGGACGTCATCGAATGCCATCTCGCAGGGTTGGTCATCCATCATTGTCTGTTGTTTGCGTAAAATTTTGACACCCGGCGTATCGGCATCAACAAGGATGCATGAAATGCCACCGCGCGTCCCTCGTTCTGGATCAGTTACGCAGATAACCTGAAAGAAATTCGCGGTGTCCGCGCCGGTTATGAACCTTTTGTTTCCATTGATCACATATTCATCGCCATCGCGTACAGCGGTAGTTTTCATTCCCGCCGGGTCGCCGCCGGCGTCGGGTTCTGTCTGGGCAAAACCCGGTTTAAGATTTCCCTCAATACATGGCTTGAGGTATTTCTCAATCTGTTCGTCGTTGGCATAGCCCGCGAGTAAAGGACTGACGTCCGGACCAAAGATCCATTTTTTTCGCCGTGGAAAGGCGATTGTTCGGCCGGTTTCTTCCCAGATAACTGCCCGGGCAAGGAGCCCCATCCCAAGGCCACCCAGCTTTTCGGGAACGTCAACTCCCCAAATACCTAACTCCTTGGCGCGGGTCTCCAGCTTGGCACGTATCTCCGGTACCATTTCCGGGCCATCGTAGGCCTCACGTTCAATTGGGATTACTTCATTATCTATAAAACGCCGAAGTGTCTCCTTCAGCATTCGAAGTTCTTCTGGAAGTTGGTAATCCATGTTCTGCCTCAAACCCTGATGTTTGGCGTATTGATGATGGCGGATTGTCGAGGAAGTGTCCAATACTCGACTATTTTATTTTTTAAAAAAGCACTATCGTCGCCATTTTAACTTAGTTTTGAGGGGTCAGCATATGGGGATGCTTATCGAGGGCCAATGGATCGACGACGATGAAAAATATCGGAACTCAACGAGCGGCACATTTGTCCGACCTGAATCGTCTTGGCGCGATACAATTACAGCCGATGGTTCATCTGGTTTTAAGGCAGAGCCAGACCGTTACCACCTATTTCTCGCTCCTTCTTGTCCATGGGCTCATCGTACGCAGATCATTCGCCGGCTAAAGGGGCTTGAGAAAACAATTTCCGCTACCTTGTCAGACCGTCCGCGAATTCGAAGTTGGGCATATACTGAGGGAATTGATGATATCAAACCAGTTGAGGCGGGTGTTCTCGAACTCCATGAGATTTATATCAAAGCCGACCCGAACTATACCGGACGGGTGACGGTACCAACACTTTGGGACCGAAAAACTCAGACGATCGTCAACAATGAGTCTGCCGAGATAATACGTATGTTGAACAGTGAATTTGACGAATTCGCGGAGAATGATTTACCAGATCTCTATCCTGTAACTTTTCGTGCACTGATCGACGAACTTAATGATCGCATTTATAAAACGGTTAACAATGGTGTATACCGTTGCGGGTTTGCGAAGACACAAGAGGCCTATAACGAGCACATTGGGCCGATGTTCGAGACTTTTGATCATCTTGAAGAATTGCTCTCAAATCAGCGTTATCTAATTACCAGTTATCCAACAGAAGCTGACTGGCGTTTATTTGTAACGCTTATACGCTTCGACTTTGTCTACTTTAGTCATTTTAAATGTAATATCCGGCGCATTCAGGATTATCCAAATCTCTGGAACTACACATTAGATCTGTATCAAACGCCGGGTCTTAGGCAGGTAATTGACATCGACGGCATCAAGAGGGGCTATTATGGCGGCCAGTCGAATGTAAACCCCTCCGGCGTAGTTCCGACAGGTCCAATCATCGATTTAACTGCGCCACACAATCGCGAGCTTTTACTTTAGCAAGCTGCCTGGTGTTTATTTTTCACATCATCTGGAATTTTAAGCCGTGATGATAAATATTCTTTTACTTACATCCAGTGTAATCAATGGCGTGGTCCCGGCTTGTCGATGGCGACTGCCTTCACCATGGCATAAACCGACTTGCCTGGGCTAATCGATAGTTCAGACAGAGACTTGCGAGTAATCCGTGACCAAATAAGGGTTTCGCCCACATTTATAGATACGTCTACCTGAGGCCCGTCGCCATTAACTACGGATGCTACTGTACCCTTAAAGATATTCATTACGCTAACGTCTTGTGGTTTTTTTAGGGCGATGCTGACATCGCGTGCACGGACACGAAGTCGGAGGCTTTGGCCAATTTCTACATCTCCGGAAGGTGCCGGTACCTGGAATGCGCCACCAGAAAACGAAAAGATTGCCATATCAAAATCTTGGTCTGTCTTGGTCAGCCTAGCAGGAATAACGGTGCCGGCGTCTCCCGTATTTGTTACTCGAACAAGGTCAGGGCGATTTAAAATATTTTCCACAGGACCCACCGCGGCAACACCACCCTTTGCTACCAGCACCACGGTGTCTGCAAGCTGAAGAACTTCATCTATTGAATGACTTACATAAATTACCGGAAGCAAAAATTCCCGCTGAATTTCTGCGACGAATGGAATGATTTCAGCCTTTCGTTGACTATCCAATGACGCGAGAGGCTCATCCATTAACAACATTTGTGGCGCAGATAAAAGCGCGCGACCAATCGCTACCCTTTGGCGCTCGCCTCCCGATAGTGCGCGCGTCTTCCGTTCGAGTAAGTGGCTGATGTCAAGCACGTCTACAACCTGATCAAATTTAGGTGAACCGCCCGTCCCTCGGCGACGACGCTGTCCGTAATCAAGATTTTTCTCCACGCTCATGTGTGGGAATAGTCGCGCATCTTGAAAAACATAGCCGACACGGCGTCGATTTGGAGGTAGGTCAATCTGATGTCGGCTGTCATATAAGGTAACATCGTCAATTACGATGCGACCGTTCTCAGGTTTTATTAAACCCGCCAACATTTGGACGATACTCGTTTTACCTGCACCCGATTTCCCAAATAGAGCGGTAATTTCATTTGAGCATTGAAACTGCGCATTTATTGTGAACGTTCCTAGTGTCTTATGCAGATCCACTAACAGGGTCATGATCCAGTAATCCTCTTCCGGACCCGCCTTGAGATTACTTCTGCAGCGAACATTGCACCAAACGCTATGACCAGTGAGAGCGCCACTAGACGTATTGCTCCGGTCTCCTCGCCAGGAGTTTGCACAATTGTATATAGCGATATGGGTAGAGTGTTAGTTTCCCCCGGGATGGCCGAAACGAAAGTGATGGTTGCCCCGAATTCTCCCAAAGCCCGTGCAAAGGCGAGAATAGCCCCAACGACAATACCGCTCCCAGCCAGTGGTAGCGTGACACTAAAGAATACATCAAGGCGTCCAGCGCCAAGTGTTCGGGCTGCCTGCTCAAGGTGGGGATCGATCGCCTCGATGGATAAGCGGATGGCGCGCACCATGAGTGGGAAAGACATCACCGCCGCAGCTACCGCTGCTCCCTGCCAAGAAAATCCAATGGTGACACCAAATGTGTCGTATATCCATGAGCCCAGAATGCCTTTGCGGCCGAGTAGTAGCAGTAAAAGATAGCCAACCACTACCGGCGGCATTACCAATGGGACGTGGATAATCGCGTCCAAAACCGTTTTCCCCGGGAATTCCATACGTGCTAAAACCCAGGCGACGAATATACCAAGAGGCAAGCTAAGACCCACTGCAAAGAGGGCTACCTTTAGGCTGAGAAACACGGCTTCGCTCTCGGTGTAGGATAATTCAAACATAGTGATCAGTCCTGCACGATGAAACCGGCGGAGCGATATAAAGAGCGGATTTTAGACGAATTTAGTAGATCAAGAAAATCATTTGCTTCGGCGTGGTCGTTTTCAGTAAGGATTGCTTGGTACTCGATTGTCGTGTGGAGTTTCTCCGGAAAAGTTTTCAGAACTTGGACTGACGGTTCATTTTCCACTTCAGTACGGTAAACGATACCGAGTGGTGTTTCTCCCCTCCGAACAAGAGATAAGACAAGCCGTGCGTTTTGCGTCCTCGCACTTCGAGATCGGATTGTTTTCCATATTCCTAATGAAGTCATTGCCTCACGTGCATACAGACCAACCGGCACATGACTTGGATCACCTATTGCTATTCTTCCATCTTTACCCAGTAAGCGAGGGATATCTATGGAGAGTTCCTTAATACTGTGCCGTTTCCCCGTTGGTGCGATAAGAACGAGGCGATTTTTCATAATGACTCGCCGCGATGCCACTACAGCGACGCTCGAACTTATAAGATAGTCCACCCACCGCTTGTTAGCTGAAACGTAAATGTTTGCAGGTGCCCCGGATGATATTTGCCGTGCGAGCCCTCCGCTTGAGCCGTATACAATCCTTAGTTTTCTTCCGCCATCTTTTGCCCAAAGTTGTTCAATCTGTTTCATCGGTTGAATAGTACTAACGGCGGCGTAGATCGTAAGGGGTGCTCCAAACGCCGGTAAGACTAACCCGATTAACAAGAAGGAGAGGTATATCGGCTTCATGCCGTTATATAGCAATGGGTATAACGATTGGACAGAACAGCTGCTGCAAAAAACCACTCCAATCTTACCAGGGCCAACTAAATAAGGCTGGTTTCGTTGCGGTAAAGAATTCTCTTTCGGGCAAACGTATTTCCGTCTTAGATAAACCCTGAAACTTATGTGCATAAGATTCTGGACCGGCGAGAATAAATAATTTTGCGTTTCTTACTCCGGCCTATTTAGCGCTCCAGCGCCGCTGCCTGTTCCATAAGTGTATTTAATTTTTCCTCGATTATATCGCGCTCAAGGTCACGCGTAATAAATACCATACGTGATCGGTGATCGCTGTCGGGCCATGCGGCGAGTTCGGCGGGGTCGTGAAAGAGGTGTTGCACTCCATGTACTGCGATTGGCTTATCACGTCCTCGGATATTCAGTATTCCCTTGATCCGGAGGAGTTTCTCGCCGTATTGCCCAATCAGTATGCGCGTCCACGCTACAAACGCTTCCCATTCGATGGGTTCTTCGCGGGTCATACAGAATGCTCTAATCGAGTCGTCATGGCGGTTCACATCATTATGATCATGATCATGATCATGATCGTGTCCGTGATCGTGATTATGCCCATGTCCGTGACTATGCCCATGTCCGTGATCAGTACTATGCCCGTGATTATGATTATGCCCATGCTCACTATCTTTTTCGTATGCCTCATCGCGCAGCCACCGCTGCACATCGATAGATTTAGTCTTTGGGTCGTAAAGGCCGGCATCAAAAAGCTTCGCTGGTT
Source organism: uncultured Alphaproteobacteria bacterium (assembly GCA_913046035.1). Taxonomy (GTDB): domain Bacteria; phylum Pseudomonadota; class Alphaproteobacteria; order MPNO01; family UBA830; genus UBA830. The sequence continues at coordinate 6,334 of CAJWSW010000045.1, read as the reverse complement.
CAACTTCGCCCATCACTACCCTCTCTCTGGGAGCACCTGGATTTAGGGCAGCAATTCTATCATCTAGTTTTTCTAGGGCCTCGGGGTCTGCGAGGTCGGTTTTGGTAACGACTATCCGGTCCGCAACTGCCGCCTGTTTTACGGATTCCTCGTAGCGGTTGAGCTCGTTCTCTGCATTCACGGCATCGATGGTCGTAATAATGCCGTCCAGCGCAAATCGATTTGCGACAACAGGGGCTGTCATTAATGTGTGTATAATCGGTGCAGGATCTGCGAGGCCTGTGGTCTCAATAAGGACACGACGAAAATATGGAACCTCTTCTTTAACTCTTTTTATAAAAAGGTCGGAAAGGGCGTTAACTAGATCGCCTTGTATTGTGCAACACAAACAGCCGGCGTTCAGCAGGACCGTGTTTTCATCGATGCGCTCTATGAGCTGGTGGTCTAGGCCGATTTCGCCGAATTCATTGATCAACACAGCGGTTTCTAACATGTCAGGATGTTTTACCAGCTTGTTAAGCAGTGTAGTTTTTCCACTGCCGAGGAAACCGGTAAGCAGAGATACCTGAACCGGTTCTATGTCCGGCTTTGTTGGGGTTGTGGTTTCAGTCATTGCCGTTAAGCCGGTTAAAGCCTTGCTGCATATCCTCGATCAAGTCTTCCGGATCCTCTAGTCCCGCATGAATACGGATCAGCTGACCGGAATGCCCCCACTTAGTCGCCGTGCGGTTCGAAGAGGGATTGGCTGGCATAATGAGACTTTCAAATCCACCCCAACTAGCGCCCATCGCATATAGTTTCATTTCATCCAACATTGAATGGATACGCGGCTTCTCAAATTCATCTTTCAAAACAAAAGAAAAAAGGCCGCTCGCGCCTGTAAAATCCCGCTTCCAGATTTCGTGCCCGGAGTGGGAAGGGAGTGCTGGGTGAAAAACCTTTTCAACCTCAGGTCTATTTTCAAGCCACTTGGCGAGGGTGATACCGGTTTCCATGTGTCGTTTTAAGCGAACGGGTAAAGTGCGCAACCCTCGTAAGGCGAGGTAGATATCATCGGGCCCGGAATTAGCACCGAGGACTGCGGCGGAAGGCCGTACCCTATCCCAATGCTCTTCGGTTGTTGTAATTAGACCCATCATGACGTCAGAATGTCCGACAATATATTTGGTCGCGGCCATTGCGCAGACGTCGACACCATGGTCAAACGGCTTAAAATAAATCCCGGCGGACCAAGTATCGTCCATAATAACCACGCAGTCGCGTTTGTGAGCTTCTTCAGCAATGGCGGGTATGTCCTGCATTTCAAATGTCTGCGAACCCGGCGCCTCTACATAAACAATCTTTGTGTTGTCTTGGATTAGATCTTTAATACCGGAACCGATGGCTGGGTCGTAGTAAGTCGTTTCGACCCCGAAACGCCCGATTACATTATCGCAAAAATTACGGGCGGGCCCGTAAACGCAATCGACCATCAGGATATGATCACCTTGTTTTAGATAAGCGAGCATGGCCGCATTAATAGCGGCAAGCCCCGATGCAACCGCAACTGAGCGATAACCACCGCAAACTGCCGCGAAGGCCTCTTCGAGAGCATCGTGGGTGGGTGTGCCGTGCCTGCCATAGGTATAAACGCCGGGCTCCCAACGGTTATCGCGCCTATACTCCATTTCAGCCACGGATCCCCAGGCGATTGTTGAGGCGTGGTAGACGGGCGGATTAATAATTCCGTGATTGGATTTTGGGTCGCGTCCTTTGTGGACGATCTTGGTATCTTCTTTCATTGATCTCAATATAATTTAGCTGTTGCGGGCTACATCATAGATGGTTTGTTAATTATTCGGAACTAAGTTCACTTCAATAAGATTTTATGAATCATTTCTCTACCGGGGTATCAGTCCGACTACCCCATTCAGTCCATGAACCGTCATAAACTGCGACGTCAGTAAAACCGATTATGTGTAACCCAAGAGCAAGGACGCAGGCAGTAATTCCCGAACCACACGTGGTGACCACAGGTTTGTCGGGGTCTACACCGAATTCATCTATTAAGTTCTTTATCTCCGCGACTGGTTTTAAAGTCCCTGTCTCGGAGTCGATGAGCTTTGTAAAAGAGAGGTTTTTGCTGCCCGGAATGTGGCCTGGACGGCAATTGGGGCGAGGCTCCGGTTCTATGCCTTTAAAACGACCCGGACTTCGCGCATCTAACAGTAATGCAGAGTTAGTATCTGAGATATTTCGCACCGCTTGAAGAGACCGGATCATTGCGGGATTAAAGTGCGCTTTGAATGAAACATCTTGGATCTTCGCTTCGGCGCTTGATAGTGCTCGGTCCTCCACCACCCATTTTGTTAAACCCCCGTCGAGTATTGATACCCGATCGTGACCGAAAGTTCTCAGGGTCCACCATACCCTCGGGGCAGTCATCATATTAACGGCGTCGTAAACCACGACATGATGTTCGCTACCTATGCCCAACTCCCTCATGTGTCTCTCAAATTCGGCCTCGTCGGGGATCATGTGAGGTAGGTTACTGCTTGGGTCGGCAACTGCATCGATATTCCAGAAAACTGCGCCTGGGATATGGCCATTTCGATAATCGTCGATACCGTTGCGGTCTGTTGTAGGTAGGTGCCAAGTGGCGTCTACGACGCGAATACTGCTGTCGTCTAACACGCTAGAAAGCCATTCAGTTTCAACCAGGGTGGGTACAAATTCATTCACTTGGTTTCTCCGCAATATTCGCTTTTAAGTACGTTATGGTTAAAATTTGCGATTGTCTCTCGAATTGTGTTTTGATTGCTTTCTCAATAAATTTTCGCTTTGGGTTTTTTTATTTAAATGACTGTTTCAGCGCTTTCAGAAGAATTTTTAATACCGCTCCTTCAAAAGTTTGTACGTTATCCCAGTGAGCAAACCGACTTACAGGAGGACGACCCAAAAGTTCAAAGCTTTGTAAAGGAATGCGTTGCTTCTGAGTTGAGAAAACTGGATATCCCAGAGCCATCGTTTGACGAAAAGGGAAACCTCTTTGTTGAGGTGGGGAATATTAGCTCTGACGAGACGCTAATGTTTGTCACTTATGCGATGACCCACCCCGCAGCGTCTATGACAAACCCGTTTGCCGGCGAAATCGTTGAAACCCCGGAGGGACCGGCTATTCGGGGGCGGGGAGTGGCAGAGCAAAAGACATCGCTTGTCGCTGCATTGGCGGCTCTTGGGGAGGCTGCAAAGTATGACCTGGATGGGCGCCTGATATTTGCAACGCTTTGCGCTGGCGAGACAGGGCGACACGACGCCCTAGAAAGCGTTCTTAAGCAGGTCTCGTCTCAGCCAGACAAGGCGATCATTTGTATTGGCACCGATGGTAAAGTAGCTTTTAGGAATAAAGGTCGAATAGATATCAATGTGTTAGTTGAGGGGAAATCAACCCATTCGAGCATGCCTTGGAATGGTATAGATGCTATAGACGGCGCTCGCGAGTGTTTAAACGCGTTAAGCGAGATCAAACTGCCTACACCTGCTCACGAATATCTTGGACCGCCCACATTAACCGCGACGGGCATTCGAAGTGGCCCCGATGCAACCCACACCCTGCAAAGTGAGGTCGCAATCACCTTTGATCGGCGTCTATTGCCTGGAGAGAATGTCGATGCCGCTTTTTCACATATATGTGAAAACATTCCGGCTGCCGGGCCTTGGAGCGTAAAATGCGAGCGGGGTCCAATAATGTATCCGAACGAAATTAAAATCGACGGCCCACTAATGGGCAGCCTTAATGCCGCATTCCGAAGAGCCGGATATGAAGAAGCAAATTGTGTAGACTGCGATTTCGCATTAGACGCAGGTTACTTTGGGCACCTTGGGTCTGAGGCTGTTATGCTAGGAGCTGGCGAGATTAATCAATTTCATTCGGATAATGAGAGTGTTCTCACCAAAGATTTGGTGTCGATGTCAAAAATTTACTTTTATTTAATTCAAGAAATCCTGAATAGCGAAAAGGCAACGTGAGTAACAGATGAAGGCAGCGGTAATAGAAAAGCAAGGCGGGGTCGAAAATATTGTCTACCGCGATTGGGAGGATCCCACGCCTGCAGATGACGAAGTGATCGTCTCGGTAAGAGCGTGTGGTTTAAATCATCTTGATATTTTTGTGCGGCGCGGAATGCCGGGCTTTCCAGTGCCTATGCCCTTTATTTCCGGCGGTGACATATCAGGTGTGATTGAAGAAATTGGAGCCAGTGTTTCCGATTGGAAAGTAGGGGACCGGGTCACAATGAACCCGCAAACCGATGGCGGTATGGTTGGAGAAGAACTTATCGGTGGCCTTGCGGAAAAGGTTTGTATTCCCGGAAAGAACCTCGTTCCTCTGCCCGAAAATGTCTCCTTTGAAACCGGTGCCGCGGTTCCAATAAACTATGGAACCGCCCACAGAATGTTATTCACTCGCGGCAAGCTTAAAAAGGGTGAGGTGATACTGGTTCTCGGGGCAAGCGGGGGCGTTGGCCTCGCATCGGTCCAATTTGCTCAGATGATCGGTGCGAAAGTCATTGCCGCCGCCGGCACTGACGAAAAGTGTGACAGGCTTTCGGAGTTGGGCGCAGACCATGTAATCAATTATCAGGTCGAGGATTTTAGTAAGGCTGCATGGTTAGCATCTGACAAGAAGGGTTGTGATGTAATCGTTAATTTTACCGGTGGAGACACATGGGCGCCGTCGTTGCGTGCCGCCAAGCAGAGAGGTCGCGTCCTAACTTGTGGAGCAACGGCGGGACATGATGCTCAGACAGATTTGAGATACTTATGGGTTAGAGAATTAGACGTTTTAGGCTCCAATTCATATTCGCAAGAAGATATTGTTCGCTCCGTAGATTTCGTGGCTAACGGTCAGCTTGCACCAATCGTAAGCGACATCTTTCCATTAAAGGATTTAGCCAAGGCCGAAACGCTGATGGAAAATCGAGGGTTTTTTGGAAAAATTGTTATTAAGCCGTAAAATTTTCCAGAACCGAGTTTTATAAGGTCCCGCCACCACTGATACTATTTTTGATAATCGCCAGGGCCTCGCTGCGGTCAATTTTACCTGCACCATTTAATGGCATCTCGTTTATTATTATAATCTTTCGGGGATGCGCATATGCAGGTCCATGGTCTAACGTAAATTGTTTCAATTCTTCCTCTGTTACAGCGATTTCGTCTTGCAAAGTAATAAGCGCCGCAGGGGCAAAGCCTTTAATGCTGTGCTCTATCGGTACGACAACGGCATCCATAACTGAGGGATGTTGAACAAGGAGAAGTTCGACCTCCTTCGGGTTGATGTTTTCACCTCCACAAGAGAACTGATCATCGGTTCGACCCATAAAGAAGAAAAAGCCATTTTCATCTCGACGAAAGATATCCCGTGTTCGCAGGAAACCTTGAACGAGCCGTTCCTCATTCAGGTCGGGCCGATTATTGTAGCCGCTGAGTACGGCCGGCGATTTCACCCAAAGTTCCCCGTTGGAGGTATTTTCTGCACCCATCTCGTCAACAAGTTTTAACTCAACCCCGGGGGCGATTAATCCACAGCTGCCGAGTGGAGATTTTGCTCCGCCGATTGGTTCCCTAATTGGCCCGCCACCCTCCGTGAGCCCATATGCCTCGATAACGGGAACTGAAAAAGCTCTCTCGACTGCTGAAATTAGGTCCGCTCCAACTACGGCAGAACCCATTTCTAGGCTTTTGAGTGCAGGAAATTGTAGCGTCGATAAAAGCTCTTTTTCGGCGAGTATCATTCGGTACATCGCGGGGACGCCACCAGTATGTGTGCACTTATATTCAGCAAGGGCTCGTAGAAATAACTTTGGATCGAATTTTGGCAATATCACTGCAGAACCACCAACCCTCAGTGTCGGTTTGATTGACACACGCATTGCATTTTTATGAAAAAGAGGCCCTGCAACCAATGCACGATCGCTCTCGTTGAGAGGCCAGTGTTTCTGCGCGGATTTTATTGCCCAAAGCATGCCATTGTGGGGAAGTAAAACACCCTTAGGAAGTCCTGTAGAGCCCGATGTATACGGCAGGAAAGCAATTTCACCGTCTTTGATTTCTGGGGGTATTAGGGACGATGGCTCAACGCTGGATAGCCACTCGTCATAATTTATCCAATCGCTTAAGGAATTTTGCGTGGTGACATTGAGCCGGCATTCCGACTCCTCGATAATATCGAGAATTTCTTTGTGGCAATCTGGATCAACAATTGCTGATTGAACACGACCATCTGCGAGAATAAATTCAATCGTTTTTCGGCCAAGCTTGTGGTTCAGTGGAATAGGGACGAAGCCACCCCTCATTG
>CAJWSW010000044.1 GCA_913046035.1 uncultured Alphaproteobacteria bacterium | reverse complement strand
AAATAATTATTGCAGGGGATAACTTTGGTTGCGGTTCAAGCCGTGAACATGCACCTTGGGCAATCACCGATTTCGGAATCCGGTGTGTGATTTCTACCTCGTTCGCTGACATTTTCTTCAACAACTCCTTTAAGAATGGGCTATTGCTGATAAAGGTGACCTCTGATCAGCGGGATGCGTTGCTCGAGGACGCCAACCGGGGCGAAAATGCGAGGATTGAAATTGATTTGGAAAATCAAAGGATCATCCGCCCAGACGGTGAAGAAATTTCCTTCGAGGTTGATCCGTTCCGCAAGCATTGCCTGCTAAAAGGGCTCGACGATATAGGCATAACTCTTCAATCTGAAGATAACATTGCATCCTTCGAGAAAAGGCAAAAACAAGCTATGCCATGGATGCAAGGTGCTCGGGTTTGATGATGCCATTTCAGCGAAACCTGGTACTCCCGCCACAGACCAATCCAAAGTTACATGGGGTTGCTAAGCTAAACTAAAAGAAGGTATCGAACATGGCTGCAAACAAGAGAGTACTGATGCTGCCGGGCGATGGGATTGGCCCAGAGGTTATGGGTGAGGTGCGCCGCTTAATTGATTGGATGGACAGGCGCCGCTCTGTGACATTTGATGTAACTGAAGATCTCGTGGGCGGTGTGGCCTACGAAACTCATGGGGCTGCGATCAGTGATAATACCATGGACCTCGCGCTTAATTCCGATGCTGTGCTATTCGGTGCGGTTGGCGGTCCACAATGGGATAACGTAGGATTCGATGTGCGGCCGGAAGCGGGTCTATTGCGTTTGCGGAAGGATATGGATCTATTTGCGAACCTGCGCCCGGCTATCTGTTTTGATGCTCTCGCCCAAGCTTCGAGCCTAAAGCCGGAATTGGTAGGTGGGCTGGATATTTTGATCGTCCGCGAACTCACCGGCGGCGTTTACTTTGGTGAACCACGTGGAATAGAAGACTTGCCCGACGGTCAACGTAGGGGCGTGAATACCCAGGTATACACCACTGACGAAATCCGGCGTGTTTGTCGTGTTGCATTCGATCTGGCGACGAAGCGCGATAACCGTGTCTGCTCGGTCGAAAAGATGAATGTGATGGAATCGGGAATTCTCTGGCGCGAGGAGGCGACATGGGTGCATGAAAATGAATTCGTTGATGTTGAGCTATCGCATATGCTTGCGGATAACTGTGGCATGCAATTGGTGCGTAGCCCGAAGCAATTCGATGTTATCGTAACAGATAACCTTTTTGGTGACATGTTGTCGGATGTTGCTTCGATGCTCACCGGTTCGCTCGGGATGCTGCCCTCTGCGTCGCTGGGTCCGGCGGATGGGTCGGGGCGTCGTCGTGCGCTTTATGAGCCGGTGCATGGCTCCGCGCCGGATATTGCGGGGCAGGGTAAGGCCAACCCCCTCGCGATGATACAATCGTACGCGATGATGCTTCGTTATTCGTTCGATATGAGCGAAGATGCTGATTTAGTTGAGCGGGCGGTGCGAAATGTGCTGGATTCTGGGCTTCGTACGAGCGACATAATGCAGACCGACATGACAGCAGTATCGTGCGAGCAGATGGGCGAGGCGGTCGTGATGGAGCTCGACAAGTTGGCTGCATAATTTTCCTAGGTAGTGTCGTAGGAAAAATAGCTTTGCGTTGGGGTGTGAGCATGCTTTTTTGTCCGCTGCTGCCGGATAAAGTAAAACAATAGTGCCTGTTTTGAGAAACCTGAAGTTTCAGGTTGTTATCCCTCATCCGCACTATCTGGAAATTGGCGGTAAAATTGAAAGTCTTAAACATGGGTTATAAAATTGCCGTTGCCGGTGCGACCGGAAACGTTGGCCGTGAAATGCTAGAAATATTGGCGCAGAGACATTTTCCTGCTGACGATGTAGTTGCGTTAGCTTCTTCTCGCTCAGTCGGGCGGGAAGTATCTTTTGGGGAAGATGATGTCCTGTCGGTACGGGACCTTGCTAATTATGATTTCTCCGGCACCGACGTAGCCCTTTTTTCGCCTGGGTCAAAAGTATCAGCCGAGCATGCGCCGCGGGCTGCCAAAACAGGCTGTGTGGTCATAGACAATTCATCGCATTTTCGCATGGATCCGGACGTTCCCTTGGTAGTTCCAGAGGTTAATCCCGAGGACTTAAATTGGCACACAAAGCGAAACATCATTGCAAACCCTAATTGCTCGACAATCCAAATGGTTGTTGCATTAAAACCACTGCATGATATGGCAAAAATCAAAAGGGTCTCTGTTTCGACTTACCAATCAACATCGGGTGCTGGAAAGGCGGCCATGGACGAGCTCTTCAATCAAACCCGCGGCGTTTTTGTGAATGACATGAAAGAGCGCGAACAGTTCACCAAGCAGATCGCGTTTAACGTTATACCCCATATTGACATATTCATGGATGACGGAGGGACCAAGGAAGAGTGGAAGATGGTTGTCGAGACGCGGAAGATACTCGATAAGGACATTGCAGTGCAGGCTACCTGCGTTCGCGTACCTGTATTTGTTGGTCATGGGGAGGCAGTAAATATCGAATGTGCAAAGCCGATTGACGAAGATGAGGCTCGCGAGGCTTTGCGTGAAGCCCCCGGCGTCGTTGTTGTTGATCATCGAGCCAATGAAGGGTACGTCACGCCGGTGGAATGTGCTGGCGAGGACGCGGTTTATGTTAGTCGTATTAGAAAGGATTCTACGGTGAAAAACGGGCTTTCGATGTGGGTGGTTTCTGATAACTTGCGCAAGGGTGCAGCTCTTAACACGGTGCAGATTGCCGAAATGCTCGTTCAAAAGAAACTGGTAAAACCTTCTTAAAATGCCCATTCTGCAGAATGCGGGGAGAATTTGAAGCCCGTTACAAAGGTCATTAGATCTGTGGTGTGTGTCCCGCGACGATACGTCCGACCCCAGTCAGATTGACTTAGTTAAACCATCAGCGTAAACCGAAAAAGCTTACAAGCCGTAGTTAAACATATGAAATTTTTGTTTGAACGCGCATTGAATTAGGATGGAATTCATGGCGAGCGACAATCGTCCCCTTTCACCTCATCTTCAGGTCTATAAACCTCAACTCACGTCCGTCATGTCGATCATGCATCGAGCAACGGGTATCGCGCTAGCGGCGGGAACGCTCCTATTAGTGTGTTGGTTAGTAGCCGCAGCACTTGGGGAAGGTACCTTTAACGGCGTGCAGGCTTTCGTAGCATCCTGGGTAGGAAAGTTTGTGCTATTCGGCTGGTCCTTTGCTCTTTTTTACCACCTCTGCAACGGTATTCGTCATTTATTCTGGGACGCTGGAATGGGTCTTGATCTGGCAATCGCATACCGAAACGGATGGTTTGTGATTGTCGTTTCGATATTTTTGACTGTTATTGCATGGGTTTGGGGCTATTTCTCTATGGGAGCGTTGTTGTGAGTTTACGTTCGCCCCTGGGAAAAGCTCGAGGCTTAGGCTCTGCGAAAGAGGGAGCAGCGCACTGGTGGGCACAGCGTATGAGCGCCGTTGCCCTTATTCCACTTGTCATATGGTTTGTTGCCTCGATTGCCGCGTTGGCCGGGGCGGATTACGTCACATTCCGCGATTGGATTGCAACACCCCTTGTATCAGTTTTGCTGGTCCTTTTAACAATTGCAATTTTCCATCATGCCCAGCTGGGTCTTCAAGTCGTTCTCGAAGATTATGTTCATTCGGAGTGGCTTAAGATTGCCTCAATCGGGTTGGTTAAATTTGCGGCTATTGGACTAGCTGTCGCAACAATTTTTTCGGTTTTTAAAATCGCCCTCGGTTGAACATATCGCAGGGACTTAAACATCGCTCATAGGAATTTCATGAATACCAATGCATACGAAATAATAGATCACACCTACGATGTTGTGGTTCTAGGGGCCGGCGGTGCCGGTTTGAGGGCCACCTTTGGCATGGCTTTAAAAGGCCTCCGAACTGCCTGTATAACGAAAGTATTCCCAACGCGCAGTCATACAGTAGCCGCTCAAGGTGGCATCTCTGCGGCACTGGGTAACATGAGCGAGGACGACTGGCGCTGGCATTTCTATGACACTGTAAAAGGGGCCGATTGGCTGGGTGACCAGGACGCTATCGCATATATGTGTAGGGAGGCGATACCCTCTGTTCTTGAGTTGGAACATTATGGGGTGCCGTTTTCGCGCACTGAGAGCGGTGAGATATATCAGAGACCATTTGGCGGCATGACAACTGATTATGGTGAGGGGCCGCCTGCACAGCGCACAGCAGCCGCGGCTGACAGAACTGGACATGCTATCCTCCATACGTTGTATCAGCAGTCACTTAAGCACAATGCTGAATTTTTTATAGAATACATGGGTCTCGACCTCATCATGGACGACGAGGGTGTGTGTCGGGGTCTCCTTGCTTGGAACCTTGATGATGGCACTATCCATCGCTTTAGATCTAACCAAGTTCTGATTGCAACTGGTGGTTATGGTCGTGCCTATTTCTCGTGCACCGGTGCCCATACACAGACGGGAGATGGGTCAGCTATGGTGCTGCGTGCAGGTCTGCCTCTTGAAGATATGGAGTTTATTCAGTTTCACCCAACAGGCATTTACGGTGCCGGCTGCCTTATTACCGAGGGTGTGCGCGGCGAGGGCGGCTACCTAACCAATTCCGAGGGTGAGCGTTTCATGGAACGCTATGCACCTTCAGTGAAGGATTTAGCGTCGCGTGATGTTGTTGCCCGCGCCATGACGATGGAAATACGAGATGGTAACGGTGTTGGCACTGACAAAGATCATATTCATCTGCATATTGAGCATCTTGACGCCAATGTGATTAATGATCGCTTGCCGGGTATTTCAGAAACAGCCCGAATTTTCGCTGGTGTTGACGTCACCAAGGAGCCAATTCCGGTGTTGCCAACGGTGCATTATAATATGGGTGGCATCCCGACAACTTATCAGGGTGAAATGGTAAAGCCAGGTGATAGCGGACCAGAGGAGGTCCAGCCCGGTATTATGGCTATTGGTGAGGCGGCTTGTGTTTCAGTCCACGGCGCGAATCGGTTAGGTTCCAACTCTTTGCTTGATCTTGTGGTATTCGGCCGCGCTGCCGGCGAGCGCGCTGCAGAGTTAGTTACTCCGGGTCAGAAACAGCCGGATTTGCCAAAGAACGCCGGTGAAAAAGAACTCGCCCGGTTTGATGGTCGGCGGTTTGCAAAGGGCACAACCCCTACGTCTGAACTGCGGCTTGAGTTGCAGCGAAGCATGCAAGGGCATTGTGCTGTGTTTCGTACCGGTGACCTAATGCAGGAGGGTCGCGACAGATTGACCGCTTTATGGGCGAAGAATGATGATATAGAGGTTAATGATACTTCGTTAATCTGGAACTCGGACCTCGCCGAAACATTGGAATACGATAACTTGTTAGCGCAGGGTGTTGTCAGCCTTGATAGTGCTCTTAATCGAAAGGAGAGCCGCGGAGGGCATGCTCGTGAGGACTATCCCGACCGGGACGACGAAAACTGGATGAAACATACCTATGCATGGCTAAATGAAGACGGCACTACCAGAATTGATTATCGCCCTGTTCATGAAGAAACTTTGACAAATGATGTACAGGCTATTCCTCCAAAGGAAAGGGTCTACTGAGGACGTACTAATGGCTGAATTTAAACTCCCCGCTAATTCCAAAGTTCGCGAAGGTAAAACCTGGCCAGCTCCGGAGGGGTCAAAAAATACGAGGGACTTTCGTATTTATCGATGGAACGGAGATGATGGCAACACGCCGCAGGTCGACACTTATACCGTTGACATGGACGATTGTGGGCCAATGGTTCTTGATGCAGTTATGAAGATTAAGAACGAGATTGATTCTACACTCACTTTCCGTCGTTCTTGCCGCGAGGGTGTTTGTGGGTCTTGTGCGATGAACATTGACGGGACAAACACGTTAGCATGTACGAAATACGTTAACGATGTAAAGGGTGACGTAAAGATTTATCCTCTTCCACACATGCCGGTGGTAAAAGATTTGGTGCCTGATTTGACACAAGTCTACGCGCAGTATCGGTCGATTGAACCTTGGCTTAAGTCGGATACAAACCCCCCCCCGGGAAAGGAGCGCCTGCAGTCGCCGGAAGAGCGAAAAAAGTTGGACGGAATGTGGGAATGCATCCTGTGTTTTTGTTGTTCGACAAGCTGCCCCAGTTACTGGTGGAATGGCGACCGTTATCTCGGACCGGCAATCTTGCTTCAGGCTAATCGCTGGATCCAAGACTCCCGGGATGAGGCGACGGGTGAACGACTAGACGAGCTAGAAGACCCTTTCCGTCTTTACCGGTGCCATACCATAATGAATTGTACTAAAACCTGCCCCAAGGATCTTAATCCTGCGGCGGCTATTAGCGAAATCAAGCAAGCGATAGCGGCGCGTCGCTGAGTTGGTGTTCTAACGTACGGAGCGGTTTGTGCTCGTGACCTTTTTCACGCACGCTCTTCCTCTTTTGCATTGCGACTAGGGCGCTTAAGGTCCATTTTGCCTGACATGTCCCAGCCCCAGACCCAGACCCAGACCCAGAAGGGTCCGCTGTTTGCCTACCGGTCATTTATTGAAAAAGGCGAGCTGCACGAAGATTCCGCTCAGGGATACGCCGCTGAAAAATTACAATCACTGTGGGATAGACTCTCAGAATATCAAATTGTTAGGGGCACCTCTGGTTGGCGAAAACGCTTGGGTCTATCTCGACGAAAGGTCCAGCCAGGGCCACAAGGATTATATCTCTATGGGCCAGTCGGGCGCGGAAAATCGATGCTTATGGATCTGTTCTACGAGGCAGTTGCGAGTGAAAATAAGCGGCGCGTGCATTTTCACGAATTTATGCTCGAAGTGCATGGGACAATGCATGTTTGGCGACAGCAAAATGGCAAGGTTGAGGACCCACTAACGAAGATAGCGACAGGTATTGCCAAGGAGACATGGTTACTATGTTTCGATGAATTTCAGGTAGACAATATTGCCGACGCAATGATCCTCGGCCGCCTTTTTGACGCCCTCTTCAATGAGGGTGTGGTAGTGGTTGCGACAAGCAACGCGCACCCGGATAATCTGTATGAGCGAGGACTGCAGCGCGAGCGGTTTATTCCCTTCATCGACACGCTGAAGAATAGGGTTGCACTTTTGGAATTGCATGCGGAGCGCGATTACCGACGTGATCGGCTGGTAGACATGGGTGTCTATTTCACTCCGTTGGGACCTGCCGCCGATGGCGAGTTGGTTGCAGCCTTTAACGCATTGACCGATATTGCATCGGGGGAACCGGAAGATTTGTCCGTAATGGGGCGTGTTGTTCTTGTGCCAAAAGCTGCGAAGGGCGTAGCCTGGTTTGAATTCGCCGATCTTTGTGAAAAACCACTGGGTTCGCCTGACTACCTCGCTATTGCCAAAGCTTATCACACAGTTTTTATAGCAAACGTTCCGATTTTGCCGCCAGCAAAACGCAACGAAGCCAAGCGTATGGTCACGCTGATAGATGCGTTATACGAGTCTAAGATTAATGTTGTCGTTTCGGCGGCGGCGGAACCGGACGCGCTGTGCACCGAGGGCGACACAGCTTCGGCGTTCGAGCGCACGGCTTCGCGGCTTATGGAAATGCAATCAGACGACTACATCCGGGCGCGGCCGATTTAATAGAGGTGTTTTGGATCAGCTTAGCTTTCCTTAATACAAATCTATAGGCACGGTTTGTGACGTGTTCATGGAATGAACAATATTTGCTCCTTTCGCTTGCCCTCGTTGTCGAACGGCGCTAGAACGCTTTTAACCTGTTGGTAATTCGGCAGTTGACTAAACTTTCTCTTAAAACAGCCTCGGAACCTCTCATGGCTCGCAATAAAATCGCCCTCGTTGGCGCTGGTAACATCGGCGGCACGCTCGCGCATCTCGCTGGATTAAAAGATCTCGGCGATGTCATCCTGTTTGACATCATGAAGGGTACTCCTCAAGGCAAAGCCTTAGATTTGGTGGAGTCATCCCCCGTAGAGGGTTTTGATTCCCAAATGACCGGAACCAATTCTTACACTGGCATCAGAGGTGCGGATGTCGTCATAGTCACAGCGGGCATCCCACGTAAACCGGGGATGAGCCGAGACGACTTGATCGGCATTAATTCCAATGTGATGAAACAGGTTGGCGAGGGCATAAAGAAATACGCGCCAGATGCGTTTGTTATCTGCATTACCAACCCGCTTGACGCGATGGTTTGGGCGCTGCAGAAGCATTCGGGCCTTCCCCCAAAACGGGTTGTTGGCATGGCAGGCGTTCTGGACAGCGCTAGGTTTCGTTATTTCCTTGCTGAGGAGTTTAACGTTTCGGTTGAGGATGTTACTGCCTTTGTCCTCGGTGGACACGGGGATACGATGGTTCCTTCAATAAGGTACTCGACGGTTGCTGGGATTCCGCTACCTGATCTCGTGAAGATGAAATGGACGACGCAGAAAAAGCTTGACGCTATTGTTCAGCGCACCCGCGATGGCGGAGGTGAAATTGTCGGCCTCTTAGGTAACGGATCCGCATTTTATGCCCCTGCCTCTTCCGCAATCGCAATGGCTGAATCCTACCTTAAAGATAAAAAGCGCGTGCTCCCCTGTGCTGCGAAACTCAATGGCGAATACGGTGTGAAGGGACTTTACGTCGGCGTCCCGGTTGTTATTGGCGCAAAGGGAATCGAACGTATTGTAGAGGTAAAACTCGATGCGAACGAAAAGCGCCAATTCAACAGGTCCGTTAAATCCGTTGAAGGTCTGGTTGAGGTGGTGAAGAAAATTGAACGAGGCGGGTCTAAAAAAGCGAATTAACACTCTCGTCAGTTCGCTCTGTTGTCACAGGGTTGTGACTCATATCGGCGATTTGCACCTACCAGCTTTTATTATGCCAACCCTACTACCTGGGAACGTCGCAGGAGCACACAAACTATTATGAATATACATGAATATCAGGCGAAGGATCTGCTTGCCAAATACGGCGTAGCTGTGCCGAGAGGCGGGGTTGCCTATACAACCGATGAAGCTGTCAAGGTGGCCGATGACCTCGGGGGTCCTGTATGGGTGGTTAAATCACAGATACACGCAGGTGGTCGTGGCGCAGGGAGGTTTCAAGAAGACGAAAGTGAAGGCGGCGGTGTCCGCGTAGTGAAGTCGATAGACGCCGTCCGTGATAGTGCAAGTGCGATGCTAAATAAAATCTTAGTGACTAAGCAAACCGGCGAGGAAGGCAAAAAGGTTAAACGGATTTACATCGAGGAAGGATGTGATATCGCGCGTGAACTTTACCTCGGGATATTGATTGATCGTGCCACTGCTCGCGTCACAATTATGGCTTCTACCGAGGGTGGCATGGATATAGAGGATGTCGCTGAAGCAACGCCTGAAAAGATTATGCGAGTTGATATCGACCCTACAACCGGTATCCAACCATTCCATGCTCGACAGATCGCGTTTGGGCTTGGCCTTGAAGGCGGCCAAATAAAGGCAGGATCACGTTTCCTGATCGCAATGTACCAAGCTTTCAATGATTTGGATGCATCCATTGTTGAAATCAACCCAATGGTCGTCACTGGCGCTGGCGATATCATTGCACTCGACGCCAAAATGAACTTCGATGATAACGCGTTGTTCCGGCACAAGGACATTGCGGCACTGCGTGATGAGGACGAGGAAGATCCAACCGAACTGGAGGCGGCAAAGCACGACCTCAACTACATTACCCTCGACGGTAACATCGGGTGCATGGTCAATGGTGCCGGACTTGCAATGGCGACAATGGATATAATTAAGCTTTATGGAGGTGCACCGGCCAACTTTCTCGATGTTGGCGGCGGCGCAACAAAGGAACGTGTGACTACAGCATTTAAGCTGATCCTCTCCGATCCAAATGTCGAATCTATTCTGGTTAATATCTTCGGCGGGATAATGCGCTGCGACGTCATTGCCGAGGGCGTGGTCGCCGCCGCGCGCGAGGTAAGTCTTAATGTGCCTCTTGTTGTTCGGCTTGCCGGCACCAATGTTGACCTCGGCAAACAGATCCTGAAAGAATCTGGGTTGCCGATCGTGTCGGCAGACGATTTGGCCGATGCTGCCAAAAAGGTTGTCAAAGTGACGCTGGAGGCAGCCTGATGTCTGTTCTTGTTGGAAAAGGTACCAAAGTAATTTGCCAGGGGTTCACTGGTGCCCAGGGGACCTTTCATTCAGAACAGGCCATTACTTATGGAACAAATATGGTCGGTGGTGTTACCCCGGGTAAAGGCGGGACAACACATCTCAATCTTCCTGTATTCGATACTGTTTCAGATGCGGTTCAAAAGACTGGTGCAAACGCTTCGGTCATCTATGTGCCGCCGCCATTTGCCGCGGACGCTATTCTCGAGGCTATTGACGCTGATATTCCCCTTGCGGTTTGCATCACTGAGGGGATCCCAGTGATCGACATGGTTCGAGTGAAACGGGCGCTTTCGAACTCTTCGACACGACTGATCGGGCCGAACTGCCCAGGCATCATCACGCCCGATGAATGTAAAATTGGAATTATGCCAGGTCACATTCACCGGCGCGGAAGGATTGGTATTGTATCTCGGTCTGGAACATTAACATACGAAGCGGTCGCGCAAACCACAGCAGCCGGTCTCGGACAGACCACCTGTATCGGTATCGGCGGTGACCCTGTGAATGGCACCGATTTTGTGGATTGTATTGATATGTTCGTCGGCGATGACGAAACCGAAGGTATTGTGATGATTGGCGAAATCGGCGGGTCGGCTGAGGAGGATGCAGCAGATTTTATTAAGCAATCAAAAACAAAGAAACCGATTGTTGGTTTTATAGCTGGGGTGACTGCACCCCCAGGGCGTCGGATGGGACATGCCGGCGCTATAATATCCGGTGGCAAAGGCGGTGCCGAAGACAAGATTGATTCTATGAAAAGTGCAGGGATCAGGGTATCGGACTCGCCAGCGGGTATCGGCGATGCGATGGTCGAGGCGATGAGAGGATAAGTCGGGGACTAATACTCCGTTATTTGATTTTGTAATACAGAAAGAGGCGGCCCCGGCCGCAGGACTTTATGACTGGAAGGTTAGAACGCACATCTTTTCTCACTAGCGCAAACGGCACGTTTGTGGCGGAGTTGTACGCGCGATATCGCGAGAATCCAGTGACGGTGGATCCCGAGTGGGCGGCTTTTTTTGATGAGTTAAAGGACGAAACGCCGGATATTCTTAAGGATATTATGGGCGCCACCTGGTCACCCCGCGAGACAGCAGTAATTGGGGCTAAGACTGCTCCAGAGGCCCCTAAAATGAATGACACCCCTTTTCACGGAGGGGGAAATTTAAGTGACGCTACCCGCGATTCCATTCAGGCACTGATGATAATCCGTTCGCACCGAGTGCGCGGACACCTCTACGCTGAGCTTGACCCTCTCGGGCTAGAACAGCCGTTAAGTCATACCGAGCTAGACCCGGAGTCTTATGGGTTTTCCGAATCTGATTACGACCGCGAAATTTACATTCACGATCGTTTGAACCTCGGAGAAAAGGCGCCCTTGCGCGATATTGTTGAACGGGTCAGGTCAACCTATTGCAGCCATATCGGTGTTGAGTATATGCACATTACCTCCGCTGAGGAGAAAGGTTGGATACAAGATCGAATTGAATCGATCGGCAACCACACGGATTTCACCGATTTTGGCAAGGTGACTATCCTGGAACGGCTCACTGAGGCGGAGACCTTTGAACAGTTTTTGAACGTTAAATATACTGGGACAAAGAGGTTTGGTCTGGACGGTGCTGAAGCTCTTGTCCCGGGCTTGGAACAGATTCTTAAAAGGGGCAGTCAGCTCGGCGTTGAAGAGGTTGTCATTGGAATGCCGCATCGCGGCCGTTTAAATGTTTTAGCAAACGTCATGAATAAGTCGTTTGCAGCTATATTATCCGAGTTTCAAGGTATATCCGCGACGCCCGAAGATGTTCAAGGGTCAGGGGACGTAAAATATCATTTGGGCACCTCTGCTGATCGTGAATTTGATGGCAGGCAAGTGCACCTGTCGCTGGCTGCTAACCCCTCGCATCTGGAAGCGGTCGATCCGGTTGTCGTTGGTAAGGTGAGGGCCAAGCAACGCCAACGCGGTGATAAAGAGCGGCGCAAGGTGCTTGGGCTACTGATGCATGGCGATGCTGCGTTTGGCGGTCAGGGCATAGTTGCTGAGACATTCGGTCTATCGGATATAAAGGGCTACCGTACAGGCGGTACGGTGCATGTCGTGGTCAATAACCAGATAGGCTTTACTACTAATCCCGGTGCCACTCGTGCGGGTCGTTATCCGACCGAAATTGCTAAGATGGCCCAAGCTCCTATTTTCCATGTTAATGGCGACGACCCTGAAGCGGTGGTTCACGTAGCGCGCATTGCGACTGAATTTCGTAACAAATTCCGAAAGGATGTTGTGATCGATATGTGGTGTTATCGCCGCTTTGGCCATAACGAGGGTGACGAACCGGCTTTTACGCAGCCAAAAATGTATCGTGCCATCGCTAAACACCCGACGGTTCGGGAAATTTATGCTAACCAGTTGATAGCTGAAGGTGTGGTTACACACGAACAGGTTAAAGAAATCCAAAGCAATGTCCGCAAGCGTTTGGACAGGGATTTCGAGGCTTCTTCTTCCTATAAGCCTAACAAGGCGGATTGGTTAGAAGGTAGGTGGCAGGGACTCACTACCGCGCCGTCGGTTGAAGAGCGTAAAGGCCAGACCGATGTGGCACTCGATCTCCTGAAAGAGGTTGGCAGGGCGATATCAACTGTGCCTGAAGATTTTAATCTTAACAGGAAACTTCGGAGGTTTTTCGATCACCGCATGCAAACGATCGAGAATGGCGAGGGTATCGATTGGGCAACGGGCGAGTCACTCGCGTTTGGCACATTGTTAGTTGAAGGCCACCTAGTCCGGCTTAGTGGACAGGATGTTGCGCGTGGCACGTTCTCGCAGCGTCACGTGGTCGTTACTGACCAGGAAACCGAAGACGTGTTTATTCCTCTTGAGCAGATCCGTCCTGGTGATCAAGCAAAACTAATTGCGCGCAATTCTACTTTATCAGAGGCCGCCGTGCTTGGCTTTGAGTATGGATTGTCCTTGGCAGACCCGGATGTGCTCGTGATGTGGGAGGCGCAGTTTGGCGATTTCGCAAATGGTGCCCAATTTATCTTTGACCAATTTATTTCGTCTGCAGAATCTAAATGGTTGCGTATGTCGGGATTAGTTATGTTATTGCCGCATGGCTTCGAAGGTCAGGGCCCCGAACATTCTTCAGCTCGGCTCGAACGATACCTTCAGCTGTGTGCAGAGGATAATTGGCAAATTTGCAACATTACAACGCCCGCCAATTATTTCCATGCGCTCCGCCGCCAGATCCGCCGCGATTTTCGAAAGCCGTTAGTGATAATGACGCCTAAATCACTACTTCGAAATAAACAAGCTGTCTCCAAGTTGGATGAATTCGGTCCAGGCACGTCGTTCAACAGGGTTTTGCCTGAAACTGGAAAATTAGTCGCAAGGACTATGGTTAAACGCGTCGTCCTTTGCAGTGGAAAGGTCTACTACGACTTGCTATCCGCTAGAGATGAGATGAACGTTTCTGACGTTGCGCTCGTTCGAATGGAACAGCTTTACCCGTTCCCGAACGTGTCACTGGCAAAGGAACTCAAGAAATATCCGAATGCCGACTTAGTTTGGTGTCAGGAGGAACCAAAAAATATGGGTGCTTGGACTTATCTCGATCGTCGATTAGAAGAGCTACTTAGTACCTTAACGATCCGGGCTAAACGACCTATTTACGTCGGCCGCCCTGAGGCCGCGTCTCCAGCAACTGGTTCATTCGGGCAACACACCAGAGAACAACAGGCTTTAGTTAAGGAAGCCATTACCATCTGAACTGACCCAAAAGTGCTCTAGGAACAATTAACATATGGCCACTGAAATCAAAGTCCCCACACTAGGTGAATCTGTCACTGAAGCGACCGTTGCGAAGTGGTTCAAGTCGGAAGGAGACGTCGTAGCTGTCGATGAGCCTATACTTGAACTTGAAACCGATAAGGTCACTTTGGAAGTGAATGCCACGGCGGCGGGTACGATACGTGAAATCACTGTAAAAGAGGGTGAAAATGTCGGTGTCGGTGCGCTTCTTGGTTTGATTGGGAGGGGTTCACGCGACCAAGCCGGGGGAGAGAACGCCCCTCAGAGGCCAGCTGAAGCTATCGAAAAGGCGGCAAGCGACGATCCCGTGGAAGCCATTGAAAATGGCAAGCTATCTCCCGCTGTGCGGAGGCTTGTAGATGAAAATAACCTCGACCCGACGCAAATTACTGGTACCGGTAAAGACGGCCGTCTGACCAAGGGCGATGTCTTGCTTTTTATCAAAGGTAGTGCTTCTGCGCCTTCACAGGCCCCCCAGCCTACAACGATACGGACTGTAGCAGCGTCTGAAGCCGGGCTAAAGGATCCGCGCGAGGAGCGTGTGAAAATGACACGTCTGCGCCAGCGGATAGCGGAACGCTTGAAGGAAGCGCAAAACACAGCGGCTATGCTCACCACTTTCAACGAGATTGATATGACTAACGTTATGTCGGTGCGCAAAAAATTCCAGGATGATTTCGAAAAACGCCATGGTTGCCGACTGGGTTTTATGTCGTTTTTTGTAAAGGCCTGCATAGTTGCCCTGAAAGAAATTCCCGCGGTTAACGCCGAGGTCGATGGCGATGAAATAATCTATAAAAATTATTATGATATTGGCGTGGCGGTTGGCACAGATCAGGGCTTAGTCGTGCCAGTGTTGCGAGACGCAGACGAACGGTCTTTTGCCGATGTTGAAAAAGGTATTACAGTTTTGGGTAGTCGGGCTCGTGAGGGTAGACTCGGCATGGACGATTTAACTGGCGGCACTTTTACGATCACAAATGGTGGCGTTTATGGCTCGCTCATGTCGACGCCGATCATCAACCCGCCGCAGACGGGCATTCTTGGTATGCACAAAATCGACCGTCGTCCAGTAGCAGTTGGAGACTCGGTTGAGGTCCGGCCGATGATGTACGCTGCACTGTCTTATGATCACCGAATTATCGATGGGCGCGAGGCGGTGATGTTTCTCGTCCGCGTAAAGGAATGCATCGAAGATCCCGAGCGGATTCTTCTAGCCGTTTAAGAAGAGGCAAAAGTGATGACCGACTTCGATTTCGACTTGATTGTAATTGGTGCGGGCCCTGGCGGTTATGTGGCGGCGATCAGAGGTGCACAGCTCGGTCTCAAGACTGCCTGTATAGAAAAGCGCGCGACCGCGGGGGGAACATGTCTAAATATAGGCTGTATCCCCTCCAAGGCGCTATTGCATTCGTCAGAAAAATACGAAGAAGTCAGTAAACATCTTGCAAACCATGGGGTTAAGGTTGGAAAGGTAGAATTGGATTTGAAGGCCTTGATGGCGCGCAAAGATAAAGTCGTTGAGGACCTGACAAAGGGTATTGGTTTCCTTTTTAAAAAAAATAAGGTCAAAAGCATTAGGGGCTCCGCTAGGATTCTAAAACCTGGAGAAGTCGAGGTGGTTGGTGAAAACGGGTCAGAAACCTTCACGACTAGAAACATTATTATCGCTACAGGATCCGATGTGGCGCCATTGCCCGGTGTTGAAATTGACGAAGAAAGGATCGTTTCTTCAACTGGGGCGTTATCGTTAACTAAGGTGCCAAAGCACCTTGTCGTGGTGGGAGGCGGTTATATCGGCCTCGAAATGGGGTCTGTTTGGAGGCGATTGGGATCAAAGGTGACAGTTGTTGAGTTCCTCGACACCATTGTGCCTAATATGGATAACGAGCTTGGAACAACCTTGCAGAAAACCCTGCGTGAGCAGGGCATCGAGTTTAAGCTCAGCACTAGGGTTACCAGGGCGCAAGTCTCCAAGACTCAGGTAACACTCTCGGTCGAGCCGGCAGATGGTGGTGACGTCGATGACATCAAATGCGACGTTGTTCTCGTGTCAATCGGTCGAATCCCATTTACAGAAGGGCTTGGTCTCCAAGAAGTTGGCATTGAGATGGACAAACGCGGGGTAATACAGGTCGATGACCACTTTAAAACAAATGTTGACGGTATTTATGCGATCGGCGATGTAATTCCGGGCGCTATGCTGGCTCACAAGGCGGAGGAAGAGGGTATTGCATGTGTTGAGCACCTGGCGGGAAAGGTGTCTCATATCAATTACGATGCTATCCCTGCTGTGGTGTATACGTGGCCGGAAGTGGCCTCTGTCGGGAAAACGGAAGAGCAGCTTCAGGATGCAGGTCTCACCTACAAAATTGGCAGTTTCCCCTTTATGGCGAATTCACGCGCACGCGCCAACGGCAGCACAGACGGTTTCGTGAAGATCCTTGCCGATGCCTCCACCGATGAAGTTCTCGGAGTTCACATCATTGGTCCTGATGCTGGGACGATGATCGCTGAGTTAGCCCTTGCAATAGAATTTGGTGCATCTTCTGAGGATATTGCGCGGACTTGCCACGCCCACCCGACCCTGAATGAAGCGATAAAGGAGGCAGCTCTTGGTGTCGAAGGATCGCCTATCCACATCTAACAGTGGAATCGTGGAGGAGCGACAGCCGATCCTATTTTTTGGGGTGTCCCAAAGACGCGCATTACGTTTCTTATTCTGTTCCAGCGAGTTGCTCGCAATTGGGCTTCCTGAGGGTGCGCTCAACGGAAAAATGCTGTCGCGCTAAACCTTTCGGCTGCAATCATCACTTCAATCTCCTTAAAGCTAATGATCAATCCTGTTGCCAAGGCACCTAAGACCGCTATTTACCAGAAGACGATAATAAACAATTTGATAGTGCTGACGCGGAAATTCGACGCCACAGTGTTTTAAATCAAGGCTTGCGATCCTAAACCAACAAATATTCTTGCTATCGGGTGACTGCACGAGGATGGGACCGGGTGTAGACTTCTGTCAGTTTTTTCGTATCAACATTGGTATAGCGCTGCGTTGTTGATAGTGATGCGTGACCGAGCAACTCTTGTATGGTGCGTAGGTCACCGCCACCAGCTAAAAGGTGCGTTGCAAAGCTGTGACGTAGTGCATGCGGGGTTACTGTTTCTGGTAAGCTTAGGTCGGCGCGCAGCATTCTGACAGTCCGTTGCATAACCCCAGCGTTTAGGCGGGAACCGCGGACACCGTAAAACAGAGGATTTCCTGCTGCAGTTGGGAATGGGCAAACATCTCGGTACTTCAACACAGCGTCTATAACTTCGGGTAGGACAGGAACGATACGTTCCTTTCCTCCCTTGCCAGTTATCGTAATAATATCGTTTGTGGGAGCGTCTTCTTGGTCAAGGTTTAATGCCTCATCAATCCGCAGACCGCATCCATAAAGCATGGCAAGAATTGCTACATCGCGGGCACCGATCCAACGGTTCGATGCGATCTCCATAGCGCGTCGCATCAGCAATAGTGCATCATTGGGACTAATTGGCTTGGGAACAGTCTCTGCGGGTTTCGGTGCCCTCACCGCGGCTAATGATTGGTTGTCGATACGGTCTGTAAGGTTAAGAAAGCGGAACAGATTTCGAAGTGCCGACATCGCGCGGGTGATGGATGTGCGGGATAGGCCCTCATTGAGACGCGCGGCCAGCCATGCCCGGATATCAGCCGGTTTAAGTTCTTTCAAAGTATTAAGGGTCGGTGTTTCATTGTGGTAAGTATGCAAGAAGTTAATAAAGAAAGAGATATCCCGGCAATAAGCGTCGACCGTATGGCGGGAGGTTCGGCGTTCCGTTTCTAACCAGATTCGCCAGTCTTCTAGTGCCGTGACTAAGTCTCGCGCGGCATAGAAGCGAATTAATTTTTTGGCCCCAGGCATTGCTTTAGTCGTGCTTCTAAGATGTCCGCAAGAAATAAGATTAAATCTGTTGCTTGGCGCGGGTCAAAACCGTCGTCCCGTCCTGATCCAAGCGCTAACAACATCTCCGGCGTATGTCCAATAGTTCGTAGTCGCAAAAAAGCCACTGACCTTACGCGCTCTGCTTCATCTCCGAATACAAGAGTTTCGCCGGATGTTTCGTTTTGCAGCAGAACCCGGGCTTCGCGGCCGAGCATGTTAGATATCCCGCCGGCTCCAATGACGTTTGCTCCCGCCAAAGCAAGGGCTCCAGTTTGTTCGATGCATAGAACAGCAGCTTCAAGATCTAGTATAGCCGGGAGCTTAGCTCGTATTAGCGCGCTTAGAGCGTGAATATCCGCCGTCTCTACTATGGCGATAACTGCATTGTGGATTTTGGACTGACCGGCAGCATTACCCTCTACCGTTTGGATTAACTTTTTTTCGCGACGACGCAGGTCGGCCAATTCTTTCTGTACCCGGTCTAACATAAATTGTTGCATATCAAGGATGCGTTCGCCCCGTTTGAATTCAGGCGGCGTCAAGAAAGCCAATATTTCCGGGTTTTTTTGCATGAAATCAGGATGTCGGCGCAGCCACGTCGATACCATTTCCGCTGTAAGCTCATCAGATGGTATTTGGGGGGTATCGTCTCTCGATCTGCTCATGTCAGGGGTCTAGGATCTGCTGGCCAGTTTCGGCCCAGTCCGAGAGGAACGCCGCCAACCCCGCACTCGTAAGTGGATGCGTGAATAGCTGACGGAGCACAGTTGGCGGGAGTGTGCATACGTCTGCACCCATTTTAGCAGCCTCGACAACATGGTTGGGACTGCGGATGGAGGCTACCAAGACCTCGGTGTTGATTTCTGGGTAGTTGGCGTAAATGGCACAAATATCATCGATAAGACTCATGCCATCGCTGCTGATATCGTCTAGCCTGCCAACGAAGGGCGAGATGTAGGCAGCTCCTGCTTTAGCCGCAAGGATAGCCTGACCGGCAGAGAAACACAGCGTTACGTTTACCTTTCTTCCATCATCAGACAGAGCTTTGCAAGTTTTAAGCCCGTCAGGTGTAAGGGGAACCTTGATCGTTACATTGGGCGCGAGACCTGCGAGCTTTTTTCCTTCCTCTAACATAATCTCGTAATCTGTCGCCGCTACTTCTGCGCTGACGGGCCCGTCAACCAGTTCACAGATTTCTTGAATGACTTCTATAAAATTTCGACCCGACTTTGCGATTAGTGAGGGGTTGGTGGTAACACCGTCTACCAGCCCCGTAGACGCGAGATCGCGGATCTCGTTAACATCTGCGGTGTCCACGAAAAATTTCATTGTATTCCTTCTGTTTATGCTTGCCCCGAGTGATTTTTGGGGGTGAGATTTCGAAGCATTTGCCAGCTGTTTGGCTACTCCGATGTACTAAGATAGAGTGTACTTGATGGAACCGGGCCTTTCTATACGTCCTCAGACTGAACTCGATAATATCGTCAGCGTTCTTTTGCCGCTGCCTTTGACCGCGTCATACGATTACATCGTTCCAAAAAATATATCAGTTGTTCGAGGATCTTATGTTCAAGTACCCTTAGGCGCCCGCAGTGTGATTGGGGTGGTGTGGGGTTCAGCAAGGGGTGATGTGGAAACCCAAAAATTACGGGAAATCAGTGTATTACTGGATCTTCCTCCCATGCCTAAAAACTTGATTTTATTTATTGAGTGGGTCGCTGGATACACACTCGCGCGTCTTGGGAATGTACTACGCATGACTATGAGCGTGCCCCAAGCGCTACAGCCGCCGAAGAAGATTACCATTTATGACTTAGTGCCGGGTGTTACGGAAAAAAGCGAATCACTCCCAGCCGGTGCGCGTTTAACTACCGCCCGTCGCCGAATTTTAAAAGTATTAACACAAATTGGTCCCGGGTCGGCTGCCGAACTCAGTTGTGCTGCTAAAACGTCGCCCTCCGTTGTTCGTGGAATGGTGGACGTGGGTATTCTTCAGGCGATTTTAGTCGAAGAGAAAAAGCCGGTAAATCGGCCAGATCCTTGCAGGGTTGGTGTAACATTATCTGAGGCGCAATCTGCTGTCGCAAAGGAGCTAATTGCAGCGGTTACAAAAGGATATTCGGTGACACTTTTAGATGGGGTGACTGGTTCGGGTAAGACAGAAGTATATTTTGAGGCGATTGCAGCAGCACTTTATGCTAACCAGCAGGTGATTGTCCTACTTCCTGAAATTGCGCTTACAGCGGACTGGCTGGGGCGTTTTGAACAACGCTTTGGCACATTACCTGTAGTATGGCATTCAGATCTGCCTATGTCGGAGCGGCGACGCAACTGGCGAGCTATATTGCGGGGCGAGGCGAAGTTAGTCGTCGGTGCACGCTCCGCGCTAATGTTGCCGTTCAGGGACCTTGGTTTGATTGTTATCGATGAAGAACATGATAGCAGCTTTAAACAAGACGAAGGCGTCGTCTATAATGCGCGTGACATGGCAGTGGTGAGGGCTCACATCGAAGATGTCCCTTTGGTGCTCGCCTCGGCTACCCCATCGCTAGAAACTGTTGATAATGTCTGGCGGGGAAAGTACCGATATTTATCTTTGCGCGAACGGTTTGCCGGAGCGTCTCTGCCTATAATTAATGCTATTGATATGCGCCAAGAGAATTTGGATCCTCAGAATTGGCTGTCACCGACGCTGGAAAGAGCCGTTTGCGAGACGTTAATGGCAGGTGAGCAGGCAATGCTCTTTTTAAATCGTCGCGGTTATGCGCCGTTGACCCTTTGCCGAGCTTGCGGTTACAGGCTTGAGTGCCCTCAATGTACCTCTTGGTTGGTTGAACACCGTTTATATGATCGTCTGCAATGTCACCACTGCGGTTACACCGCGCCGCTGCCAAAATCTTGTCCGTCTTGCGAAGCTGAGGAACGCTTCGCGGCCTGTGGGCCTGGTGTCGAGCGTCTAGCTGAAGAAGTTGGCGACAAATTCCCAGATGCTCGATGTGAAATTATGTCAAGCGACACTGTCCGCAAGGCCGCCGAAGCTCAGCTATTAGTAAAGCGTATGCGCGAGCGTGAGATTGATTTGCTCATTGGTACTCAGATAATGGCGAAAGGATTTCATTTCCCTTTATTGACGCTGGTCGGCGTGATCGATGCTGATCTTGGCCTTGCAGGTGGTGATCTCCGTGCGGCCGAACGTACTTATCAATTGTTGCATCAGGTATCGGGTCGGGCAGGGAGGGCAAGACGCTCTGGGACTGTGTTATTACAAACATTTCAGCCCGAGCATCCGGTCATGAGAGCGTTGGTCGGAGGCGACCGAGATGCTTTCATTAAATCCGAGGCGGCTGCCCGCAGGCAGCACAATATGCCTCCATATGGTCGCCTT
>CAJWSW010000043.1 GCA_913046035.1 uncultured Alphaproteobacteria bacterium | reverse complement strand
AAGGGGTTTTGGTTATGATCCTATGTTTCTCGGAGACGGTGACGCCGGTACCTACGGCGAAATCTCCGCAGAGGAGAAACATGCAAAGAGTCATCGCGCGATTGCCTTCCGTAAATTGATTGCCGCTTGTTTCCGAGAGCCTTGATAGCGGTCGTTTATTCATTATGAACAAGACTAAAACATACCCCCAAATGAACAGTGTTCCCGGGGGGTTTGGCCTTTATGTGCATTGGCCGTTTTGTATCTCCAAATGCCCCTACTGCGATTTTAATTCCCATTTAACTGGCGCGGTAGATCACGCGGCATGGCGATCGAGCCTGCTAAGGGAATTAGATCATTATGGCAATATCACCAGAGGCCGCCGCCTTGAAACGGTGTTTTTTGGCGGGGGGACTCCTTCATTGATGCTCCCTGAGACAACAGCGGCTGTGATTGAGGCCCTGGATACTTATTGGAATGTTGCACCCAACATTGAAATCACGCTTGAAGCAAACCCCTCTTCCGTTGAGACCCAAAAGTTTGCTGACTTTAGGTCTGCCGGCGTTAACAGAGTTTCCCTTGGTGTACAATCTTTTCGCGACTGCGATCTGGCTTTTCTCGGCAGGTCCCACACGGGTAATGAGGCTCAAAACGCTATTGCTTTAGCCCAGCACCATTTTAATCGCGTTTCTTTTGACTTAATTTATGCACTTCCTGACCAAAGTGTTAAGTCTTGGGCAGGACAGCTCCAGCAGGCGCTGTCTTTCGATACCGGGCATTTATCGCTTTATCAGTTAACGATAGAGAAAGGCACCCCTTTTTTTGCGGAGCATAAGAAGGGCATCTTTAGAATGCCTGACGATGATCTTTCCGCTGATTTATACGAAAAAACCTCTGAATTAACCTCGGAAAGCGGATTTTGTTCATATGAAATTTCCAATTATGCTGTTTTGGGCCAGGAAAGTCGGCATAACTTAACTTATTGGCGGGGTGGAGACTATGTCGGGCTCGGTCCGGGTGCACATGGGCGGTTGACAATAAAAGGCGATCGTTTTCGGACAGAACAAGTCTCCCTGCCGATGAATTGGCTTTCCGCCGTAGCGAAAACTGGACATGCGACCAGAAATTTTGAACTTATTCCGAAAGCGGAACACATAACCGAGTGCCTTATGATGGGATTGCGAATGTCCACCGGAGTCGACCGAGATCTTTTTGCTATTCAGACTGGCAAACAGCTTGATGCGAGCATAGATCAGAGCAACGCTGAAGCGTTGGTGAACGCTGGTTTAGTTGAATTAGATGAAAAGGGCCTTCGAACGACTAACCTTGGCAGGCTGAGGCTAAACGGCGTCATCGCAGCGTTAGCGCCGGCATTTGGCTAATTAGTCTGATCGTTAAATTGCCCTCGTGCCGGATGTAAAACCCTGCTGCCGCGCGCTTGAACTTCTCGCACTTCTAAACCACGCTCCACTAAACCACTAGGTTTAAACCGAAAAAGCCCACTGACTCCCACAAAACCTGCCTCAGACGTCAAGGTATTTCGATCATAATTCGGACCCCCGTCTCTAGATCCAAGAATAGCTGCGAGTGCGACAAGATCATAAGCCGATGATCCTATTGCGGGGGGCGTGGCTTCGAACATGTCACGAAATTTTATTGAAAACTCTGATGCCACATCCAAAGGTGGGGTTGCGAACCAGGCCCCTACCAAGGAAGGCTCGCGCC
Source organism: uncultured Alphaproteobacteria bacterium (assembly GCA_913046035.1). Classification (GTDB taxonomy): domain Bacteria; phylum Pseudomonadota; class Alphaproteobacteria; order MPNO01; family UBA830; genus UBA830. The sequence goes on along the minus strand of CAJWSW010000043.1, from coordinate 21,452 downwards.
CGGTACTTTCTATTGCCCAGGCTGATGTTCCCAAAATTCGTGTCCGTTTAGTATCGATATCGTAATTTCCTAACTGAGCTGCGGCATTAATAAGATCGTTACCAGATGCTGCTACCAAAAGCGCATCGAATGGAGTTGGGCCGAGGGTTTCAAGAATATCTAGGCGTTCGAGCGCACTGCGCGAACCCTCGTCTTCTCGTCCTTCTAGGTCTTCTCGAAGTTTTAATAACGCATTCCGCCGATCGTCATAATCGCTAATACTGCGGATTGCTGCAGCAATTTTTTCTGGTGTATTTCCGTATTCCAGAATGCGTGTGACCTCCATTCCAGTGGCCATTGCTGCTAGCTGTAATGTCCTAACGACACTTGCGCCGAACGGGCCAGGAGGGACTAGCGCTGCAATCTTTCGTAATCCGCGAGAGCTCGCAAAACGAACCACTCTATCGATCTGTGTCTCGGGGAGAAGCCCCGACAAAAAGACACCAGGTTGTGCAACGGACCGATCGTTTGAAAAAGCTATCATATTCAGTCCAGCGTCGAGTATTGTGGGGGCCGCCCGCCGCACAGACTCAGAAAATACTGGCCCTATAACTAGCTTGACGCCGGCCGCGACAGCTTCCTGCGCGGCAATTTCCGCTCCATCCGGCGATCCCTTAGTATCGATTGGCACAAGAACGAAATTTTCATTGGCGATATCGAAAACTGCTAGCAGCGCGGCATCCAGCAAGGTCTGACCAACAGAGCTGCGTGGGCCACTCAAGGGTAAAAGGAGCCCTACCCGTACCTGCGCATTAATATTCTCTGGAGGGGTGAGCACAACTCTTTTGCTCGCTGCCGCCCGCTTGGGTGGAATAGGCTTTGGAACCTGCGTAGGATGTGCCTTTGGGGCGCGGACGAGCACTGGATCGGTAGTTTTTGGTGTTCTTAATTTTGGCTCATTCGCTTTATTACCTAAAACGAGACCATTGCCTCTCAACTCAGTTGTCGTATTCTGGCAACCTACGAGAAATACCGTAGCTAAAATAATGCAAGTAGCTCTGACACGGTGAAGGTGAAAAAAAAGCGTCATTTATGTTTCCGATCCCTGACAACCGCGACCATCTTGTTTCCACGGAAACCAGCCAAATACAGCCTAACGATGTGCCGGACCGCAGTAAACGCCCTCCTTCCGTTATTCGTTCCGGTCTTTACGTCGTTTCCACACCAATCGGTAATATGGGCGATTTAACAAAACGTGCAGAGGAAATCTTGGCGTCAGCAACCCTCATTGCTTGCGAGGACACGCGGGTAACAGGAAAATTGCTGGCAAAAAAGGGTATCACATCCCGTATGTTAGCCTACCACGATCACAGCCCCCCATCAGTTCGTCACGACCTGATTAGACGCCTAAAAGATGGAGAGATTGTTGCGCTGGTCTCCGATGCCGGGACGCCGCTGGTTTCCGACCCTGGGTATAAACTTGTTGCGGCAGCGGTAGAGGCGGGACTCTACGTTACTGCGGCGCCGGGGCCGGCGTCTCCGATGGCGGCACTAGTATTGTCTGGACTTCCTAGCGACCGATTTCTGTTCGTTGGATATTTGCCGACAAAGGAAAATGCGCGCCGTGCTACCATAAGGGAATTTGCAACTATTCGCGCAACGTTGATATTTCTTGAGTCGCCACGCCGTCTAGGTGCGTCGCTATCGACGCTAGCAGATGTGCTTGGTGAACGGCCTGTCGCAGTCGCTCGCGAGCTTACAAAGCGTTATGAAGAGGTGACACGTGGATCTCTTTGTGAACTTGCCGTGAAATATCGGAATGAAAATCCACCCAAGGGCGAAATAGTTGTTGTGGTAGGCCCAGCTGCTGACATGTCACTCGACTTAACGGACCTGGATTCTCTGCTGGCTGAGGCGCTTGTGCATATGTCAGTTCGTGATGCTGCTGCAACCGTTGCGTCGGCCTCTGGCGCCCCCCGCAGGACTGTGTATCGCCGCGCACTCGAAATAGCACGTGAACTCGATAGCAAGGATCGATAACGAATAGTATTGTTTAAGCCCGGGTGGAAGCCTAACTATCAGGATAATATCTATGCCAATGTAAAAGAAAACATAGGCTGCAGGCGATCTAACGTATTGGTGCGTCACTATTTGCTGGCGAGAAGTCGACTAAGCATTTAAATATTTTTGGGCCAGATCACACGAATGGAAAAATTTAGTGAAGCATATGGTCGGTCTAACCTTTAATCTTCCTCGTGCAGGTCTTTAGCAGCGCGGGCCAATAAGAAAGGCATACCATGTTTTGGAACCGACCCCTAACTATCTTCACAGCGGTTGCGTTTGCCTTTCTAACAGGTGTTTCACTTTCTGGCTGCACTGGGACTTTCGTTGGGGTCGGTGCGGCGGCTGGTACAGCGGCGATGGAAGAGCGTGGAATTGCTCTCGCCGCAGATGATACGGCCATTCGGCTGCGTCTTAACGCACTTTATGCTGAAGATGATGAACGTTTGTGGCGCAAAATTGGTTTTCAGGTTTATTTGGGGCGGGTGCTTCTCACCGGAGTGCTAGATACATCTGAAATGCGCGCGCGCGCCGTTCGGCTTGCCTGGAGGGCGGAAGGTGTGGTTGAAGTTATCAACGAGATTGAGCTAGGGGATTCCAATGGCCTTAAAGGCTATGGCCGTGATAAGTGGATAATCGCACAGTTAAAGTCACGGCTCTTGTTCGATAAGCAAGTGTCGTCGATTAACTATTCTATCGATGCTGTTCGCGGCAAAGTGTTCCTCATTGGTATCGCCCAAAACACTCAGGAATTGGATAGGGTTCTCAACCATGCCCGGAGCATAAATTATGTGCGGAAAGTAGTGAGCTATGTGCGCATTAAAAGAGTGACTGATTTCAAATCGTGATACCGAATAGCCACCCGGAATATATCTTACGTGACATCGCAACCCGTGATGACGCGGATATAGACCTTGCCGCGGGCGCACTTGCTCTCGCTGCACTCCAAAGGCCGTGCGTTGAAACTGGCTGGTATAAAGCGCATATTCAACAATTGAGCGATGAGGTAAACAACGCGCTTGCCAGGGGTGAAGACCTTAAAGGCGCAATAAACCAGGTAATTTTTTGTTCGCATGGCTACACCGGCGACACCCTAACTTACGATGATATTCAGAACGCAAATCTTATGCGTGTGATCGACCGGAAAAAAGGTTTGCCTGTCGCTCTTGGGATTCTGCTTCTACAAACGGCTCGCTCTTGCGGATATTCAGCGGACGGCTTGAATTTCCCCGGGCATTTTTTAATCCGAATGGGGCAAGGGCGTGAACGAAAAATTGTAGATCCATTCAACGGTGGCGTTGAACGGACGGCTTTGGATTTAAGGGACCTGCTCAAGGTAACCATAGGACTGGATGCAGAGCTTGTTCCCGAGCACTATGAGGCGGCGAAAAATCGAGATATCTTAATCCGATTGCAGACCAATATTAAAACCCGCCATGAGTGCGCTGGTCGCTTTGACAAAGCGATCCGTGTTGTTGATAGCATGCTATTGTTTGCCCCTGGATCTCCTTTTCTGTGGCGAGAGTTGGGCGTTCTTCAGTCTAGGACCGGAAACTACGGTGCTGCGATAGAGGCGTTTCGAGCGCTATTCGAGCACGCACCGTCCGAAGCTATGCAACAGGAGGCAGCGTCAGCAATTCAAAAGTTGAAGAGGTTTCTGAACTAATTTTTTGGGCCTTTTAAATAGCTTATTTGAGAAAACTGCTCGGACGCTATTTGTTATAGCTCGGTCCCTGCGCTGGTTCTCAAAGGGATCGGGCCATAAATAATACTTGAAAGAATGGTTCCCTGAGCGCGGGATTCAAAAGGATATTGATACCTTTGCAGCTCTCCATGGTCGGTGCCCCATTGATTTGAATGGCACCAGAGGGCAAAAATAGTATCGAGCTAATCGGAGAATTTTCTATGAGCCTAGCTGTCGCGTTCCAAATGGATCACGTCGAGTCGATCGATATCGAAGCAGATTCGACCTTTATGTTGGCGATCGAGGCACAAGCGCGAGGCTGCGACTTATTCCACTATGTGCCTAACGCGTTGGTGTTTCGCGACGGTATGCTGTTTGCCCGAGCACAGCCCATGCAAGTCCGGCGAGAGAGTGGTAATCATTTTACCCTCGGTTCCGAGGAGTTACTAGATCTTGCGAGTGTTGATGTTGTGCTAATGCGCCAAGATCCACCTTTTGATATGAGCTACATTACAGCGACTCATTTACTAGAGCACATCCATCCAAATACACTTGTGGTTAACAACCCAAAAGAGGTGCGCAACGCACCAGAAAAACTTTTCGTAACTCATTTCCAGGGTTTGTTGCCGGATACTTTGATAACGCGCGATCGACAAGCGATTGAAGATTTTCGCAGCGAGCACGGGAGTATTATAGTCAAGCCACTTTTCGGCAATGGTGGGGCAGATGTTTTTCACCTTAAACCTGATGACGAAAATCTGGGGGCGCTTCTGGAGATGTTTGATCAGAAATACCGAGAAGCTTTTATTGTGCAGCGTTACCTGCCAGAGGTCCGCCAAGGAGACAAGCGCATTATCTTGGTGGATGGCATGCCGGCCGGCGGTGTCGCTCGCATTCCTGCTAGGGGTGATGCCCGTGCAAACTTCCACGCTGGTGGAGGTGCTAGAAAGACTGAATTAACAGCACGTGAACGAGAGATTTGTGACCAATTGGGACCAGCGCTTGTCGAGCGTGGCCTAACCTTTGTCGGTATCGATGTAATTGGTGATTACTTGACTGAGATTAATGTGACGTCCCCCACCGGAATTCAGGAGATAAACCGTTTAGATGACGTGCAGGTTGAGAGGCTTCTTTGGGATGCTATCGAGGCGCGATTGCCATGAGGATTTAACATCCCGTCCTGATGTGGTCTTGTGGAATTCACGGTTGTTTGAAATGCTCAAACGAGATATAGGTCGCCCCTTGATCGATTTTGATTACGCGTTCAAGGTTATGGTTCGAAAAGACCGGAAATGAACATCGACGCGGCATCTACTCGAATTTATCAGTGGAGAAATACGCCGAGAGCCTATTCGGTGTATCCGCCACTTTCGTTGACCATATTGTGCGGTGGCTTATTATGAGCGATAGCAAATCTATGTCTAAAAACCCCGAGACTAAGTCCGATACGAAGGTAAAATCTGACGCCAAAACGTCTGACTCATCCCCTACACCATCTAACTCTGCAAATAGCGGTGGTAAATCGGCAAAAGAGTCGGTTGGCGGCGCAGCGGTTGGCCATTACGGCTATTTTAGCAATATCAAGACGCCCGAATATAAATCTGGATGGGACGATATTTGGGGAAAGAAGACCAACTCTACAAATAAGAAAAAAACCACGAAGAGCGTTACGAATAAAACAAAAAACCCTGTTTTAGTTAGTCTTGAATTTGAGGATTTGCCCCTAGGTGTCCGCAATGGGCTGATTGATGCCGTGCGCGGCCAGTTAGAGGGAAAACGGGTGAGTTATAAAGCCCGCGCTAAACAGGGAGATGTTAATTGGACTATCAACTGTGAAATCCGCCAGTGAACGGAATAGATTAAGTCCTTTGAATTCCCAATCAACGCAATTCTCCTACACAGCCGATTTCAGCCGCCGTCGATGATTTCTCGCACTCGGTTAGGTGTTTCGGTATCCACCGTTTCGAACAAAAATCGGTCCGCATCGGTGAGATAGGCTGTTATGGCGGGAGTAAAATTGGGGCGTTCTCGGATGGCATCATACCATCGGAGTACGTGCGGCGCTTGACTTGCCCACAGTTTAAGTAGGCCGAGATCAAACAGCCGGTTTGCGTATGGTGTTACTGCGCAATCGGCTAGGCTATATTTTGGACCGGCGAGGTATTCGGACTTTGTAAGCGCCTTTTCCATGTCCGCAATCAGCGTGTTAATCGACTTAACTGCGCCTATAGCCGCGGGCGCTTGGAGACCATGCTCGTATACTTGGGCAAAACGTGAGCGGCGGTTTTCATCAGGTATCCTGTCCAAACGTGCGACTTGGGCTTCTTTGCTGAGTTTTAGAAATCCTTGCCGATAAGCGGTTGCATGGGTCAAGTTACCGGTGGCGGGGTGAACCACTTCATCTATGCGTTTCATCCAAAGGCGCATCTGAGACCGGTCATAGACATCAACGGGCACCAGAGAGGGGGTCGGGTGAATATCATCGACGTAATTCAGTATTACTGAAGATTCTATGATTACGCATCCGTCGTCCACTAAGGTCGGCACGACAGCGTTTGGATTTAGCTTAAGATAGTCTGGGTCGAACTGATCTCCGGAGCGAAGATCTATATTATGACTCTGGAAAGGGATGAGTTTTTCGTGCAGCGCCAAGCGTATCTTGATCGCGCAAACCGACGTAGTGCTATCATAGAGTGTTAGCATAAGTGCTTCCATTTGATTAATTATCAAGGATACTAATCTGTCTCCCGATGTACTGGTCTAAATTTTTATAAATAATTTAGTGGCGAAAAGCGTAATCAGGCGGCGTGCAGTGGAGCGTCTTTGCTTCTCCGTGTGTTATTTTTGCCGAAAATAATTGGCGCTGGGCGGCAGATCACCACCCTCAAGCATCGGCCCCAGCGGCTGGCCCGCAAGAATGTGAACGTGCAGGTGAGGCACTTCTTGGTGAGAATCGCGGCCATGATTAGCTAATATACGGTAGCCGGATGTATCGATTCCAAGTTTGCGGGCCGTCGCGCCAATAGCGGCCACGTAGTCGGCTTGTTCTTCTCCGGTCGCATTAGCCGAAAAATCGTCCCACGACACGTAAGCTCCCTTGGGAATTACTAACACATGGGTTTTTGCCTGGGGCGCTATGTCATGGAATGCGAGGGAATGGTTCGTTTCATGCACTTTTGTGCAGGGAAGGTCGCCCCGCAAGATCTTTGCAAAAACGTTTTGTTCATCATAAATCATTCAACAGTCTCTCGTGCGGCTTTTTCCGCTATTCCGGACACACCTTCGCGCCTTTCTAATTCCGCTATTACATGTTCAGGAGCGATCCCGGAATTAACCCAAGTGACTAATAGGTGGTATAATAAATCGGCGCTCTCACGAATTATGGCGTCCCGGTCATTCGCGACCGCAGCTACAACTGCTTCCACGGCTTCTTCGCCGAGTTTTTGGGCTATTTTTTCATTTCCGTTTTTCAACAGTTGCGCCGTATAGGACGAGTCTGGGTCCCAATCCACGCGACCAGCAATCGTCTTGTACAGCCTTTCAATTGTAGAATCTATGTTGCCAGAATCGGTCATGTGGACGCGATATCAGATTGTGCAGTCACTGTCTATTCGTTCGATAACTATATTTTTAAACTTCTTACGACGATCCGGCCTAGTTGTGGATTGATCGGTTTCATACTAGCAGCGCAAAAGTCTAAGTTACTTTCCAATATTGAGACTTTCCATTAAGATATCATCCGGGTGGCCGAACTGCCACGCCTGCGGCCGCCATGTGGGCTTTTGCTTCAATGATTGAAAATTCTCCAAAATGGAAAATCGATGCTGCGAGCACCGCGCTTGCATGTCCGTCCCGAATTCCCTCTACAAGGTGATCAAGCGTTCCAACACCGCCAGAGGCAATCACCGGTATCTGAACCGAATCTGACAAAGCGCGCGTTAACTCAATATCGAAACCTGATCGGGTGCCGTCGCGGTCCATTGATGTAAGCAAAATCTCTCCTGCCCCCAAGTTTGCCATTTTCCCCGCCCAATCAATCGCGTCAATTCCTGTGGATTCGCGTCCGCCATGAGTAAAGATTTCCCATTTGTTGGGGCCGGTAGACCGGGCGTCGATTGCTACAACAATGCATTGCGACCCAAATTTTTCTGCTGCTTCACCAACAAACTCTGGGCGGTGTACAGCAGCCGTGTTGATCGAAACCTTGTCAGCGCCGGCTAAGAGAAGTTTTCGGATATCTTCTACTTGGCGGACACCGCCGCCGACTGTCAGGGGCATGAAGCACTGTTCCGCAGTCCGATTGACCACGTCAAAGATAGTGTCGCGATTTTCGTGGCTCGCTGTAATGTCGAGAAATGTAAGCTCATCGGCGCCCTGCTCGTCATAAAACTTTGCCTGTTCGACGGGATCACCTGCGTCTACCAGATCAACGAAATTTACCCCCTTTACCGTACGTCCGTCCTTTACATCGAGACAGGGGATTATCCGCGCCTTCAACATGCTAAAATTTCAGTAGCTCAAGCGCTTCGTGGGGATCTAGGCGCCCGTCGTAAATCGCCCGCCCAGAAATTATACCCTCGATGCCAGTGTCTTCGAAAGCTTTTAGGTCTTCAAGATCAGAGAGCCCGCGCACGCCGCCAGAAGCAATAACAGGGGTTGTAATTGCGGAGGCCATATCAACCGTGGCCTTGACATTTACACCCTTCATGGCGCCATCCCGATTTATGTCAGTGTAAACAATTGCGGCCACACCATCGTTCTCGAATTGCTTGGCAAGATCTGGTGCTGTCATTTCTGAAATTTCGGCCCAGCCCTCAACCGCGACCATGCCGTCTCGGGCATCGATGCTGAGAACGACACGCCCTGGGTACCGTTCGCAGGCGCGCCGCACTAGATCAGGTTGTTTGAGCGCTACCGTGCCGAGGATTACGCGCTGTACGCCGGCTTCGAGCCAGCGCGCAACAGTTTTCATACTGCGGATACCGCCACCGAGCTGAACCGGACAATCGACGGCGTTGATGATGGCCGAAACAGCGTCTGTGTTGACAGGTTTACCGGAAAACGCACCATTAAGATCAACAATGTGGATCCATTCAAAGCCTGCCTCCATGAATTCGCGTGCTTGCGCAGCGGGATCATTATTAAATGTAGTGGATCTGCTCATCTCACCTCGTATCAAACGGACACAAGCGCCATCCTTAAGGTCAATCGCAGGAAAAAGGATCATTGCGTATTTTTCTTTCGGTTTTTCGTCTTTTTCTTTTTGGGCAGATTTCTCAGTTGTTTGGAATAATAATGTCCCGGAATCAGTTTCCCGTCGACCACTGCATAGGCTGGGTCTGTGCCCCAATGTTCGAAGCCCAGGTGCTCGAATAGCCGGACTGCATCGACCTGAGTTGCCCGCACGTCAAAGTTAAGACGCAAGTATCCTAAATCCGTCGCGCGCCCTTCTACAGCTTGGATAAGCCGCGGGCCAATACCATGTCCGCGGGCCCACGGGGAAACAAACAGCGTTGTCAAAGTTGCTGCATGGGATTGTGCTTCATTATTGCGAGGGGGCTCCTGCAACTGGATCGCGGCGGACACCCGATCTTCTAGTCGGCCGACAAAAAGGTGTCGCTCTGGAACTAGCACTACCCCTCGGAAATATCGACCAAGAACTGCTCTTGGCGGGGGCTTCAACCAGCCAAAGCCACCACCGTCTAGAATGGCTGATTCGGCTGCATCACAGAGATCCTCGAGATCTTCGTCGGTAACTTCCTCAAGTGCTTCTATTGCGGTCTTCACGTTCGTCATCAGGTGACTTCCCCGTCCCATTTCAGAAAATTGTGAAGCAGTTTTAATCCGGCGGTTTGGCTTTTTTCTGGATGAAACTGTGTTCCAATCATATTGTCTTTACCGACGACAGCGGGAAATTGGCCACCATAGTCTGAAGTGGCCAACACATCGGTGTCATTTCGACAGTGTATTGAATAGCTGTGAACGAAATAAGCATGTGTAGGTCCTACAAAATTTGACAGCACTGGATGTGACGATGCGGGTGTCGTTTCGAACACATTCCATCCCATGTGCGGGATTTTCAGCTCGCTTTTCAGAGGCGCGAGGGGTCTTACGACGCCCTGGATCCATCCTAGTCCCTCATGGCTTCCATGCTCCAGTCCCCGGTCCGCCATCAATTGCATGCCAACGCAGATGCCAAGAAAAGGTTTTTTTTTCTGTCGTATGTTCCGTTCTAACGCGTCGACCATTTTTGGTAGGGTGCGAAGCCCATTTGCGCAATCGCCAAACGCTCCAACGCCAGGAAGAACAATATGGTCAGCACGATCAACTGCTCCCGTTTCTTGGCTTACTGTCACCGTTCCGTTGATTTCCGCTTCTCGCCCCGCGCGTTCGAGTGCTTTCGCTACGGAAAGCAGATTGCCCGAACCGTAATCGATTACAATGGTCTCCATGTGTGCCTTTTAGCGTCGCGCCGCCGGCGACCGCAGACTAGATGTTTCAGGGTTGAGATCGATAAATCGGCGAAGCGCTGTGTCCCGGTCACTTGCCGCCACGAGACCGGCGAGGTGCCATCCGCGCGATAGCAATGACGTTCGTCGCAAGTCGTTTGCGCAGAAGCCAACTATCGCCGCCGCACCAATGAAAAGGAGGAGGGCAGTCACCTCATCGAGTCCGGCTAAATCTGAAAATAGAAAAATAAGTATATAGGCTGCGGAAAAACCTATCGCCGAGAACCACATGCGATGTGTTGCTGCCCAAATTGGTGCTGCGAAGAACGCTGTCCAACAAAACCCTTCTGCGACAATGACGGGATCGCGGGCGAGCGCCGGAGAGAAGTTTTGAAAGTGAATGGTATATACACGCATGATTAAAATCTATCCGTCAGCCGCCCAGCGTTCCTTTTGTAGAGGGCACTGAATTTCCAGCGCGTGGGTCGGTTTCCGCAGCAGTGCGGAAGGCTCGGGCCAACGCCTTAAAACAGCTCTCTACAATATGGTGGTTATTTTCGCCATAGAGGTTTTCGACATGAAGGGTCACTCTTGCATTTTGCGCAAATGCTTGAAACCATTCTTTAAATAGTTCGGTATCCATTTCACCGAGCTTTGGCTTTGAGAAGTTTACTTTCCAGACTAAATATGGTCGGTTTGATACGTCAATCGAGACTCGCGTTAACGTTTCGTCCATTGGAATTGTGACGGATGAATATCGAACGATACCGCGGCGATCGCTCATAGCTTTGTTAATAGCTTCGCCGATTGCGATGCCTGTGTCTTCTGTTGTGTGGTGATTATCGATATGAAGATCACCTTTCGCTCGGACCATCAAATCCATTAGGCTGTGTCGAGATAGCTGCTCCAGCATGTGGTCAAGAAAACCGATACCGGTTTGAACATCGTAAATCCCGTTGCCGTCGATGTTGATCGAGACTTCGATATCGGTTTCTTTGGTTTTTCGGGCGATTGTTGCTTTGCGCATGTCCGGGTGCTCGCTTTTAGGTCACAAGATTATATAGCGTGGCCGAAAGTTTATTACTTTATAAAAAACGGCGCTTTTTATCAGGAACGACGCCTTGACGCCAGCTGTTGCGTGATAACGCGGGGAGTGGTTCTCTGCGTCAAAACACTACTTGTTATTTGTAAAGGGTAGAGGTTCCTTTTTTTTTGTGGGGTAAGATAGGCTAACGGCCATCGATCACGAAAAGAATCGGGTATAATTTATCTATAATAAGCCTTAAGACATCTCTTTATTTCGTCGGCTGATTTGCTTAGACCTTGACGCGGGACGACTAAGCATCAACTTTAGGTCTATATTATTTTACCTAGCACCTATCCTTATGTCATTCGGAGGCTTATGACAGAAAACGACCCAACAAAATGGCACGGCACGACGATACTTTCTGTGAGGAAGAATGGAAGGGTTGTGATCGCCGGCGATGGCCAGGTTACTTTCGGCAATACAGTGATGAAATCGAACGCTCGTAAAGTTCGTCCGCTAGGTGATGGGAGCGTGATCGCGGGGTTTGCGGGAGCAACAGCGGACGCTTTTACTCTTTTCGAGCGCCTTGAAGGGAAACTAGAACAGCACGCAGGGCAACTGACCCGCGCCTGTGTGGAATTAGCCAAGGATTGGCGCACCGACCGCTATTTGCGTCGTCTGGAGGCGATGATGGCAGTAGCAGATGCCAATGTTTCACTTGTTTTGACAGGTACAGGCGATGTTCTTGAGCCCGAAGATGGGTTGATCGGGATCGGCTCTGGAGGCTCATTTGCACTTGCTGCTGCCCGCGGCTTAATCGAGCAGGAGGGGGCGGGCGCCGAAGAAATCGCCCGGCGTGCCATGAAAATTGCATCTGATATCTGCATTTATACAAATGAAAATATTGTTGTTGAAAGTCTGTAATCCGTGACAAATTTTTCTCCTCGTGAAATAGTATCTGAACTTGATCGATACATCGTTGGTCAAAACGACGCCAAGCGTGCAGTAGCAATTGCATTGCGTAACAGGTGGCGGCGCCAGCAGTTGAGTGATGATTTGCGCGAGGAAGTGCTGCCAAAAAATATTCTGATGATTGGGCCCACGGGCGTTGGCAAGACAGAAATAGCGCGGCGACTGGCTCGACTCGCTGACGCGCCCTTTCTCAAGGTCGAAGCGACGAAATTTACCGAAGTGGGATATGTCGGGCGTGATGTCGAATCCATAATTCGGGATTTAATAGAAATAGCCATTCACCTTACGCGTGAGCGCATGCGGAAGGAAGTAGTAGCGAAGGCGGAGATTGCGGCGGAAGAGCGTGTATTGGATGCATTGGTTGGTGACAATGCTAGTAAGGATACACGTCAAAAATTTCGGACCATGTTGCGGCAGGGGGAACTAGACGATCGAGAGATTGAGGTCGATGTCCAAGATGCGGGCGGTGGTATGCCGACCATGGAAATCCCCGGAATGCCGGGTGCACAAATGGGAATGATTAATCTTAATGACATGCTAGGCAAGGCCTTCGGGGGCGCTACAAAGACTAAAAAAATGAATGTCGGCGACAGCTATGATGTTCTTGTTGCTGAAGAGGGCGACAAGCTGCTTGATGATGATCTCGTTGTGAAAACCGCTATCGAGTCGGTGGAGCAAAACGGTATAGTCTTTTTGGATGAGATAGATAAGATTTGTGTGCGTTCTGACGGTCGAGGTGGCGCCGATGTTAGCCGCGAAGGAGTGCAACGAGATCTTTTGCCCCTTATCGAGGGCACTACGGTGGCTACTAAACATGGTACTGTGAAAACTGATCATATTTTGTTCATCGCATCAGGTGCCTTTCATTTGTCAAAGCCAGCCGATCTGCTACCTGAACTGCAGGGGCGGCTTCCGATCCGAGTGGAGTTGAAAGCTCTAACAGATGAGGATTTTCGCCGTATTCTGACTGAGCCCGAGACTAATCTCATTCGCCAATACACTGCTCTAATGGACACTGAAGAACTCACGTTAGAATTTACCGATGACGCGATCGATACGCTGGCTATGTTAGCCGCAGAGGTCAATCGCACCGTAGAAAATATTGGAGCGCGCCGGCTTCAAACGGTAATGGAACGTTTGCTCGAGGATATTTCCTTCAGTGCCTCAGATCGTAGCGGTGAAACAGTAAAAATCAATTCCGAGTTCGTTCGCGAGAATGTCGCTGATCTAGCAAAGGATGCTGACCTGTCTAAATTTATTCTGTAGGCATTATCTCCGGCGTTTCAGAAGTACGTAGAATGCCCCTCCACCGCCGTCATGAGGCTGTGCTTGTGCAAACCCTAATATGCGAGACCTGTTACTAGGCGCGTTAAGCCAAGTTGACAATTCTCGGCGAATAACGCCGCCTCCTTCTCGGGATAAGCCTTTGCCAGTGATAACCAGAACACAGCGCTGGCCCGACACATGCGCCCTGTAAAGGAAGTCGCAGAGCTCAGCACAAGCATGACTGGCGGTTAAACCGTGGAGATCAATGCGAGCATCGGGGCGCAATTGGCCCTTGCGCAACCTATCCATTGTTCGTCGATCAAGATCGGTTGCAGTACCAACTTCTAATGGTTTGGTTAGCCCAGCGTCGGGCAGATTTTTTACCGGCGTTTTCGGCGTGGATATTGGGCGGATTGCGGAAAATGAAGGGCCGAGTGAATTCTCCTTGCCGCGTTTGCTTTTTCGATTCAATGGCTTCGTATCAGCCATTGCGGCACGGAACAACGCGTTATCGTCGTCAAAATTCCGCGAATTCGATTTACGTTTTACTATCGGCCCCTCCCGTCAGATTATTTGTAAATAAGCCTGCTCCGGGCGCGTTGGTCATTTTGCGGACCTTTCTGAGTTTAGTGCAAGCCGGTCGGTAAAAAGTCACCCTGGGTGCGAGAAACGCAGTGGCACATTGCGAAATGAAACTTTTGCCTTCTTTTTCACATGGAATTGTAAGCGATTAAAGCTTCGGTCTGAAAGAATATTTTAAAGTCAACCGGGACGGGCAGTATGAGGGATCAGAAACCAGTATCGACCTGGCGCTTTCATTTTTCCCGCACGGTTCGCCGCTCCCGTGCCGGGACCCCAAAAAACATCCCCGCGGACCGCACCGCGTATAGCGCTGCCGGTATCTTGCGCGATCATCAGGCGCCGGAACCGAGCACCGTCAGGAGTTGTGGTGTCGATCCATACCGGCAGCCCTAAGGGCATTAGTCGATGGTCGACAGCTAGGCTGCGCTCTGGCGTTAGTGCCACTCCTTGAGCTCCAAGCGGTCCGTCCCCGTGCAGTTCACGGAAAAATACGTATGAGGCGTTGGTCCGCATCAGACGCACCCCTTCGGTTGGGTTTTCTCTGAGCCAGGCGCGGATAGCTTGCATCGACATTTTGTTCCGCGGTACAAGCCCCCGATCAATCAGTTCGCGTCCGATTGCTGTGTAGCGGTGGCCATTCGTGCCGGCATAGCCAACGCGGACGACCGTGCCATCGCGGAGCCGTATACGCCCCGAACCCTGAATATGCAGGAAAAAAGCATCCGTCGCGCTGTCCAGCCAAAAAAGCTCTAAGTTTCGGTTTTTAAGCGCCCCTTGTTCTATTTTGGCGCGATCATGATAGGGAATCAGGCTACCCTTAACTACCCGGCCAGCGATTTTCTCGCCTTTCATATTCTTTCGAAAGTTTCCGAGATTGACCGTTACTAGATCCGGAGGACGGACGTGCAGTGGAAATTTGAATTGGAGCGTTTCGTTGCGTGCTCCATTTAGTTCTGGTTCATAATAGCCGGTAAAAAGACCATCCGGACCGTCTCGACCCACTACAGCTGCGGGGAAAAAGTGTTCTTCGAAAAATTGCCGCGCGTCCTCAGAATCCCCTAACTTACGCGTGAGTGCCTGGGTACAGATATTACTCCAGGTCGATGCGTCACCGAACCCCTGCACGCCATTGCGCTCTGCAATTGGGCAGGATTTAAGCAGCGCTTGCACTGCGCCACGATGGTCTGCTCCGCTCCATCCAGCTAGGTTTTTGAAATGCACGGGCCGAAAAACCGGTTCCTTAGAAACGATTTTTTCTCCAATTCCGGTGCAGCTTGATATTGCTAGCGGAATGAACGCAGCGGCGAAGAGATTTCGCAGCCAAAGCGGTGTTTTCGGAAATAATAAAAGCTTGTTCATGCAGCGAAGGATGCGTCGAAAAAGGCTAAATCTGACTGCGGGTTTCGACTAACTTCCAATTAGGGTCACTAGACTTGGTATCGCGACTAAATGTCCAGATATCAGTAATTTCGGAAATCTCATTCGGATCACCATTAATGACCCTGTCTTCAGAATCGCGAGTAAGATTTACTTGTTCGGATACGAATTTTATGGTGACTAATGCGTGGGCACCGTCCATGTCGGCCTCAATCACGTCGGCAACTTTGATACCAATAATGGTCGATTCCAAGGTCTCTTCCGCTTTATCTCGTTCGTCGATAGCTGCTTCGAAATTATCGTAGACGTCGTTAGCCAAAAGAAACTCTAAATTACGCTTGTCCCCTTCCGCAAAACCTTTGACTATCATTTCAAATGCGCCGCGCGCTCCATCTGCGAATTCTGCAGGATCAAAAGTCTCGTCAGCCGACCGAATCTTCTCAATTCCTCGGGTTAGAGGATCGCTAGGATCCAAATTTGCGGTAGGATCAGAACTGATGTCTCGGCTATGATCGGGTCGGTCCGTAACATTAGCTGCACCCTCTACCTCGTCGTTGGGTTGGGATAAGTGGTCTTGGCGCGGTTGTTGATGACCCGTACGCTTGCCCAGCACGCTGCGGAGCCGCAACACTAAAAATGCGGCAACCATCGCGAAAAGAACGATATCTAAAAATTGAAACCCATCACCCATAGCATTGCTTTCCTGAGCTTTCCAGCACGACGACGTGTACCCGTACACCGGCCCAACTCAACCGGATAGACGCAGGCGCGCCGTTTGGCTATATCCTTCTATGACGAATTCGGACCTGGAGTCCCCCGACATAACTTAAACTGCAAAACAAACCACGCTTACATAAGGCGTTCAAAGGGAAATCGCAAGCATGGCAATTTTTTTGCTGGCCGCGTTCATCGCGGTGCCGGTTATCGAAATTATTTTGTTCATCGAAGTTGGTGGATGGATTGGATTGTGGCCTACGATAGCGATTGTCGTTGGCACTGCATTTGCTGGTACTTCTTTATTGCGCATTCAGGGCCTAGCAGTATTGCAGCGGGCCCAGGATAGCGCATCCCGGAATGAACTACCGGTGCAGGAAGTATTCGACGGTTTGTGCCTGCTTTTTGCTGGTGCCCTTCTGTTGACCCCTGGATTTTTCACTGATGCGCTCGGCTTCACGTTATTTGTGCCGTTATTTCGCAAAGTAGCTGGGGAGACGATTTGGCGCTGGCTCTCACAGCGCGGGCACATAAATTTCACAAGCTTTGGTAGCGCTTCGCATGACTCTGGCGTTCCGGGACCTGTGATTGATGGTGATTTTGAGGAAGTGAAAACCCACGCGCCTTCAAAGGCAAAACTACCTAAGGAAAAAGGTGGTTAAACAAAAATGCTGAATTTTATCGTGCGCGAGAAAGCAACTCATTAATACAGGCCTGCTGGCTTTCCACAGGTTGGTCGTTTTTACGCATTTCTTTATGTTCGACGCGCTGGCCCTCTCCATCCCTGTAAAAATAAAGTTCGAGAGCGCACATTTTTGATCTGTAGCGCCAGAATTCGCCCGGCGGATCACGGCGAACAAAAACTGGTTTCCCGAACAGAGAGGTCATCCGGTTGGCTGTCATCCCGAGCAGTTCTTCGGGCGTCAAACTTAGGCTGGTTGGCAGCAGTCTAGCATTTTTATTCTTTGGTCGCGCAACTGTGTTGGGCGCCTCGCCAGATTTTTTGGGGAATAGTGTCGTTGTATTCTCTGCTTCGGCGGGTGGGGACCGCTCAGATTTATTGGCGCAGGCGGCTAGTTCAATTGCCGCAAGGCCCAACAATGCTAGAAAAGCTGCTCGCATGCTCTATGCCGGATTAGTTTTTAGCGCTGTCTTTTGAGAAATCTTCATTGCTCGTAGTTCCAACTTTGCGCGCACATTAGCTTCACCATGCCAATCATTTTGCCCCTGACCCGCCCGCGTAGTGGGCATTATTCTGGCGAAATCCCAGTTCTGGCTTTTTTATTTTAGTATGCAATTCTCTATCTTCTTTAGTTTGAGTATTTTGATATTTCTAGCGCTTTTTAGAGGCAGAATATTAAGTCGCTTCTGAAGTGCCTTGAGCGCACTGACGAGCGTCTTCGAAAATGTGCATCATAAACGCAGTTGCTATTATCGGCATTAACCAGTTTACGAGCGGTACAGTCATCAGAATCGCGATTACAATGCCGCAAATGAAGACCCTAGCTTTATGTCGTTTCCTCAGTGCCTGTCCATCTTGCGGATCAAGGCGTCGATTTGCGGCGAGCTCAAAATATTCACGGCCAACAAGATATCCGTTAAGTGCATACAAAACAAAAGGAATGAGAGGTGTTAAGAAAACTGTGAAGATTAAAACGGGTACCACAAAAACAAAAACCAATAGGTTTAGCGTGATTGCAACACACGCGAATCTCGAAGTGTTAACAACGGTCTGAATAACGGCTTCCCGGCGCGGTGTGGGTAAATTTGGGAAGTGCCGAGCTTCAACTGCGCTTGCGACCTCATCTAGCATAAAAGACATAATTAGACAGGTCAGGCAGGGGTAAAGAAATAGGCTGATCAGAAGGGCTGCGCTTCCGCCAAAAAAGGCAATGCCTTTGTCTAGCCATCCGATATTGAATACCGACGCGCTGCTTATTGCCCAGCCTATCGCGAAGGCCAGTAAGAAGGATATGGCGGCACTTATAAGAGCTGCTTTAAAAATAAGATGTGTTATCCGTGGGTCGCCGAGTTGTTGGATCGCACGAAAGAACCCAGAAATCATTTAACTATCCGTTGAAGGTTTGCCAATTTCCAATCTCTGTTTAGCTTTCAGCGAGCTATTAACGCAAGATGGTATTTGGATTGCGAGATACTCGTCCACCGTTATACTGCAGGGCGATAGATCGTCCATTTATTAGGAAGCTATAATGTCATCAGCCCCTTTTGATGTCGTCGGCGTTGGAAACGCGATTGTAGACGTAATATCCCAGGCAAATGAGGATGATCTTGCGCGTTTAAATCTGAATAAGGGGACCATGACCCTAATCGACGACGACCAAGCTGCGCGGCTCTACAATGAAATGCGGGGCGGCGCGGAAACGTCGGGCGGATCGGCGGCCAACACCCTGGCTGGGATTGCTTCACTGGGCGGCAGAGGCGCGTACATCGGTAAGGTCTGTGACGACCAACTGGGTGAAGTGTTTAGGCGCGATATCGAGGAAATAGGCGTGATATATCCTCTCCGCGCGACTACTGAAGGCGCGTCAACAGCGCGCTGTTTAATCTTTGTCACGCCGGACGCAGACCGCACTATGCAGACCTACCTTGGCGTCAGCGTCATGTTAGGGCCGCAAGATATAGATCCGGAGACAATAGGTGGCGCTTCGATCACTTACCTGGAAGGCTACCTGTTTGATCGCGAAGAAGCCAAAGAAGCTTTTATTAAAGCAGCGGAGCTAGCGCACGCGGCGGGACGGCGGGTTGCGTTGACTTTGTCCGATCCGTTTTGCGTCGACAGACACCGGGCGTCGTTCCAGCGTTTGGTTGAGGGCCATGTGGATATTGTGTTTTCCAACCATGACGAAATCTTATCGCTCTATCAGACCAGTTCTCTCGATACAGCTATGCAAAAGCTGGTTGATCACGTAAGCATTGCTGCTATTACGCTCGGTGCTGACGGATCGGTGATCGCCACACCTCATAAGGTGGTCGAAGTAATGGCGGAGCCTGTAGAAAACGTTGTCGACACAACCGGCGCTGGTGATCTCTACGCAGCAGGGGTATTGCATGGACTTACACAAGGCTTTGAATTGGACGTGGCTGGGCGCATTGGATCAATCTGTGCTGCAGAGGTGATTAGCCATTACGGTGCTCGACCAGAAGTTTCGCTTGAAGAGCTTGTGCGAGAAAAAATAGGCTAAATTACCGGGATCGCTGTATATAGCAGTCAAGAGTTTTCCGTGGGCAGGTATGTATCTGTTCCTTTGATCTAGACGATTTTTAATCAGGAAATTTTCTTCGTGCCAGACCTGCGTAACATCGCAATCATCGCCCATGTTGACCATGGAAAAACAACTTTAGTCGATCAGCTTCTGCGGCAAGCAGGAAGCTTTCGAGAGAATCAGCGGGTGGCAGAACGCGTATTGGACTCTAATGACCTTGAACGCGAGCGCGGGATCACGATTTTAGCAAAATGCGCGTCTGTGGACTGGAACGACATACGCATTAATATTGTTGATACACCTGGACATGCTGATTTCGGGGGTGAGGTTGAGCGTATCCTTTCTATGGTCGATGGAGCGCTTGTGCTGGTTGACTCGGCCGAAGGCCCCATGCCCCAGACTAAGTTCGTCACCATGAAAGCATTGGCGCTGGGCTTGAAGCCCATTGTAGTGATTAACAAAGCTGATCGCCCGGATCAGCGAGCCTACAAGGTGCAGGAAGAAGTTTTCGATTTGTTTGCCGCGCTTGATGCGACTGACGAACAACTTGATTTTCCTACATTGTATGCCTCTGCAAAAGAGGGTTGGGCTGCGAAGGATCTTGAAACGCCACGGGTTTCAATGGCACCGCTTTTTGAACTAATCGCCGAACATTTTGCAGCACCTGCGGCGAAGCGCGGAGTGCCATTTGCAATGTTATCGACCATTTTAGAGTACGACAATTATCTCGGTCGGATTTTGACTGGTCGAATTGAGCGCGGATCTGCGCGGGTCAACATGCCTGTTGTGGCTTTGCGACATAATGGCAGGCAGATTGAGGCTGGCCGCTTGACAAAGCTTCTGGCATTCCGCGGAATAGAACGCGTTCCCGTCAACGAAGCCCACGCTGGAGATTTGATTGCCATTGCAGGCCTGAAAGAGGCGACAGTAGCCGACACGATTTGTGATCCGGAAAATGCAGAGCCTGTCAGGGCCCTGCCAGTGGATCCGCCGACGCTTTCAATGAGCTTTTCCATAAACGATTCGCCGTTTGCTGGAAATGATGGTGACAAGGTCACATCCCGTCTACTCGCGGCTCGTCTCGCGCGTGAAAGTGAGGGGAATGTCGCGATAGAGGTTGAACGCACTGGCGACGAAAATACATTCGAAGTAAAGGGACGCGGTGAGCTTCAACTGGGCGTTTTAATAGAGCAACTTCGGCGCGAAGGCTTTGAGCTTTCCGTTTCCCGACCGCGCGTACTTTACCGCGACAGTTTCGAGACTGGTGGGCGAGAAGAGCCAATGGAGGAAGTTGTGATAGATGTCGACGATGAATATGTTGGCGCAGTTGTCGAGGCGCTTGGCAAACGAAAGGGCGAGATGACGGATATGCGCCCTTCCGGAGGGGGCAAGACACGGGTTGTGTTTTTAGCGCCGGCACGTGGGCTGATCGGCTACCATGGCCAGTTCCTCAATCAGACACGCGGTACCGGCGTAATGAGTAGAATATTCCATTCATACGCGCCTTACAAAGGTTCCATTCCCGGGCGACGCAACGGCGTTCTTATATCTAACGCTGCGGGCAAGTCAGTGCCGTTCGCCCTTTGGAACCTCGAAGATCGTGGCGTTATGTTCATCGGCGGGGGTGTAGACGTTTATGAAGGTATGATCATCGGCGAACACAGTCGTGGGAATGACCTCGAGGTGAACCCGATGAAGTCAAAGAAGCTTACAAATATCCGCGCGTCGGGCTCCGATGAAGCAGTGCGTCTAACTACCCCGCGCATTCTGAAGCTGGAGGAGGCGATCAGCTACATTGAAGATGACGAGCTGGTTGAAGTGACACCCCAACACATTCGCATTCGTAAAAGGTTGTTGAACCCTCATGAGAGGAAAAAGGAGTCTCGCAAAGCATAAGGTCGTTGATAACTCCTGTAACTCTGAGTTGTGGGGATACTGTAGCCTGGCGTCCTAGATAAATATTTTGCCGTATTTGGCCTCAAGATTATGTCCTGAGTACCATCAGATAGGTTGCTTAAACGTCCATACGCGTTGGTATGTGGTTTTCCACAAATATTTAAATCGTTATCCTCAGATTAAATGTGTTCTTTGTGGGTAAGGTTGAATTCATTGTTGTT
>CAJWSW010000042.1 GCA_913046035.1 uncultured Alphaproteobacteria bacterium | reverse complement strand
GGATGTTTTATAACAGAGCATAAAATCATGCCATTATCATCAAAGCCAATTCGGTATTTAAAAAGGAAGTCATGCCGTTTTCCGGTGGCTACCATGTCGTCATCACGGCGGAGGCGAAGCTTTACTGGAAGTCCGCATTTATCCGCCAGAAGAGAGGCAATTGAGGCAATTATAGTCGGCTGACTTTCCTTGCCACCAAAGGCGCCACCCATACGCCGTACTTCAATTGTCACCTGGTTTTGTGCGAGCCCGAGCACGCGTGAAACACCATGTTGCGCTTCAGTCGGATGTTGGGTGGATGAATATACCGTCATATCACGGTCTTCGCCCGGAACCGCTAACGCAATTTGAGTTTCGAGATAAAAATGATCCTGCCCGCCGCAACTTACCTCTCCAGATACAATATGCACTGCATCCGCCACCGCCCTCTCGGCGTTTCCGAGCACGATCCTAGGCGGCTCGTAGGTAAATTGTTTCTTTTCCCACGCCTCCTCGATGGAGAGCACGGCTTCCAATTCCTCGTATACGACTTCAATAACTTTAGCCGCCGCGAATGCTTCGTCGTAAGTATCCGCAGCTATCGCCGCAACTGGCATGCCGGCGTATTCCGCCACGCTCTCGGCCAAAGCCGGTTCATTTTCAAACACCGGAGCGATATCATTTATGCCCGGAATATCAGATGAGGTTATAACGGCGTTTACCCCGGGCATCGATAGAGCTTTGGTTGTGTCAATTGACAAAATTTTTGCCCGGGCGTGCGGGCTCAAAACTAGAACTGCTTCCTGCATATTTGGTAGTGCAGGAATGTCATCAATATAAATTGCTCGACCACTAACATGCTTCACTGCACTGTCATGCTGAACATTGGTATGCACGGCGCCAATAATGTCGGTATTGCCGTCCATTAGATTTTCATAACGTTTAAATTAGTCTCGACGCCTTCTACATCGCGGTATAGACGGGTCACCAAATTAGCTGCAACCATTGAACGATACTTCGATGTTGCCCGATGATCGGAAATCGGTTGATATTCTTTATGGGCAGCTGCAGCCGCGTTAAATACGGCTCTTTCAGACCACTTTTGTCCGACAAGCACGGTCTCCATAGCGGCTCCTCTTTTTGGCGTCGCTGCCATTCCGCCAAAGGCAATTCTTGCATCCGTCACAACAGCACGATCAAGCGTCAAGCGAAACGCGCCTATAACAGATGAGATATCCTGGTCATATCGCTTTGACACTTTGTATGATCGAAAAATCTGATTGTCTGTGAGCTTTGGAATACGAATTGAGCGTATAACCTCACTGGGGCGCAAGTCGGTTCTCCGGTAATCAAGAAAAAACTGTTCGATATCTAATTCTCTTTCTTCCGACGTCGATGCAAGTGTCAAAGCCGCATCCAGCGCAATAAAAGACGGCAGCGTGTCTCCAATCGGCGATGCAGTCCCGATATTCCCACCCAACGTACCCAAATTACGTATCTGACGAGAGCCGATACGTCTGATCGTCTCCGCGAATGAAGGGAACAAACTGTCAAGATACGGCAGCGCGCGGGTGTAACTGACTGCCGCTCCAAAAACGATCGCATCGTCGGTCTCAACGATTTCCTGCAATTCCTTGACATGTGCTGTGTGGATCACCGTTTTGGGTTGATGACGACCCTTACTAATCGATAGCCCGAGGTCGGTACCGCCTGAAAGCAACATTGCCTCCGGAAGCTCGTTTCGAAGTGTCACCAGCTCTGACAGCGTCTCAGGAGCATGAAAAACCCCAGCATCATTTTTATGGAGACTTTCTCGCGCCTTTGGTGGGCGTGGCTTATATTCAACGAATTTCTTGCAGGCGTCACGGGCGGCATCAACTATTGGCCGATAACCCGTACACCGGCACAAATTACCTGCCAATGCATCATGGATCGCATCATCAGAAATTTTTTCCTCAGATTGTTCCAGTGCGAATAGAGCACCAATAAAACCGGGAGTGCAAAAACCGCACTGGGTCCCTCCTCCTGATGCCATCGCTGACTGAACGGGCACCAAAGCCCCACCATTTATTTTCTCGAGGCCTTCCACCGTGATGATTTCACTTCCATCTGCCTGACCAACTTGCATAAGACACGCATTTACAGCCTCGAAAACGCCATCAACGACACGCACGATTGTGCAAGCACCGCAATCGCCCTCGGCGCAACCTTCTTTTGTGCCGGTCAAACCCAATTCGCAACGAATGTATTCGAGCATTGATACGCTCGGTGATACAACCTCCGTTTCATGGTCAGACCCGTTGAGAACAAATCGGACCATTAATTACTGTCGGGCATCCCCGCCCGAATCCAAGCTCCGAGTGCTTGCCGCTCAGCGCTAGTCATTTTAGTTTTGTTTCCGAGCGGCATAGACTTCGACAGGACAGAATGTTTTAGAATACCCGCGCTGTGTTTTCTAAGATCGGAAGCTGTCTCCAGCATTACTCCCCCAGGGGCTTTTTCTACATCGGGATCAGTAGTTTTCTGAGCATGGCAGGAAGCACAGTGAACTTGTGCAATAGCGACGACCTGGGTCACGCTGGGCACCTCGATCTTTGCCACGGAATCAGTTTTCGGCTGCCAACTAAGAAATGCGATTAACACGGTCATCAAAGCCGCCGCTGTGGGCCATTGCCAGCGCAACGTGCGAATTTCGCGTCCGGTATGCATTAGGTTGAAGAAATGGCGAATTGATGCACCAACAAGCAAAATAAGCGTTACGACAAGCCAACTGTTCCTATTGTCGTATAACATCGGGTAATGCTGGCTAATCATCATTAGAATAACCGGCAGGGTAAGATAATTGTTATGGGTAGAGCGATGCTTTCCGATAGCACCCAATCGAGGATCCGGATCCTCACCAGCGAGTAGGGATTTAACAATTTTCTTCTGGTTCGGGATGATAATGAAAAATACATTTCCAACCATTATTGTTCCGACCATCGCGCCAACGTGAACAAAAGCAGCCCGTCCGCTGAACAGGTGAGTGAGAAAGTAGGCAGCAAAAGCGATAAGTGCGAAGACAGCTGCCGATAGCAGCAGCCCATGGGACGAAAACGGCGACCTGCATAGGAGATCGTAGACAACCCAACCCCCGGCAAAGAAACCGACACTGATTAGGATTGCTTCCCAAGGTTGGAGATCGAGCACCTCCTTATCGATTAGATAGCTCTCCGCTCCCCAGTAATAGATTACTGCTAACAGCGCGAAGCCCGAGATCCATGTGAAATATGCCTCGTATTTAAACCAATGTAACTCTTTGGGTAGTTCTTCGGGCGCAACATTATATTTACGCATAAGGTAAAAACCACCGCCGTGAACATTCCAGGCCTCTCCACCGACACCATTCGGGAGATTTGAGTGCTTGCGCAAACTCAGATCCAAAAAAATAAAATAAAACGAGGTCCCAATCCACGAGATCCCCGCGATCACATGGAGCCACCGGAACCCTAAGTTCAACCAGTCAGCATAAGCGATATCAAGCATGAAAGTCTCAGCTACCCCGGTAGGTTGTGTACCCGAATGGGGAAATCAGCAATGGCACGTGAAAATGCTCGTTTGGGTCGGATACCTGAAAGCGAACAGGCACAACATTCAAAAAGACTGGCATATCTGGTTTTCTTTGCTGTTCGAAATAGCTACCAACATGAAATCTCAGTTCATAAACACCCACGCTAAATGCGTCGCCCTCTAGTAAAGCGCTATCGCATCGCCCGTCATCATTAGTTAGCATCGTATTTAATGCAGAAAAGGCACCGTCACCAGTCACCGCATATAATTCTATCTTCACGCGGGGTGCAGGTATACCATTTGCTGTGTCGAGAACATGAGTAGTTAGAAGCCCCATTTAGATGCCTCTAAAAGATTAAGTACAAGCAATTCTAAAATTATTTCCTGTAAAAACCAAAATCTAAAGGTGGCTGTGGAGCTTCGCAAGATTAGAATAGTGTACTAAGGCAAACCATTCACACAAAGCTCACACGCGAAACGAATTTTATTGATTCCGAATTCGTATATAATGAGCGTCGCAGAGCAACACTAAAGTAGAAAAATTGGGACGCGGCAGTAAAGATTTAAGACGCTAGACCTTAGAAACGGCGTTGGCTACGGTAACCGGTTACAAACCGCTGTCAGACACGAATTTTCACGAGAGTTATTTACAGTAGGTTTTTACACTGGTGGCTGTAATACAATAAGGAATTTCCAGATGACCGCCCCATACCCTCGGGACATGACCGGCTATGCATCGGCGCCCCCAAACCCTCAATGGCCAAATGATGCGCGGATCGCGGTTCAATTCGTAATCAATTATGAAGAGGGTGGTGAAAACACCATTCTGCATGGAGATAAGGCATCCGAGGCGTTCCTCTCGGAAATTATCGGCGCAGAGCCGCGCCAGAACGTGCGGCATATGAGCATGGAGTCGATATACGAATACGGCAGCCGCGTGGGTGTGTGGCGCCTCATGCGTTTATTTGAGGACTATGAAATACCAGTCACCTTTTTCGCCATCGCCATGGCCCTCGAACGCAATCCCATCGTCGCGGAAGCGGCAATGAAAGCGGGACACGAAATCTGCAGCCATGGCTGGCGTTGGATCGATTATCAGTATCTTTCCGAAGAGATTGAACGCGAACATTTGGAAACTGCAATTAAAATCCACACACACATCTGTGGTGAACGACCTCTCGGATGGTATACCGGCCGCACCAGCCCAAATACCCGGCGCATCATTGCCGAGGAAGGCGGTTTTCTCTACGACGCCGACGACTATAGTGACGACCTACCTTTCTGGACAAATGCTGGCGGGAAGGCGCACCTGGTTGTGCCCTATACTCTGGATATAAACGACATGCGATTTGCTACTGCGCAAGGATTCAATGCGGGCGATCAGTTCTTTAACTATCTAAAAGATAGTTTTGATACGCTCTACGATGAAGGAGCCCAAACACCGAAAATGATGTCGGTGGGCCTCCATTGTCGCCTTGCAGGCCGCCCCGGACGCTTTGCCGCCCTAAAAAGGTTTGTCGACTACGCATGCAACCACGACAATGTCTGGTTCTGCCGTCGGGTCGATATCGCCAAGCACTGGCGCGAGAAATTTCCATATTCCGAAGGCACTTCTGTGTAATGAAAGCTGAGAATGTAAATCCACCAATACAACCTAGCCGCATGAACCGCGAAGAATTTGTCCAAACCTTTGGTGGGGTTTATGAGCATTCACAGTGGATCGCCAAGGCAGTTTTTGCAAGTGGCGTCACCGAAGACCACGATACAATTTCAGGCATTCACGGCGCATTACGCAACGTTGTTGATACGGCCCATTATGGGAGGCAGCTAGCTTTATTGCGGGCGCATCCAGATCTGGTCGGCAAACTGGCCGTAGCTGGGCGACTTACAACAGAGTCAAAGATCGAGCAGGCCAGCGCTCAGCTTGATCATTGCACCGTCGGAGAGTTCGAGGAGTTTCAGGCGTTGAACGACCGCTATAAGAATATATATAAATTTCCATATATATTGGCTGTCCGAGGTCGAAATCGACAAGAGATCCTGGAAAACTTTCGAAGTAGGATGGGGAACGACACCGAAGTCGAATTTGCAGAGGCGCTAAAACAGGTCCACCGCATCGCCCTTTTGCGTATCCAGGCCCTTTTCAAAGAAGAACAAGCATGAGCGACACAACCATTGCCATTCGGTCAGAAGAGACCAAACCAGATTACGCAGAACAATCCGGTGCCGTAAACCTCGCCTCTCCCAGGCTTGGCGCTAGCTTATTAGAAGTGTCCGATGAGTTTTTTGGATCTCGGACACGCATGCTTGAAGACGCTCCGCCGGTGTTCTATCCGGATCGTTATGACGATCATGGAAAATGGATGGACGGCTGGGAAACACGACGCCGTCGAGATGGTGGCAACGACTACTGCATTCTCCAATTGGGCGCGAAGGGCGTTATAGCTGGATTTGATCTTAATACGCGTTTTTTTACTGGCAATCATCCACCACGCGCCAAAATCGAAGCGACGCTAACCGATGATATACCAACCAATACTACTGAATGGTTTGAATTGGTGCCCGAGTCGGATATTGCACCGGACTCCCAAAACCAATTTCCGGTCACAGACAAGCGTCCGTTTAATTATATTCGATTGAACATTTTTCCCGATGGCGGCATCGCTCGCTTTCGCGTTTGGGGTAATCCGATGCCTGATTGGATACCCCAAAACTCGAAAGGCCACCACGAATTATCCGGGACAATCAATGGTGGCCGAGTGGTCGGGTACAGCGACGCCCATTATGGTGATCCATGGATCATACTGACTCCGGGGCGAGGTCGAAACATGGGCGACGGCTGGGAAACTCGGCGGCGGCGTGGACCCGGAAACGATTGGATCGTCGTCGCCCTCGGCGAGACGGGTCTTGCGGCCGAAATTGAGGTGGATACAGCGCATTTTAAAGGCAACTACCCGGATCGGTGCAGTGTTCAGGCGGCGCACCTGCCGCAATACCTGCCCGACGCTAAAATTTTATCAGCCAGCGAGCGCTGGAATACTCTTATGCCCGAGCAAAAATTGCAGATGGATAACATACACACCTTCAAAAGTGATAAAATATCGAGTGATTTTGGCCCGATTAACTATATCCGCCTGAATATATTCCCAGATGGCGGTATCAGCCGGCTCCGCATCTTCGGTCCCTTGACGAAATCCAGCTAAATATGGGAGACGTCGAGCTTATTCCGGAACCGCTTACCCGCGCCGCCTTTGCGCCATTTGGCGATGTTATCGAGGTTGACGGCGCGCATAGAATGGAAATCAACAACGGCACTACTGAGCGGTTCCACAACCTAGCAGCCGTTGACGTCACGTCCGAGGGCGGTCACCCATTAATTAACATTTTTCGAGGTCAACCTCGACCACAACCTATCTGTATTCGCACGATTGAACGCCATCCGCTGGGGTCGCAGGCTTTTGTTCCGATCAACGACCTCTCCTGGCTACTGGTTGTTGCTCCGCCTCTCGGTGCACCTACCGCTAATCAACTTCGCGCGTTCCGTGCGAGCGGCAAACAAGGGGTCAACTACCGTGCGGGTGTTTGGCATCATCCACTGATCGTACTGGAGCCCGACCACGATTTTATAGTAGTTGACAGAGGCGGCCCCGGGGATAACTGCGACGAAGTTCAGATCGAGGGTGGCGGTGCATATCTAGCTATCTGAAGACTATGGGCGAAAACTTATTACACCACTATCAACAATGAGATAGACAACCACTGTAAGTAACGCTGCGATCACAGTAGACACACACGCCTTTAACCAGATACGCGGGCTCATTGGTGCGCTTTCCACATTTCCTGTGTTTACCGCTTTCCCTGCCTCATGATAGGAACGTGCGCCGATTGGTAGGCTCATGAAAAAAACCAGCCACCAGACAACCACAAACACCAAAAATGTCGAAAACCAGGTCATTTTTTAGACCCTCACCACATGAACGTCCGTAACTGGCCGTTTGCCTGTACTCTCTCTTAAGGTTCGACGCACAGCAAGTCGAGCAGCTTCGCCAACGGCATCATCATTACGGCGCTCAGAGGGCTTTAATCGTTTTACGGCTTCCTCTACTTCATTCACAACGTGATCCCAGATATAGCTTTCAACCTCCTCATCAAGAACTCCCTGTATCGATAGCTGCGGATAACCTAATAAGTTTCCTTTTGAGTCCATCACTACG
Source organism: uncultured Alphaproteobacteria bacterium (assembly GCA_913046035.1). GTDB lineage: Bacteria > Pseudomonadota > Alphaproteobacteria > MPNO01 > UBA830 > UBA830. The sequence goes on along the minus strand of CAJWSW010000042.1, from coordinate 16,304 downwards.
GTCGCGACCGCTGCGCCGTTAAAACGGATCCGGTTGCGCTCGCGTATCACGTTTCCGTCGATAGGAACAAGTCGACGACCGTCAATCGCAAGGCGACCGATGGCAACGTTTTCGACTACCTCAACGCCGTCTTTCGACAAAGCAATCATGGTCCCATTCTCAGCTATCTGCGTCATAGAAATCTGGCATTTTTCGCCCAAACGCCTCTGCTCTTGAAGATGGCGAAGTTCTCCATGGATAGGCACAAGGATTTTCGGGCGGATCCAATCATACATTTTCATCAGCTCTTTACGTCCAGGGTGCCCAGAAACGTGCACGAAGCCATCGTGTTCAGTAATGACTTCGACGCCTAACCGCGTGAGCTGGTTCTGCATCCTGCCAATAGCAAGTTCGTTACCTGGGATCTCGCGCGATGAGAAGATCACTGTATCACCCGCCTCTAAAGACACATTTGGATGTGAACCTGAGGCAATCCGTGATAACGCGGAGCGGGGTTCACCCTGCGAACCAGTAACTGCCATCAGAACCCTTTCGGGGGGTATGAAGCCGATTTCCTGCTCAGCTAAGAAGGGTTCTGCATCGCGGAGATAACCACACTCGCGAGCAATTTCAACACTTCGCCATAATGAACGACCTACCAATGTCGGGTGCCGCCCGGTTTCTACCGCGGCTTTATTGATCGTCGCAACCCTCGCAACATTGCTGGCGAAACTTGCTACCGCAACACGGCCGCTGCAATTGCCTATAAGCTCAATGAGACTCTTACGGAGAGCAGCCTCTGAGCCTGCCTCTGCATCGACGAATACGTTCGTAGAATCACACACCAGGGCGAGCACTCCATCATCGCCCAACCTACGCAACGCGCCTTCATCAGTAACCCGACCAATCAAAGGCTTTGGATCAATCTTCCAATCAGTCGCGTGAATGATAGTGCCCGCGTCAGTGCGAATAGCCAGTATATTGGCCTCAGGAACCGAGTGCGCCGCGGGTATAAAATCGACCGCAAACGGGCCGATATCGATCCCACCGGCTACTGGAACTTCAATTAAATCTAACTCATTAAGAAGCGAGCTGTCTTCCAGTTTGCGTCGAAGCAACCCGCAGGCAAAGGGCGTAGCGTAGATCGGGCATCGAATTTTATCCCACAGATACGGTACCGCCCCCAAATGATCCTCATGGGCATGAGTAACAACGAGGCCCGAAAGCCGGTCAATCTGATTAAGTATGAAGGCTGGGTCAGGGGTCATCACATCGATACCCGGTGTTGTCTCGTCGCCAAACCCAATTCCCATATCTATCATGAGCCAGTGACCGTCATAGCCGTAAAGGCTCATGTTCATGCCAATTTCACCCGCCCCACCGAGGGGAACGAATAGTAAATCGTTTGTGTTCATGCGGCGGCGTTACGCGAGTATATGCTGACAAGGCCGCGCAGGGTCAGATTTCGGTCAACCTCCTGGATTACGTCAACGGCAGGCTCAAACATAGGCGCCAGGCCGCCGGTTGCGACTACGCGCAATTTTTCTCCGTATTCATTTCTAATGCGTTCAACAAGCCCCTCAATCAAGCCAACATAACCCCAATAAACCCCTGATTGCATTGCCGGTGTCGTGTGCTTTCCTATAACCGTTTGCGGGCGGGTTACCGACACCTTTGGCAACATCGCTGCGGCTCGATGTAGCGCCTCAACCGAGAGGTTAATACCAGGGGCAATAACTCCGCCAACGTAATCACCGTCAGCATTTATCACGTCGAATGTCGTCGCGGTGCCAAAATCAAGTATAATCAAAGGTCCACCATATTCTTCATGTGCAGCAACGGCGTTTACAAGCCTGTCTGCGCCTACCGCTTCAGGGGTATCAACCAACGCCTGAATTCCAAGTTCCACCCCAGCGTCACCGACTACAAGCGGTTCAGCCTTAAAGTAATTTCGGCAAAGACCTTTCAAGCTGAAAAGCGTATCAGGCACCACCGTCGCAATAATTGCACTATCGACATCTTCTGGGTGAAGTTTCGCCAATGCCATCAACTGCAGAAGCCAAACGCCATATTCGTCCGCTGTCTGCCGGTTATCGTTAGCTCGTCGCCAGACACCACGTTGCTTTCCCGCCTCATAAAGGGCAAAAACTATGTTGGTATTTCCGGAATCGATCGTCAGCAGCATTCATTCATTCCGTTCAGGAAAGAAAACATCCCCTGCGGTGACAAAATGTCGTTTACCCTTTTCATCTGCCAAGATCAGCGTTCCGTCTTCATCGAGTCCTTTAAAACGACCCTTGACCTGCCCATTCCCGGTGGTTGCGACGATGGTATCGCCGATCCCGAACGCCGATGCAAGCCACGCATCCTTTAATGGCTCAAACCCCTCTGCCTGCCAACGCCGGAACCAAAGGTCGAACTCTTGGCATAAAAGTTCAATAACAGCTTCCTGCTGCACTTTCTGCCCTAGCACTGCCTCTAACGTAGTAGCAGGAAACCGCACTTGATTTTCTGGCGGCTGGCGCGACAAATTAATCCCAATACCAATTGCGAAGCCGCCTGTGTTTCCCGCCTCAATAAGTATTCCCGAAAGTTTTTGGCCCGCATATAAAATATCATTGGGCCACTTAACAGAGAATGTCGCCTGCGGTGCAAATTTAGACACAGTTTCTAACACAGCGAGGGCCGACACGAATGCGAGTTGGCCAGCGGCGTGAGCATCCTTTAGTTCGACACAAATTGTGGCGTAAAGATTACCAGGAGCGGAAAACCAAGTGCGTTGCAGGCGCCCGCGTCCTGCACTCTGCTCCCGTGCGACGATGACAAGGCCATGAGGACAGTCCATACGCAATGCCTCGGCATTTGTCCCGTCTAACTCATCAAACATCCGTAGATCATAGCCATCCGGCAAAGACAGCCCCTGCACTGCACTGCTCAATTCTATTAGCCTGCTGAAAACAACACTGATGCAGCTTGGCCAGCGCCGTCTATGATAGGCGATGGATATATAAAGAAAAACAGCGTAAAAGCGCCCATAACCATCATGATCAGACCAATTTCGCGTGCAGGGAGGCGATCGAAGGCATCCTCGGGATCATCAAAGTACATCACTTTAATAATACGCAGATAATAGAATGCGCCGACAACGCTAGTCAGAACCCCAACAATGGCTAGGATATACAACCCTTCATTCACAGCAGCCATAAAGACGTAGAGCTTGCCAAAAAAACCGGCCAGAGGTGGGATACCCGCCATTGAAAACATAAAGATCGCCATAGCCGCCGCCATCATTGGATGATTACGGGCAAGGCCAGCAAGATCTTCTATTCCCTCAACTAGTACACCCTGACGGCGCATCGAAAGGACGCAGCAGAATGTGCCGATATTCATGGCAAGGTAAATCGCCATGTACACGCCAATCCCCCGAATGCCCTCTTCCGACCCGGCCGCAAGCCCAACCAATGCGTAGCCAACATGGCCAATAGAGCTATAGGCTAGTAATCTTTTGAGGTTTTTCTGCCATATCGCGGCGAGTGCACCGATAACCATGGATGCAATGGAAATAAAAATAATGATCTGTTGCCACTGGTCGAATAGCTCGCCGAACGGACCGATCATAGTCCGAACAAGCAGCGCAATAGCTGCGATCTTAGGCGCGACCGCAAAAAAAGCTGTGACGGGCGTCGGCGCACCTTCGTACACATCAGGCGTCCACATGTGGAACGGGACAGCCGAAACCTTGAATGCAAGACCCGCGAGAAGGAACACAAGACCCACAACAACGCCGACACCAGGGTCCGGGCTTGGCCCAGTAAACAAGTTGGACAGCGCATCGAAGCGTGTTGTGCCAGAAAAACCATAGATCATAGACGCGCCGTAAAGCAACATTCCCGATGAGAGCGCACCTAGGACAAAGTATTTTAATCCGGCTTCCGAAGACTTAGCAGAATCACGCCGAAATGCGGCAATTACGTAGAGTGAAAGGCTTTGCAGCTCCAGGCCAACATACAGAGAAATCAAATCATTGGCTGAGACCATAAGCAGCATGCCAAGGCTAGCGAACAATATCAGGACCGGAAATTCAAAGCGTTCGATCCCTTCACGCGCGTTATAATTAATCGACATGATAACAGCGAGTGCGGAACCAATTAGTACCAGCCACTTCATAAAGCGCGCAAACTGGTCGACCACAAACTGCCCGCCAAAAGCCAAGTCGGCCTCCTCAGGTAGCAGAGCCATGACTACGCCTGTAAGCAAAAGCGCCAAAACGGCGAGCCAAGAGCAGCTAGAGGTAGATTTGTCCCCTCGGAACACACCGAACATAAGCAGCGCCATTGCCATAAGGGCGAGACACACCTCAGGTAGAACGGGATAGAGGTCAGCCATCGTTACGGTATCGCTCATATCTATCTAATTTCCCGCCAAGATGGCAGTCGGAAACGCACTCATCGCAACTTTATGCTGTTCGATCAAATTTGCGATCGAGGCATCCATTATCTCAAGAAATGGTGCTGGCCAAACACCCATCCAAATTGTTACCACAACCAGTGGCGCAAAAATCGCTATTTCGCGGGGTTTAAGATCGAGGATCGACTTAAGGTCCTCTTTTTCAAGTTTACCGAAAACCACCCGACGATATAGATACAGCATATAGGCAGCCCCCAAAATGATCCCGATGGTCGCCAAAGCCGCAACCCAGGTATTTGCCTCGAATGCACCCACGAGGATTAAAAACTCCCCGACGAAACCGCTTGTCCCGGGAAGGCCAACTGATGCCAACATAAACACCATAAAGACGAGAGCGTATTTTGGCATTCTCTCAACGAGGCCACCATACCGGGTAATTTCCCGAGTATGGATCCGGTCATAAATTACCCCGACACATAGGAATAATGCACCGGACACAAACCCGTGGCTTATCATTTGCACAACCGCGCCTTGCACACCCTGATAGGTAAGTGTGAAGATACCGATCGTTACGAACCCCATATGTGCAACCGACGAATAGGCGATTAGTTTCTTCATGTCCTCTTGCGCCAGCGCAACGAGGGACGTGTAGATGATAGCGATGACCGAGAGCGTATATATCAAGGGGGTGAAGTATTCCGTCGCGTAAGGCAGCATTGGAACCGAGAAACGCAGAAACCCGTAAGCTCCCATCTTTAGCAGCACACCGGCTAAAATAACTGATCCCGCTGTCGGGGCCTCAACATGAGCATCTGGCAACCAAGTATGAACAGGCCACATCGGGACTTTGACAGCAAAACTGGCGAAGAATGCCAGCCAAAGCCATAACTGCATGCGCGGATCAATCATAGCATCGAGAAGCGCCGGAATGTCCGTTGTTTCTGTCTCAAAATAGATCGCAAGAATCGCGATAAGCATCAAGACTGATCCCGTAAGCGTGTAGAGGAAGAACTTGAACGCGGCATAAACGCGGCGCCCCCCTCCCCATATCCCGATTATCAGAAACATTGGGATCAGCACCGCCTCAAAGAAGATGTAGAAGAGAACGAAATCGAGCGCACAAAACATCCCGATCATCAACGTTTCTAGGATTAAGAATGCGATCATGTATTCTTTGACGCGATGTTCAATTGCTTCCCAACTTGCCAAAATGCATAGGGGCGTCAAAAACGTCGACAAGAGCACAAAAAAGACCGATATACCGTCGACACCTAAGTGGTAGTTAATACCGAGGGAAGGAATCCAGGCGACCTTCTCGACAAACTGAAAATCCGCCGTCGACGCATCGAAACCTGTCCAAAGGAAAATTGAAACAATAAATGTGGCAATCGCTGTCCAGAGCGCTGTCGCCCGGGCATTGCGCGCGACTATTTGCGCATCGCCGCGGATCAGCAAAATTGCCAATGCACCAATGGTAGGCAAAAACGTAACTAAAGACAGGACGGGCCAACTATAGGACATTAATTAGGCCTCTGGCCCCGCAACGAGATACCATGTGACGATACCAGCTACACCGATCAGCATCACGAAGGCATAATGGTAAACGTAACCAGATTGAAGTGATGCTACCTTCCGTGCCAAGTGCCTCGCAGCCGCTGCGACGCCGTCGGGTCCGAGGCCGTCAATGACGGCACCGTCTCCATCCTTCCATAGGTTACGCCCCAAACGATGAGCCGGTCGCACAAAAAGAAAGTCGTAGAGTTCGTCGAAGTACCATTTGTTTAGCAGGAACTTATATGTGCCCCGAAATCGGTCCGCCAATTTACCAGGGAGGTTCGGTTTCATCATATAGGCATAATAGGCTGCTAAAATACCGACCAACGCTACCACAATTGGCAAGGCTATCACCCATGCGGGCACCTGTTTAGCCGCCGCGATCGGATCTGTCCCCGGGAGCACGTAGATAGATTCCCCCCAAAAGGCATTCATTTCTCCACCCACGAAATACTTATAACCCACAAATCCTGAAAAAATGGCGCCAACGGCGAGCACTAAAAGCGGAACCAGCATTATCTTTGGCGACTCATGAACATGGGCGAGCGTTTTTTCATCGGCACGGCTTTCGCCATGGAACGTCATGATTATCAATCGCCAGGAGTAAAATGCCGTCAGGATAGCCGCAATTATGCCTAGCCAAAAGGCGTACATTCCAGCGTTCGAGTTTGCGCCGAAAGCGGCTTCGATAATTAAATCCTTTGAATAAAAACCCGCGAAAAAAGGAATTCCTGCCAACGCAAGACTACCTATCCACATTAATGTGTAAGTAACGGGTACCATCTTCCAAATACCACCCATCCGACGCATATCTTGCTCCGAAGACATGGCATGAATTACAGAGCCTGCGCCGAGGAAAAGCAGTGCCTTGAAGAAGGCATGAGTAGTAAGATGAAAAATTCCGGCTGAATACGCTGACACGCCGCAGGCGAAGAACATGTATCCAAGCTGGCTGCAGGTTGAATAGGCAATCACCCGCTTGATATCCGTTTGAGTTAATGCCACCGTCGCGGCAAACAAACAGGTAGTAGCGCCGACGATGGTAACCAGTGTGAGTGCATCGGGAGCATGCTCAAATAAAGGGGACAGTCTAGCTACCATGAAGACACCCGCAGTCACCATAGTAGCCGCATGTATCAGAGCTGATACCGGCGTCGGGCCCTCCATTGCGTCAGGCAGCCAAGTATGAAGGCCTAACTGAGCCGATTTACCCATAGCACCGATGAACAACAGGATGCACAGTGTAGTCATAGCGTGTGCTTCGAAACCTAGAAACTTGATCGTTGCATCCGCCTTACTCGGCGCGGCCGCAAAGATAGTATCAAAATTGATGGAATTGAACATGAGGAACACGCCCATTATGCCCAATGCGAAGCCAAAATCGCCTACCCGATTAACCACAAAGGCCTTGATTGCGGCGGCGTTGGCCTCCGGCTTTTCATACCAAAAGCCGATCAACAGATACGAACAAAGGCCCACCCCTTCCCAGCCAAAAAACATTTGAAGCAAATTGTCGGCCGTAACCAACATCAACATGAAGAAAGTGAAAAAACTTAAATAAGACATAAACCGCGGTATATGCGGATCATGGCTCATATACCCAATGGCGTAGACGTGCACCATTGAAGAGACGACAGTCACAACAAACACCATTACGGCGGTCAGCGTGTCGAAACGCAGCGACCAATTAACCTCAAACGAGCCCGAGTTGATCCACGAGAACAATTCCACCGTCCTAGGTGCACTCCCAAGCCCTACTTCCGCAAGTATTATACAACCCAGGACCGCAGACAGTAGCATACAACCACTCGTAATGATTTGGGCACCCCTATCGCCAAACCAACGGCCACCGAACCCCGCCAAAATAGCGCCGATAAGCGGCAGAAATATCGCAAGAGCGTACATTGTCGCCTTAACCCTTCATAAGGTTAATGTCTTCAACCGCGATGGAGCCACGATTGCGGAAATAAACGACTATGATCGCAAGGCCGATAGCGGCTTCGGCTGCAGCGATTGCAAGAATTAGCAAGGCAAAGACCTGCCCAGCCAAGTCATTTAAATGAATTGAGAATGCGACGAGATTTATATTCACCGCAAGCAGGATCAGCTCCACCGACATTAGAATTATGATAACGTTCTTCCGGTTAAGGAAAATACCGAACACGCCAAGCGTAAACAAAATGGCCGCAACGGTAAGGTAATGGGAAAGGCCGACCTCGACCATATCAAACACCACTTCCTGGTTCGATGTGACGGATTTCAACCGACTCCTCTCGGGTCCGGGATACCTGCGAAGATATATTCTGCCGCTTAACTCCGTTACGCGACCGAAGCGTAAGCACAATCGCACCGATCATTGCGATCAGCAGAATAAGACCCGCTGCCTGGAACAGATAGATATAATCTGTATAAAGCACCCGCCCGATAGCATGGGTATTAGTAACCTCAGCTGCTGCTGGCACCGGAGCGGACGCTCGACTAGCGGTATCAGGAGCGATGACCCAGCTCCCTAGTACTAAGACCAGTTCGGCCAATAAGACTAGGCCGACCAGACCGCCGATCGGAAGATACTGTAAAAAACCTTGACGAAGCTCTACGAAATTAATGTCGAGCATCATAACGACGAAAAGAAAAAGCACCGCAACAGCGCCAACATAAACGATTACAAGGATCATCGCTATAAACTCAGCACCCATCAGCACAAAAAGGCCGGCGGCATTAAAAAACGCTAAGATAAGGAATAATACCGAGTGGACGGGGTTACGTGCCGAAATGACCATCACCGCCGCAGCAATCGTTACCGCAGAAAACGCGTAGAACGATATAACCTGGATCATAATAACCTATACCTTACCGGTAGGGCGCGTCCGCAGATAGACGCTGCGCTAAATGGCCCTCCCACCGCTCTCCGTTGTCGAGAAGCTTATCCTTGTTGTACATTAGCTCTTCTCGGGTCTCGGTCGCGAATTCAAAATTTGGACCTTCTACTATAGCATCCACCGGACAGGCCTCTTCACAGAAACCACAGTATATGCATTTAGTCATGTCAATATCATAGCGTGTAGTCCGGCGACTCCCATCAACGCGGGGCTCAGCCTCAATCGTTATTGCTTGTGCTGGACAGACCGCCTCACACAGCTTGCAGGCGATACAACGCTCTTCCCCATTAGGGTACCGACGCAATGCATGCTCACCACGAAACCGTGGGCTCAAAGGGCCTTTTTCGAAAGGGTAATTCACTGTCACCTTAGGCTTGAACAAGTATTTCAATGTAAGTGCCATGCCCGAAACAAGCTCGGTTAAAAGTATTGTGCGAGAAGAATTTTTGAGAAATGACATGAGATTTAGCCTCTCTATGCGCTGCCCTTGGGCAGCCAGTCAAATGTTACCAGCGCGCCCGCAGTCACCACCACCCATAGCAGGGAGAACGGAAGAAACACTTTCCAGCCTAGACGCATTAGCTGATCGTAGCGATAGCGCGGGAACGTCGCGCGCACCCACAGAAAGACAAACAGGCATAGAGCTATCTTTAACGCAAACCAGATAATACCAGGAACCCAGGTAAACGGCTCAATATCGAATGGGGGCAACCAGCCACCGAGGAATAGAACGGCGGTCATCCCACTCATCAGGATCATGTTCGCATATTCGCCAAGAAAAAAGAGAGCAAACGTCATAGATGAGTACTCGACGTTGTAACCTGCGACGAGTTCGGCCTCCGCCTCCGGCAAATCAAATGGATGGCGGTTTGTTTCGGCCAGCGCTGATATGAAGAAGATAATGAACATTGGAAAAAGCGGGAGCCAATACCAAGACCAGAAACCGCTCCCCTGTTGCGCCATAACGATATCTGTAAGGTTAAGCGAACCGACACACATCAAAACTGTGATGATGACAAACCCAATGGCGACCTCATAAGAAACCATCTGCGCCGCAGAGCGCAGCGCACCGAGGAACGCATACTTGGAATTGCTCGCCCAACCAGCCATGATAATTCCGTACACCCCCAAGGATGAGATCGCGAACAGGTAAAGAATTCCGACATTGATATCAGCGAGCACCCAGCCAGCGTCAAACGGTATCACCGCCCAAGCAACAAGGGCGAGAATGAAGGTCAACATCGGCGCGAGGATGAAAACCACACGGTTAGCCCCAGATGGAACTACAGTTTCTTTTACCAAAAGCTTGAGACCATCGGCTACAGGCTGGAGCAAGCCAAAAGGGCCCACTACATTGGGCCCTTTTCGAAGCTGCATCGCAGCGATGACCTTGCGTTCAGCAAACGTAAGATACGCGACCGCACCCATAATCGGCAAAATTATGAGCAACACTTGCCCTACAATTATAAGGCCGGGCCACAGGTATCCGTCCCAGACGCTAACCATCGGTGCCCGTTCTCTCCCCATCCTGCACGAAAACTTCTGTGCAAGCGGCCATGGTCTCTGATACTCGGCTGATTGGGTCAGTCATATAAAAATTGGCAACCGGACTTTTAAACGGCGCCTCTGCCATTTCTCCCAACACTCCGAAATCACCCCACGACGATGGCGATACTATATCGATTTGGCCAAGTGCCGGTGCCTGTTGTACCATCTCCGCGCGAAGTTCGCCGATATTGTCGTAAGGCAGCGTCTTTCCTAAAACATCGGAAAGTGCTCGGAGGATCGTCCAGTCTTCACGCGCCTCTCCCGGCGGAAACGTAGCACGTCGGCCTCGTTGAACTCGCCCCTCAGTATTGACATAGGTGCCATCCTTTTCCGTATAAGCTGCACCGGGAAGGATCACGTCCGCAGCGTGCGCGCCTGCATCGCCGTGATGGCCCTGATAAACAACGAAGGCATTTGCTAACTTAGACATGTTAATTTCGTCAGCTCCCAAGAGGTAAACGAACTCGATTTCCCCCGAAGCCGCACCATCCAAAATACCGGCGACATCACGCCCCGCGTCACCCGGCACAAGTCCAAGGTCTAGACCAGCCACGCGTGAAGCTGCGGTATGAAGCACATTGAAACCATTCCATTCTCCTAAGACCATACCCGTATCTTCGGCGATTAGTCGCGCGGAAGCCAAAATTGCCTCACCATCTGGCCGTGACAACGCCCCTTGTCCCAGAATCAGCATTGGGCGCTCAGCGGACTTCAGCACATCAAAAAACTCGTGAGTACCCTCTGAAATTTCTTTAACCGTTGATGCTCCTACTCCGAGGTGTTGAAACCTGTAGGTCAAATCAACATTCTCGCCTATTACACCCACCGGGAAATCGCCTGCACTCGCACGCTTGCGCAATCGAGCGTTAATTATCGGCGCTTCAATACGAGGGTTAGAACCGATAATCAGACAGGCATCGGCCCGCTCAATACCGGCAATAGTTGTATTGAAAATATATGATGCCCTCAGTCCCGCTTGCAGCTTGGCACCATTCTGTCGGCAGTCTACGTTTGTCGACCCCATTGAGCTGATTAATCCTTTGAGGGCAGTCATCGCCTCAGCATCGCAAAGATCGCCGGCTATAGCAGCGAGTTTATCTCCGTCCAGATCTTGCATTCTTTCGGCGATGGCAGCCAACGCCTCATTCCAGGATACCGGCCGCAATTTCCCGTCCTTTTTGACATACGGCTTGTCGAGACGTTGTCGTGCCAAACCATCACAAGCATACCGTGTCTTGTCGGAGATCCACTCCTCGTTCACCTCTTCATTCAGCATCGGAAGAATCCGCATAACCTCGCGGCCTCGGCTATCGATACGGATATTGCTACCAACCGCGTCCATCACATCGATTGACTCTGTTTTGGTTAGTTCCCAGGGACGGGCCTCAAAGGCATAAGGCTTCGAGGTGAGCGCCCCGACCGGACAAAGATCAATAATATTGGCTGAGAGTTCTGAGGAGATCGCGGCCTCGACGTAAGTGCCAACCTCCATGTTTTCTCCCCGCCCCGTAGCACCAAGCACTTCAACGCCCGCCACCTCAGTTGAAAAACGAATGCAGCGGGTGCAGTGGATACAACGCGTCATATGCGTCTCGACTAAAGGTCCAAGATACTTGTCAGAGACAGCGCGCTTGTTTTCAACAAAACGTGAATGATCAAAACCGTAGGCCATCGCTTGGTCCTGCAAATCACATTCGCCACCTTGGTCACAAATCGGGCAGTCCAATGGATGGTTAATCAGCAGAAACTCCATCACCCCATTGCGGGCTTTTTTTACCATTTCAGTGTTGGTGCGTATAACCATGCCGTCGGCCACGGGCATTGAACAGGATGCGATTGGTTTTGGTGCCTTTTCCATCTCGACAAGGCACATCCTGCAGTTGCCGGCGATAGAAAGCCGTTCATGATAGCAAAAGCGCGGTATCTCTACTCCTGCTTCCTCACAGGCTTGCAATACAGTAATGCCATTTTCGACGTCTATTTCCCTACCGTCGATGGTGAGCTTAGCCATTTAAAAATTCGCTTTCCCGTTAGGCCGCCGTCTTTGAGCGCCGCATCTTTATACGGTCCTCGATTTCATCGCGGAAATGGCGAATAACACCTTGCACTGGCCACGCCGCTGCATCACCAAGTGCGCAAATCGTATGACCTTCGATTTCGTAAGAAACGTCGAGCAACATATCTATTTCCTCGATTTCTGCGTCTCCCGTAACCAATCGCTCCATTACACGCCACATCCAGCCAGTTCCTTCGCGGCATGGTGTGCATTGACCACAGCTTTCATGTTTATAGAACTTCGAAAGGCGCGCAATTGCAGCAATGATGTCAGTCGACTGATCCATAACGATTACCGCCGCTGTACCCAAGCCCGATTTCACCTCGCGCAGCGAGTCAAAATCCATCAGAATATCGTCGCAAATAGACTTCGGCAGGCACGGAACGGACGATCCGCCCGGAATGACTGCCTTGAGGTTCTCCCATCCACCGCGGACACCGCCTGCATGTTTATCAATCAGCTCTCGAAGCGGGATACCCATTTCCTCTTCGACGTTGCATGGATTATTAACATGACCGGAGATGCAAAACACCTTTGTGCCTGTATTATTTTCTCTTCCAAGGCTGGCAAACCAAGATGCACTCCGACGGCAGATCGTGGGTGCCACAGAGATCGTTTCAACATTGTTAATGGTAGTGGGGCAGCCGTATAGCCCCATATTAGCCGGAAATGGAGGCTTTATCCGAGGTTGCCCCTTTTTCCCTTCTAAGCTTTCCAAAAGAGCGGTTTCTTCCCCGCATATATAGGCGCCAGCCCCACGATGCACATAAATATCAAAATCATATCCGGAACCGCACGCGTCTCCCCCTATTAAGCCTGCGTCGTATGCCTGCTGGACCGCAGCATCAAGGATCGCAGCTTCGCGATAAAATTCCCCGCGAACGTATATGTAGGCGGCATTTGCCCCCATAGCGAACCCAGCAACTAGACAACCTTCAATCAGTTTGTGAGGGTCGTGCCGCAGGATGTCACGGTCCTTGCAAGTACCGGGCTCTGACTCGTCAGCGTTAACAACAAGATAATGCGGTTTACCGGTCGACTCCTTCGGCATAAACGACCATTTAAGTCCAGCGGGAAAGCCTGCGCCACCACGTCCACGAAGCCCTGATGCTTTTACCTCATCAATGATCCAATCGCGGCCCTTGGCCAGGATATCTTTAGTGCCATCCCAGTCTCCGCGCGACCTCGCAGCGTCCAAGCCCCATTCTTGAAGACCATAAAGATTGGTGAAAATACGGTCTGTATCACTGAGCATCTTCCTACCCTCCTGACCCGGTCAATGTCGTCAATCCTCCTGCCGGGGCTGACTTATGGCGCTGGACCGTAGTTCCAGGTTCTGGCTTTTCTCCCTTGCGCAGAGCCTGAATCAACTTCCGCGTGTTCTCAGGATCTAGATCCTCATAATAATCGTCATCGACCCAAATAATAGGCGCATTCACGCAGGCTCCGAGACACTCGAACTCGCTCAATGTAAAGATACCATCTTCTGAGGTTTCGCCGACTTTGCAGCCAAGTTCTTTTTCACAAGCCATCAAAATTTCTGTGCTGCCACGAAGCCAGCAGGGCGTTGTTGTACAGACCCGCAATTCGTGCTTGCCGCGCGGTTTATCGTGGTACATCTCATAAAACGAGACAACCTCGTAAACGCGGATAGGAGCCATATCGAGCAACCCAGCTATGTGGTCCATCGCCTCGCGCGGCAACCAACCGCCGCACTGCCGTTGCGCTATATCAAGCAGTGGCATTACGGCACTGGCCTTTTGTCCATCTGGATATTTAGCTATATGCTTTTCAACCAGCTCCGCGCTATCGGTGTCGAACACAAAGGTTTTAGTCTGGTCTTTCACCGGTCAATCTCGCCGAAAACAATATCCATCGACCCAACAATCGCCACCATATCCGCCAACATATGACCTTTGGACAGATAGTCGGTTGCTTGCAGGAAAGCGAAACCTGGAGCGCGAATTTTGCACCTATAAGGTTTGTTGGTGCCATCCGCGACCAGATACACGCCAAATTCCCCTTTCGGCGCCTCAACGGCGGTGTAAGTTTCACCAGCTGGCACGCGATAGCCTTCAGTATAAAGCTTAAAATGATGGATCAACGATTCCATTGATTGTTTCATTTCGCCGCGACGTGGCGGTGCGATTTTGTTGTCAGTGGTCCGGACCGGGCCATCAGGCATCTTGTCTGCACACTGCTTCATGATACGCAGGCTCTGTCGCATTTCTTCGACACGAACAAGATAGCGGTCAAAACAGTCGCCGTTCTTACCAACGGGAATATCGAAGTCCATGTCGTTGTATACATCGTAGGGCTGCGCCTTCCGCAGATCCCAAGGCACCCCGCTGCCGCGCAGCATCGGGCCGGAAAAACCCCAATCCAGTGCCTCCTCTTTTGAGACGGTGCCAACGTCAACGGTGCGTTGCCGGAAGATCCTATTCTCGGTAAGGAGCGATTCTATATCATCGATTATTGCGGGAAAAGTCTCACAGAACTTGCTTATATCCGATATTAGCCCATCGGGCAGATCGCGATGCACACCACCGGGACGAAAATAAGCAGAGTGCAAGCGTGCGCCTGAAACCCTCTCGTAAAACTCCATCAGCTTTTCGCGTTCTTCGAACCCCCACAACAATGGTGTCATTGCCCCTACATCAAGCGCAAATGCGCTAATATTCAGGATGTGATTGAGCACTCGTGTTATTTCACTAAAAAGGACCCGAATATACTGACCGCGCATTGGCACGGTAATACCGGCAAGTTTCTCTACCGCCAGCGCAAACGTGTGCTCCTGACACATTGGGGACACATAGTCCAACCTGTCAAAATAGGGAACAGCTTGAAGATAGGTTTTGTGTTCGATCAACTTTTCTGTGCCGCGATGCAAAAGCCCGATGTGCGGATCACAGCGTTCAACGATTTCGCCATCCATTTCAACTACAAGACGCAAAACACCGTGGGCCGCCGGATGTTGCGGCCCGAAGTTCATTGTAAGGTTTTTTATTTCTGTTTCAGCCATTAGCTGGCTTTCTCTGCCGGGTCTTTTTTCGACTTTTCATCTCCAGGAAGGATATATTCCGCGCCCTCCCAAGGGCTCATAAAATCGAAGCTGCGAAAGTCCTGTGTTAACTTCACCGGCTCGTAGACGACCCTCTTTTGTTCCTCGTCGTAGCGAACCTCGACATAACCGGTCAGAGGAAAGTCTTTCCGCAAGGGGTGCCCCTCAAAACCATAATCGGTAAGCATACGGCGCAAATCGGGGTGGTCAGTAAAAAACACACCAAACATATCCCACACTTCACGCTCAAACCAGCCAGCCGCACTAAAAAGCGGAACAATAGAGGGCACCGGCGTTTTTTCATCGGTTGCTACCTTCACACGAACACGATGATTATGCGACAGGCTCAGCAGGTTGTAGACGATTTCGAAACGTTCTTCGCGTTCCGGATAATCAGTTGCTGTGACATCCACAAGCACCTTTAAAAGACAATTAGAGTCATCCCGGATAAGTTTCATTAGGCTGCTCAGACTATCGCGAGTAGTTACAATGGAGAGCTCTCCCAATGTCACATCCCAGGAAATAACCGATCTACCAGCCCTACCGGCGATATAATCACCAAGGTCATTGAGCGTATCCTCCATTGGTCTTTTCCGCCCGCCGGTTTATCGTGCGATTGTGCTGGTACGACGGATTTTTTTCTGCAACTGCAGAATGCCGTACAACAGTGCCTCTGCTGTAGGTGGGCAACCAGGCACATAAACATCAACCGGCACGATCCGGTCGCATCCGCGTACGACAGAATATGAATAGTGATAGTAGCCTCCACCGTTTGCGCAGCTTCCCATCGAGATTACCCATCGGGGTTCGGCCATTTGAT
>CAJWSW010000041.1 GCA_913046035.1 uncultured Alphaproteobacteria bacterium | reverse complement strand
GGTGACGATTGCATTTTCATTCATCGCCAGACGCTCTCGAGCGCTGCGAGGTTCACGACAGTGGAATTGAGCGAGCTTGAGGGAAAGTTGGCCCGGGTAGCAGATAACGTGCTTAACTTGGAGCTGAAAATCTTCGATGAGCTAGTATCGACGGTGATAGAATGTGCATCGAAAATTTCAGCCGCGGCTAGTGCCCTCTCTTGGCTGGATGTTTATGCCGCATTTGCCGCGCTAGCGACAGAATGCCATTATTCCCGGCCCCAGATCGACGATACACTAGCATTTCGAATTTTGCGTGGCCGCCATCCCGTCGTCGAGTCCGCGCTATTTAAAGCGCGCGAACGTGAATTTATCGCTAATGACTGTGATCTCGCTCACAACCAGCGGCTTTGGTTGGTAACTGGCCCCAATATGGCCGGTAAATCGACCTTTTTGCGGCAGAACGCTCTAATTGCAGTTCTCGCACAAGCTGGCTCTTTCGTGCCGGCGGAGGAGGCGCACATCGGTGTGGTTGATCGTCTTTTCAGTCGGGTTGGCGCTGCTGATGATTTGGCGCGCGGTAGATCTACATTTATGGTGGAAATGGTTGAAACCGCGACCATTTTAAACCAGTCAACGAAAAAATCATTGGTAATACTTGATGAAATTGGCCGTGGCACAGCCACATTTGACGGGCTATCTATTGCTTGGGCGACACTCGAGAACCTTCACGAGATAAACCGTTGTCGGACGCTATTTGCTTCTCATTTTCACGAATTGACTTCCTTAACAGCACGCTTGGATGCGTTATCTTGCCATACAATGCGAGTAAAGGAATGGGAGGATGACGTCATATTTTTACATGAAGTCATCGCGGGCGTCGCTGATCAGTCTTATGGTGTGCACGTTGCTAAGCTCGCTGGACTTCCGCCCTATGTAATAGAAAGAGCCCAGGAAATTCTGTGTATTCTTGAGCAGGGTGAGCAATCTAAAGATTTGGCTAGGCTGGCTGACGACCTTCCACTATTTTCTGCTGCAAGGGCGGAAGAAAATGCTGATGCGAAAACTTCCAAATTAGAAAAAGTCCTTGCCGACATTAAGCCAGATGAGATTAGCCCAAGGGACGCGCTTGAAATTCTCTACCAATTGAAAGCCATTGGTAAGGACTCATAGAGCGGCACAACAAATTTTTGGGTATTCTTTCTCATAATGGGAGTGCGCAGACCATTAAGAATTGAAGCTCCCGTAATTCAAGTTTAGTAGTAAAAAAAGACGTGCGAGATTTTTGGATGATCTGTGTTTGGAACAAAGAGCGCTCCTCAACTGCGCAAAATTATTTTATTTAATAAAACGTTCTACCAGACGTTTTCGTGACAAAATTGATAAAGTATCAATGGTACAACGGAACTTTTTTGTTCGATAACATTTGGGCTTTCGCTACTGAACTATGCGTAAATTATTATTCTATCAACTTTGTAAAGAAACCAATTTATCTGCCATTTATTCAGTCCCTATGCCGAGAATCAGGTCACTACACTGATGCAATCTGTACCAAAACAGCGCCGAATTATCGATAGGGCCGCCTTGATTGGCGACTTGGATGCTTTGCTGAATGAGCGTGGCAGAGCGCAAGATGTTCGAAACGATTTGCTTAATCTTTTAAAGCTGGCGATGACCGACGGTCGCAATGAGATCCGGCGACGTTTCGATACAGGTGAGGCGGGAGGTGAAGAGGTAGCAAAGGCGCTCTCATTTCTTGCCGATCAGATCATTCGATTAATCTATGACTTCGCGACAGATCACGTTTATCCGGCTGCTAACCCGACCGAGGCAGAACGATTGTGTGTCGCTGCGGTGGGCGGTTATGGGCGTGGCGAGTTAGCGCCCTTCTCGGATATCGATCTTTTGTTTTTGCTGCCATATAAGGAGACCGCTCGGCAAGAGCAGTTGATCGAATACATTCTTTACCTCCTTTGGGACTTGAAACTGAAGGTCGGTCAGGCAACGAGGTCGGTTAATGAATGTGTTCGCTTAGCGCGTCGCGATCTCACCGTTCGCACAGCAATGCTAGAATCGCGTTATCTGTGGGGTGACAGGAAACTCTTTAACCAACTTCGTCGCCGCTTCTTTGGAGAGGTTGCGGACGTCACTGGTCCTGAGTTTGTAGAGGAAAAGCTTGCAGAGCGGGATGCGCGCCATAAAAAAATGGGCGGCTCGCGCTATGTGCTGGAACCTAATATCAAAGAGGGTAAGGGCGGCCTCCGTGACCTGCAAACGCTATATTGGATCGCAAAGTATCTGTATAAAGTTGATGAAGTGGCCAACGTTGTCGATCAGGGTGTCCTAACAAAAAAAGAAGCCCACCGGTTCAACCGCGCTAATCGTTTTTTGTGGGACGTGCGTTGCAATTTGCATTATCTCGCTGGCCGAGGGGAAGATCGGCTAACGTTTGATTTCCAGTCAGACATTGCAGAGTTATTGGGATACAAAAACCGAGCCGGCGCTCGCGGCGTCGAGCGATTCATGAAGCACTATTATTTGACGGCCAAGGAAATCGGAGACCTTACTCGTATTTTTTGTGCTGCATTAGAGGCGGAGAATCAACGCAAGTCCCGTTTTCGCCTGCCCTCTTTAAGTATCTTGCAGAGATCTGTCGATGGCTTTGAGGTGCAGGGCGGATGGCTTTCGATTACACGTAATCGCGACTTGCGTGATGACCCTATAAAGATACTCCGCCTATTTCATTCCGCACAGGCGGCGGAGTTGGATATACACCCAAAAGCTCTTAAGGCAATCACACGCAGCCTTAATGTGATTGACACTATTCGTGATAATCCAGAAGCTAACCGGATTTTTGTCGAGATTTTGACATCTAAAAAGGACCCAGAGACGAGCTTGCGTCGAATGAACGAAGCCGGGGTGTTAGGTCGTTTTGTCCCTGATTTCGGCCGGGTCGTCGCCCAAATGCAACATGATATGTACCATGTTTACACCGTTGACGAGCATACGGTGCTCGCAATTGGCATTCTGCGCGGGATTGAAGACGGAAGATACATTGAGGAAATGCCGATATCGTCGGAGGTTGTTCACAAAGTGAAGTCGCGGCGAGCGTTATATGTGTCGCTGCTACTTCACGATATCGCGAAAGGTCGTGGCGGTGACCATTCAGAGTTGGGCGCTGAGGTTGCGCTTGAGCTTTGTCCCCGCTTTGGTTTGTCTGAGGAAGAGACGGAAACAGTAGAATGGCTCGTCCGTTATCATCTTTTATTCAGTAATACAGCATTTCGGCGAGATATAAATGACCCGCAGACCATCTTAGATTTTTGCGAAATCGTCCAGTCCGTGGAGCGGCTGCGATTGCTGCTTGTGCTCACAGCGGCCGATATCCGCGCGGTTGGCCCAAACGTTTGGAATGCCTGGAAAGCGGGTCTTCTGCGCGATCTATATGAGGCTGCCGAGGACCGTCTGACCGGCGGTCTTTCCCATGGAGGCCGAGAGGTGCGGATTGAGCACGCCAAGAATGAGATGCGGGAATTCTTGGTCGACCTTCCCGCCGAGGCTGTCGAGGCTCATATCGCGCGTGGTTATCCATCCTATTGGCTTTCGTTCGACGTCGACATCCATGCTTGGCATGCCAGGATCGCATATGAAGCAAAATTTCGCGCAGAACCCCTAACAATTAAAAGCCGTGTCGACACTTTCAAGGCCGTTACTGAGCTCACAATTTATGCGATTGACCACCCAGGTTTATTTTCCCGAATCGCGGGAGCAATGGCGGTCAGTGGTGCACATATTGTTGATGCGAAAATTTTTACAACTACCGATGGTATGGCGCTGGATACTTTTTGGATCCAAGATGATAATGGTGGGGCTTACGATCGAGCAGATAAGTTGGCCCGCCTTTATACCCGAATCGAGAAAACCTTGGCGGGTGATCTGCGGCCCTGGGAGGAGTTTGAAAAAGAGACTGGGCTTACTAACCGGATGAGTGTTTTTAAAGTAGCCCCCAGGGTGCTGGTGGACAACGCTGCCAGCAGAACGCACACCGTTATTGAGGTCAACGGTCGCGACCGCCCAGGATTGCTTTATGATCTGACGCGAGCTCTTTCGGCGCTTAGTTTGCAGATAAGCTCGGCTCATATCACTACGTTCGGAGAAAAGGCAGTTGACGTATTTTACGTAAAGGATGTCTTCGGATTGCAGGTCACTCACGAAAGCAAATTGGATCAAATACGCGCGGATCTTTTGACCACTATGTTCGTTGATAAAGACACTGATGAAATCCTAGCGGCAACGCCGGGTGAAATTAATACCTCGATTACTAGTGCTAGGAGCAATGCGACCGCTGCAGAATAGGGCTTGCCTCGGGTTTGCCTCTATTGAATATAATCCGTCTGCTCGCCTTGTTGCCACTTCGATGGTGGCGACTGATTAATGGATGATTGCCCAAATGCTTCTGTTGCGTTCCATCGCCACTGTTGGTGGATTTACTCTGATCAGCCGTTTTCTTGGCTTTGCTCGCGATCTACTAATCGCCGCAATAATGGGCGCAGGCCCTATTGCCGATGCGTTTTTAGTCGCCTTTAAACTCCCTAATTTCTTTCGACGTTTATTTGCAGAGGGAGCCTTTAGTGCAGCTTTCGTACCGTTGTTTACACGGCACATGTCCGAACGTGGACACGACGCCGCACGGCACTTCGCACAAGAAGTCCTTTCAGTCCTTGTGGTCGCAATACTTTTCTTTGTAACGATGCTGCAAGTTGCCATGCCCTGGTTTATGTATATTTTTGCGCCCGGCTTTTCTGATGATCCTTTTCGTTTTGATCTCGCCGTATCAATGGCTCAGATTACGTTTCCCTATTTAATATTTATTTCAGTGGTTTCGCAGCTCGGCGGCGTACTTAATGCATTAGGTAAATTTGCAGTAACAGCGGCTACTCCTATCATCTTGAACTTATGTCTAATTATAGCACTTCTGGGATTATCTGGTTTCGTGGAAACTCCGGGTCACGCGTTAGCGTGGGGTGTCGCAGCAGCAGGTGCCGCGCAGTTCGTCTGGCTGGTTTTTGCGTGTCATCAGGCTAATTTCACGCTTTTTCTGTTCCGTCCGCGATTGACACCACGGGTGAAACGTTTAGTGAAATTAATGTTGCCAGGCGCGGTCGGCGCCGGTGTAGTGCAAATCAATTTGTTGATTGATGTTGTGATTGCTTCGCTGTTGCCCATCGGGTCGGTGTCGTTTCTGTATTTTGCCGATAGGGTTAATCAGCTGCCGCTGGGTGTGATTGGCGTCGCTGTTGGGACCGCACTATTGCCACTTTTGTCTCGCCAGCTGCACGACGGCGCGGACGTCGATGCGATGGGTAGCATGAACAGAGCGTCAGAATTTGCCTTGCTATTCACTGTGCCGGCTTCTGTTGCATTGATGATAATACCCGAGCAAATCGTTGCCGTGCTTTTTGAGCGAGGCGCTTTTGGGGTGGCGGAGACTAAGGCGACTGCCGCGGCGCTTGTTGCTTATTCGATCGGCCTTCCCGCCTACGTGATGATAAAGGTACTGGGTCCAGGTTTCTTTGCGCGCGAAGATACTGTCACACCGGTTAAGATAGCTGCGCTCTGCGTCGCTTTTAATTTAGTTCTCAATTTACTGCTAATGGGGCCACTTCTGCATGTTGGAATCGCGCTTGCGACTGCCATGTCAGCCTGGGTTAATGTCGGTTTTATGGTGCTCGTTCTGCGCCGCCGCGGGCACCTAATATTAGATGCTCGTTTTAAAAGAGTGGTTCCTCGCTTGTTACTAGCAAGTGCTGTGATGGCAGCGGCAGTCGTCTTTTCCCAAGAGCAGTTGGTACACCTGAGAGGTGCTAATGCCTTGGCCCCCTGGCAGGCACTCGCTGCTACAATTGCAGTCGGATTATCCGTGTTTGCTGCGACTGCGTGGCTTTTGGGGGCGGCGAGACTTTCTGATATCAAGCGGATGCTTGACCGGTCATCGCGTTAAAGCCATAACCCGCCCGCATATCGACGACGGAGAAAACAGATGGATCGGATCTTTTCCGGTGTGCAACCGACCGGGAATCTTCATCTCGGGAATTATCTTGGCGCGATTCGCAATTTTGTGGACCTGCAAAATAAATACGAGTGTATCTATTGCGTTGTCGACCTCCACGCGATGACGGTTTGGCAAGAACCAAAGAAACTGGCGTCTAATACACGGGAAGTCACGGCATCCTTTCTTGCTGCTGGGATAAACCCTGAGAGCAGTATTATATTCAACCAGAGTCAGGTGTTGGCGCATGCGCAACTAGCTTGGATATTCAATTGTGTCGCGCGCCTCGGCTGGCTAAATCGGATGACCCAGTTCAAGGAAAAGGCTGGCAAGCAACGCGAAAACGCCTCGGTAGGCCTATATGCATACCCTAATCTTATGGCGGCCGATATTTTGACTTACAAAGCAAACCATGTACCTGTTGGTGAAGACCAGAAGCAGCATTTAGAGCTCACGCGTGACATAGCGCAAAAATTTAACAATGATTTCGGTGTTGAATTTTTTCCTGAGGTCGAACCGCTCATAATAGGCGAAGCCACCCGTGTCATGAGCCTGCGTGACGGATCGAAAAAAATGTCGAAATCTGACCTTTCGGATCAGTCGCGCATTACCTTTACAGATACAGAAGATGAAATTTCGAGAAAAATTCGGCGCGCAAAAACTGATCCTGAAGCGCTACCTATGGATATTAGCGGGCTCAAAAGCCGCCCAGAGGCAGCTAATTTGGTGGGTATTTTTGCTGCTCTTTCAGGGCAGACGTCGAGTGAAGTGTTAAAGGATTTCGGTGGTAGGGGGTTTGGCGATTTCAAGCCCGCATTAGCGGATTTGGCTATTGAGAAGTTAGCACCGATCTCTAGCGAGATGCGACGTTTGTTGGCGGATCCTGGCCATATCGATGCCGTGCTTGCTGATGGTGCTGAGCGTGCGCGCGCGATTGCTGATCCGATTTTGGCGGAGATAACTGAGATTGTTGGCCTGGTATCCGCCTGATTTTCCTAAATAGTTTTTCAGTTTAACTTGCGCCTTTATTCCGATGGGCGCAAAAAGACATTCTATGAGGAAATCCTCCTTCCGATAGGAACACGGCCAAATACTGATCATGCAAATTTATCTGCCCATCGCTGAAATGTCGCTTAACGCGATTTTGCTCTTAGGGCTTGGCGGTATGGTTGGTTTTCTCTCTGGAATGTTTGGTGTTGGGGGCGGTTTCCTGATGACGCCCCTCCTGATTTTTATCGGCGTCCCACCGGCGGTTGCAGTGGGGACTGAGGCAAATCAGGTTGTCGCTGCATCAGTGTCTGGCGCGTTGGCGCACTGGCGCCGTGGGAATGTAGATATCCGAATGGGTGTCGTCTTGCTGATTGGTGGCTTTATTGGCTCCACGCTAGGCATTTGGTTATTCACTTTTCTTCGGAGCATAGGTCAGATCGACTTCGTCATTTCTGTATCTTACGTTTTATTTTTAGGCATTATTGGCGTGCTGATGGTTGTGGAAAGTGGCCGGTCTTGGCTTCGGGCTCGAAATCCTGCTGCGCCACGGCGCAAACTGCACAAACATACATGGCTTCACGGCTTGCCGTTCAAGATGCGGTTTCGCCGATCAAAACTTTACATCAGCGCGTTGTTGCCGCTCGGGGTTGGAGTTTTCGTTGGGATCTTGGCAGCAATTATGGGTGTTGGGGGCGGTTTCGTGATGGTGCCGGCAATGATCTATTTGCTCGGTATGCCTACCTCAGTCGTCGTTGGCACGTCTCTATTTCAAATTGTATTCGTGACCGCAAACGTAACCTTTCTCCAATCTGTTACCAACCAAACTGTGGATATTGTTCTTGCCATGCTGTTGGTTGTTGGAAGTGTTATTGGCGCGCAGATCGGCGCTAGGGTCGGAGCAAAGTTGCGCGGCGAGGAGGTTCGTATTGCGCTAGGTTTAATTGTACTCGCGGTGTGTGCACGAGTGGCATGGACCTTAGTGGCTACTCCTGAAGATGTTTATTTTCTAGGCCAGCCAGGGGCCGGTTGAGGATGGCACGGCTCCTCTCTTTTTTATTGGCGCTTCTGGTCATTATCCCAGCCGCTAAATCGCAACGACTCGCCTTGGATCTATCAAATGATGAAGTGGCTATATCGACTGGTTTTACGGGTACAGAGTTGCTTTTATTTGGTGCAACGGAAGGGCACGGCGATATTGTGGTTACCGTTGTTGGGCCGCGGAGCGATGAAGTGGTTTGGCGAAAGGAGAGAGTGGCAGGGATCTGGGTCAGCGGTGATTCTATTACTTTCAAAAGCGCGCCTGCCTATTATCTGATTGCAGCCTCCAGGCCGCTTCAAGAGATAGCCTCCCCTGAGATCCTTCATCAAATGCAGATTGGTGTGGCCGAAATCGAACTATCAACCGGGTCCCAGCGCTCCGATGCCGAAGTTGCAGCATACCGTGAAGCATTGATCCGAAATAAGAAACGGCGGCGCCTTTACAGCCAAGATATTTCCAATATTAAAATTGTACGCGACTTGCTTTTCCGTTCAACGATCCCTTTCCCGGCCAGCGTACCGACAGGCGAATACCAAATTACAGTATACTTATTCAAAAACGGTGAGCCGGTCGGTCAACAAACTACATCGCTGCCGGTCCGGAAGGTTGGATTGGGGGCACAGTTGTATAAATTTGCCCATCAGCAGGCGCCTTTGTATGGGGCAATCGCTATAGCTATTGCCCTTCTCGCGGGTTGGCTTGCGGGTGTCATCTTTAGGAGGGCATAGCCGTGAATAAAGAAAAAGATATCCAAGAACTCGTCGGTAAAGGGCCTGGCGCGGATGCACCAAGCGAACAGAGGGAACGTAACAACCGGATCTTTCTTTGCGTAGTCGATAATACAGCGGAATGCAAAAACGCTGTGTACTTCGCTGCTCGGCGGGTTGCGCAGACGGGGGGGCGTCTCGCCCTTCTTTACATAATGCTACCCGCTGAATTTCAGCACTGGATGTCAGTGGAGGAAAAGATGCGAGACGAGGCTCGTGAAGAGGCCGAGGAGGCGTTGAAATTATATTCCTCTCAGGTTCAGCAATGGACCAATGAGGTGCCAACTTTGTATGTACGAGAGGGAAAGCCCGCAGACACAATCCTCGCTCTTATTGAGGAGGAGAAGCGAATCTCGATCCTAGTTCTAGGCGCGGGCACAGATAAAAAGGGCCCAGGCCCATTGGTATCATCCATTGGTGGTAAAATGTCTGGAAAATTTCCAATCCCCATTACAATTGTTCCCGGTAATTTGAGCCGGAAACAATTAGACCTTTTAACCTGACTGTGACAATGCATTCTCTCATGCTGCGAAATATTTGGTATTTCGGCATTTCTTCAAAAGATCTTAAACCCGGCCAGATAGTGCATCGGGAGATCTGTGGCGTGCCTGTTGCGTTTGGTCGGTTATCTTCCGGCGGAGCGTTTGCTCTGCGCGATATCTGCCCCCATCGAGGCGTGCCGCTTTCTGAAGGAAGAATTAGGGGAGCGCAGGTCGAATGTTGCTATCACGGCTGGACATTTGGGACTGACGGTAGGTGTACATCGATCCCGGCGCTCGGGGAAAACGATAATGTCGATCTAACAAAGATAATGGTTCGGGTTTTTCCAATTCGCGAAAGCCAAGGGATTATCTGGATCTGGGTTGGTGACGGGGATGGCGCCGACGTGCCGACCCCTTTGGTGCCGAATGTCGGTGAGACCCAACCGCAGATCGTACATGCCTTAGAATTCGCAGTGAATATTGATCATGCGGTGGTCGGATTAATTGATCCCGCGCATACGCCATATGTCCACGAATCATGGTGGTGGCGCCGCCCAGGAGAACAAAAAGACAAGAAAAAGAACTTTTCGCCGAGCAAGCTCGGCTTCGATATGATTTCTCACCGAGCCTCATCCAATTCGAAAATTTACAGGCTCCTCGGTGGTACCCCCGAGGTTGAGATTGCATTCGCGTTACCGGGTATTAGGATCGAACATATTCGAGCTGGGAGGAATTTCTATTGTGGTATGACTGCCTGCACGCCTATTGATGAAAATCGGACATTAACTACTCATATGATGTGGTGGTCCATTAAGTGGCTATCCTTATTGCGACCGATCGCTATGCCATTCGTTCGATCGTTTCTGGCACAGGACCAAGCGGTCTTCGCAAAACAGGCCAAAGGTTTGCGTTGGGATCCCGATTTACGTTTGACGGGTCAGCCAGATCAGCAAGCTAAGTGGTATTTTAGGCTCAAGAATGAATGGGAAAGATCGGCAAAGGCGGGAAAGCCGTTTAAAAACCCATTAACTGACAGTACTTTATGCTGGAGAAGCTGATTGGGCATAAGCTCGAAAATCGATTTCTCTTATTAGGTTGTTGCGCCTCCGTTTTAAATAAAGCGAAATTTTTTTACACAGTTCACCTTATAAGGGAAAATTCTGCGTGCGAAATAAAAGCAAATTTTACGTTAATTCAATGAGTTGTTTGATGGAGAATCAGCGCATTGAAATTTGGGGTTGATCTTGATCTTTGCGCAAACCATTTATAGGTCGATTTGCCACGTCTCATCGTGAAATAGCGGTTATAATTGTCAAGAAATTTTCCCTCGCTGCAATGGCACCACTGAAAAATTACCGTTTAACCACTCCGAAGGTAGCGACGTCAGCCCTTAAAGAGTTCGGTAGGACCATGCTATTAGCACCGAATCTAGTCGGGATTGATGTACCTTTGATCGGGGCTGCAAGGTGATAAGGGAGACTATCAAGCTGCGAATAGAAAGCCTAAAAAGGCTGCTTGGTCAATTTAGCAGGCTGTCGAAAGACAGAATACAAACCCCGCAGGCACCGATTTTCGTAACGATAATCGCCTTAATCGCTATATTGGGTGTGTTTTACGCCGATAAACTATCATCGATGAAGGCACCAACCAGCGATCAGGCATTTCAAAAGTCCGCGCGCGGCGTTATGAACAGGGGTGCCATGCATGTCACCGCGCCATGGAGCCAAGAAACTCTCGAAATGGCCTCTAACGGCCCTCTTGCAAAATCCCGAAACTTTTTGGCGCGCACTAACCATAATACCGGAAGATCTCTTCTAGATACCGAAAAGCGACATATTTTTTACGCGAGCCCTCCTGTTGATATGGATAAACTATCACTCGCTCAAAAGCGTAAGATGACATTTATCAAATTTATGCTGCCGCTTATCTTTGATGTAAATGAGGTGATTAAAAAAGAACGCAGGCGCATCTCATTGCTACAAGCTTTATTTACAAAGGGGTATGAGCTTCCTCCTGAAGATGAGGAATGGCTTGCAGATACGGCCGACCGGTATGGCCTAGACACCCTTGACTTCAGTCGTTTGCTCAAGCGTGTTGACATCGTTCCACCATCGCTAGCTATCGCGCAGGCGGCGGAGGAGAGTGGATGGGGTACATCTCGTTTCGTTCGCGAAGGTAATGCCCTTTTCGGCCAGCGCGCCTACAGCTCGCAGGGGAAAGGGATTGTCCCCAAAAATCGTCCCGTCGGCACAAAGTTCCGGGTTAGGGCTTTCGATAATCTTATTGATAGTGTCAGGGCATATGCTCACAACCTCAACACCCATTTTGCGTACAGTGATTTTCGAGAAACCCGAGCCACTTTGAGAGCACATCACGGGCACGTTAATGGGTACGAGCTTGCAGGGTCACTGCAGCGCTACTCTGAAAGGGGAGAGGATTACATCAATTCGATCCGCTCGATTATGAGGTACAACGCTTTGCAAATATTTGATGCCGCTAAAATCTAGATGAAAGTTCGAAAGTTGCGGGGCGG
Source organism: uncultured Alphaproteobacteria bacterium (assembly GCA_913046035.1). GTDB lineage: Bacteria > Pseudomonadota > Alphaproteobacteria > MPNO01 > UBA830 > UBA830. The sequence continues at coordinate 12,529 of CAJWSW010000041.1, read as the reverse complement.
CACTGACCGGGGCGCTGCAACTAAGAGGGCGGGACGTAAAATTGGAAACCATGCCAGCGCCAGCGGCCAGACTGGGTAGGCATAGTACAATTTATCCTTGCTCGTCCCGAGGCAAAGGGGGCTTTTAGTCGGATTTCTACCCGTCGGCCCAAGCGTTCTATGCGGGCCTTTCCTTGTCTGCTCGCGTAACAGGCCAAGTTCGATAATTTTTTTGCGGCGGGCTCCTTTACTGTAAACCCTAAAATAGGTGGGTTGTTGGTTGCTGATAATAAAGGATCTGCGGGCGAGATCTCTGCGATCGTGAGAGGCAATGCGTTAATCGCCATTTTAAAGCGCTTTATATCACCGTAGTTTTCGTTCATCGCCCAACGCGGCAGATAAAGCATGTCCGCCTCCGAGTGCAAAACGCCTGAATGTTGCCCGAACCCGGTTATTAGCCCCTCCTCCTGTGATAGTCTGCCGACGGCGAGGCTGTACTCGCCATATGGATACGCGATGATATTGGGGGTTTCCCCTAGTTCGGCACGAAATCGAGAATTTGATGCTTGGAGATCTATTCGATTGTCCGAGTCGGTCGCTTGTGCCATGTGCAAATGGGAATTCGTTTGGCTCCCTATCGTTACTCCAGTTTTTTTGAGCTCGCGAATTTGATCCCAACTCATATACCCCTTGAGTTTTTGGTCGATTGGTCTGGTTGCGATAAATAATGTAAAGGGCAGCCCCATTTTCTTGAGGCGGGGGAATGCTTTTTGGTAAACAGATAAAAAAGCGTCATCGATTGATATTCCTACAGTCCGATCTGGAAGCGGTGATCCTGACTTTAACCTAGAGACGATCTCTGGTATGGGTAATACCGAGTATTCCGGCTTTGAGAGTTCTCTAAGATGTCCTTCAAATTGCTCCAGCTTAATATTCGTAGAAGGATAAGCACTCTCGCCAAACCGATGATACATTACCACAACGGCTGAGTCCGCTGCTAACAGCGCAGTGCTTGGCCCGATCCCAGCCGCAAGCGCAAGATAAAATGCAATAAGTCTTGTCATAATTTTCCCGCCAGTTTGCATTTAATTAATGAAAATTTAATGTAGTGCGTCTTCGATTTCATTCAGAACGCTGCTTTAGATCTTATTTCTGGATTTTTTGCCGCTCATGTTCGTGAAGATGCATCATTGGCACCGGCAGATCAGAATCGCTTAGTAGCTCATATTTTTGCGTTTCAAAAAGTTGATAATGCCACCATTCATTCTGATAGAAATCCCATCCTGCGGTGGTCATAATCCCTAGTAAAAGGTGCCGATTGTGCTGAGCTTTGGCAGATACCTCCATACTTCCATGATGCGACAAAGGTGTGAACGCATCGAAAGCCGTTCCCATTTCAAGGGCGGTGCCTGAGGAGTCTAGTAGAGTAAGATCAACGGCAACGCCCCGCGAATGCGGCGAACCATGCCGCGGATCAGCCAGAAAATCGCTGTCGGGCGTGTGTCGCCAGAGCGCCCATTGTGCTTCCGATGGACGGAATGCATCAAATATCTTAAACCTAAGACCAAGGCTTGCCGCAAGCCTTACAGATTTACTTAAGCGCTCTGCAGCATCTTGATGAAGATAGCATCCAGAGCGGGCATAGATCGGTTCTTCCGTGAAATTGTCGGATGTGGAGTAGACAATCTGGAGTTCGACGTCAAAGTCGGGAGGTGAAATTTCAGTAAGTGCCATATGGTTCTTTAGAAAAAGATCGACCATAAAGATACCATGAAGAATTCGAATCAGGTCGAGTTGGTTTGGTAAATGCTCACTATTTTAGCAATTGATACTAGCGGTGATTTTTGCGCTGCGGCGCTAATTCGGGGGGGCAAACCTATTGCTTGTGATGCGCTCTCAATGTCGCGGGGCTATGTGGAGGCATTGGCCTCATTAGTGCAGCGCTTAAATAGAAAAACGGATATTTCATTTTCCGATTTAGATCTTATCGGGGTTACTAAAGGGCCCGGTTCTTTCACAGGTGTTCGGACAGGTCTAGCAGCTGCTCGAGGCTTTGCGTTTGTCGCAAAATGTCCTGCCATCGGCGTTTCGTCATTTTCCGCTGTAGCAGCGGGTGCTACTCAAGACGGCAATTTGCCTATCCTTGTTGCGTTGGAGACTAGACGGGCTGATTATTTTATTCAGATGTTCAATTCCAAAGCCCAACCTCTCGCGCGGCCCGCTGTTATGGACGCTGAGAGCGTTCGCCGTCTGATTGAAGAACACGGTCCAGTGCTTGCAGGAAATGCTGCACTGCGACTGAGTGACCAAGTTCTTTTCCGAAATACATCTGACGTGAAAATCCTGCCGGTTTGCAGTGTCCCCACTTTGGTCTCGGTTGCTGGGGTTGCGGAAAAAATTCTACATGCCAAAGGGGTGGCCTGCGATACCCTTTCTCCCCTATACCTTAGAGCGCCTGAGGCAAAAATTTCTCCAACGGGTGGCCGTCTTAAAAATAGGTCGCGAGGTTAATAAAATTTGGCAAACGACCACGCAAATTGCAGTGAAGAAAGCAACCGAACGCACGAATACGAATTGGCTTTCGTCCATGAAAACGATATAGCAGGGATTGCTGCAATTCACGCTGCTTCGTTCGATGATGCGTGGAGCGGTGCGATGGTCCGTCGAATTTTGTCTATGCCTGGAACGTTCGGTATTGTTGCGCGTCAAATTCGGCAATGTTCGATTGCTGGGTTTGCGTTGGGGAGGGTTGCCGCCGACCAATGTGAGATACTTTCATTGGCCGTGGATACTCAACACCGTGGTGTGCGTGTGGGCGGCTTATTGCTGGACGGTGCGATCCATCAGGCAGCCGAAGGTGGTGCGGAAACCTTATTTCTTGAAGTCGCTGAAGATAACAACGTAGCGCGGACGCTCTATCACAGTCGCGACTTTGCGCCAGTGGGCCGTCGACCCAATTACTATGTCCGAAAAGATGGCACCTCGGCGGCGGCCGTTACTATGTCTCGAGAAATTGGGGTCGGCTCTGTTCGTAATTCTGCTTAATTATCTTTTCCTTTTGCCTGCGACTTAATCAAAGCCCTATAAATTGGCGGAGAGACCTTGTCACTTGGCGGATCGAGATCTACCGAAAGTATAGTGTGCCCGAGTTCCTCCACTGAACTAAGTATACTCGACATTGGTTCCTCACCCTGCAGAAGAACTTCAAGGATTTCATTCGGCGACATTTTCTCTATTTGAAGCCGCACCCTAACAAATGTTATGGGGCACACTTCTTTTGTGATATCGAGAAAATGTGTAGGCTCGGAATTTTTATTTTTCATCTTGCGAGTACTGATAAAACATTGCGATAATAAATATCTGTTGTATTTTTAGCCTGTTTTACTGCGTGAAAGTAAGCTAAATGACTGAGAAGTCCTCAGCTGGTAGCGAAGGTATTGTCGAGTTGACCGCCGAAATAGTGGCATCACACGTTCAAAACAACAGTGTTGCGATCAGCGACTTGCCCCAACTTATCAAAATTGTTCACGAATCCCTTGCTAGTCTTACTACCGAAAGATCCGTTGAAAAATTGCAACCTGCTATATCCGTGCGACGCTCGGTAACACCAGATTATATAGTTTGCCTAGAAGATGGCCGGAAATTAAAAATGTTGAAGCGCCATCTAGCGACCGCTTACGGAATGACTCCAGAGGATTACCGTGAAAAATGGGGGCTGCCGATTGATTATCCGATGGTGGCTCCCAATTATGCGAAACAGCGGAGCTCGCTCGCAAAAAAGATTGGTCTCGGAAAGCGGCGTACGGCTTAATGACCCGAGCGGAAATTGCCCTTCGATCCTTATTTTTTGATCTAACCACCTTACTTGCCTAGGCTATTGCTGTGATAACACTCTCGTCCACCCGCATTGAACAGCTCTGTAAAGCTAAGGGACTTAAGATGACCGGTCAGCGCCGGGTAATTGCTAAGGTCTTATCTGAGTCCACTGATCATCCGGACGCGGAGGAATTACATCGCCGAGCTGTTAAAATCGACGACCGTATTAGTATGGCAACTGTATATCGTACCGTTCGCTTATTAGAGGAAGCTGAAATATTAGAACGACACGATTTTGGGGATGGGCGCGCCCGTTTTGAGACCATCGAAGACGGCGGTGGACATCACCACCATTTAATAAATGTGCGGACTGGCGATGTCGTAGAATTCGAAGATGATGCACTTGAGGCGCTTAAGCAAAGAATTGCCGCTGAACTAGGATACAAGATCGTTGGTGAGCGTTTGGAACTTTATTGCGTCCCGCTCGACAACGAACCGGGCAAAGGGTCGTCTTCGTGATATGTCATCATACCACTTCAATGCGAATTTCAACGGTTCGCTAATGGATGATGGAAATTCTGCTGTCGATTTTGACCCCATTAAAGTTGGAAACCTGGTCGCGCGCCTGGCCGTTGATGAAACGGAGATAGAGGCTGCGCAGGCTCTAAGATTTAGAGTATTTTATGAGGAAATGTCGGCGCATCCGTCGGTTGAGGTCGAGGCAGCAAAGCGCGATTTCGATCGGTTTGATGCAATATGCGATCACCTCTTAGTGATTGACGAGAAAAGAGCTGACTTGCCAGGCGGAGTAGTGGGAACCTACAGGCTTTTGCGTAGTAGTGTTGCACAACAGAATGGCGGTTTTTATTCTTCTGACGAATACGAGATTTCACGTCTTGTAGGCTTTGGTGGAGAGACGCTTGAGCTGGGGCGTTCCTGCGTAGAGGAGGAATATCGCAACCGTCCAACGATGCAGCTGTTATGGCGAAGCATCGCCCAATATATATTTCACTACGATATTGGTATTATGTTCGGGTGCGCAAGTATGCCTGGAACGGATCCTAACTCCTTAGCCTTACCTTTGTCTTACCTATACCACTATCATCTCGCGCCGCCTGCACTTCGGCCGCGCGCGATTGAGGAGAGATACGTAAGCATGTGTTTGTTGCCAGAGGACCAGATCGACCCAAGACGTGCACTTGCGGAACTCCCCCCGTTGATTAAAGGCTACCTGAGGCTCGGCGGTTTTGTCGGCGACGGTGCAGTTATTGATCACGATTTCAATACCACTGATGTGAGCATTGTAGTTAAAACTGATTTGGTTACTGATAAATATTTAAAGCATTTTGAGCGCAAGAGTCGCCGAGACGGTGAAGAAGACGAGCGCTGAGTAGTGAGTTCGCCGCTTCGAGCATCTGTGAGGATTTTCGGCTACTTTGCATTAACGGCTATGCTGTTGCCTTTTCAGTTTTTTGCCCTGAAGTTTTATAAAAAGTTGGCCGTTCAGTTGCCAATTTTTTATCATCGTGTGTGCACTCGCATTCTTGGTTTTGAAATTCGTGTGCACGGAGAAAAGCTTTCAAGTTCCCCAGTGTTGTTCGCTTGTAATCACGTGTCATATTCAGACATCGCTATTTTGGGATCGCTGTTGCCCGCATCATTTGTAGCTAAAGCAGAGGTTGCTAATTGGCCTTTATTCGGTTTGTTGGCAAAACTTCAACGTACGGTTTTTATAGACCGACGCGCGACCAAGGCTACTGAGCAGCGAGACGAGATGATTTGTCGGCTTGAAGGGGGTGATAGTATGATACTGTTCCCCGAAGGCACCAGCTCAGATGGGAACAAGGTTCTCCCATTCAAAAGCGCGCTCTTCGGTGTTGCGCAGGTGGAGCCTCACGGACAACCACTTCTCGTTCAACCTGTATCTCTTGCTTATACTCGTTTGGATGGGATGCCGGTTGGTCGCGCGTTGCGTCCTTATTTTGCTTGGTACGGCGCGATGACGCTTGTGTCTCATTTTTGGGAGGTGGCGGGATTAGGGCGTGCTACGGTTGATGTTATTTTTCATCCTCCAGTCGTGATTTCCGAGTATCAATCGCGAAAGGCCCTTTCAGAGCATTGCCATACCATAGTTGCCCGGGGCGTTTCCGCGGCAAATTCTGGTCGATTGGATGCTTATTTGCATTCATCGAATTCTTGACAGCTAGACATTCAATGATAGTTTTCGGAAAGTCAGCCTCTGTATTGGTCTGCGGGAACCCAGAGACAACATCGGTCTATTGCAAACCTAATACCTGATTCGGAAAAGCATTTTTGACAAAATCACTTTACATAAAAAATTTTGGTTGTCAGATGAACGCGTACGATTCAAAACGTATGGTGGACGTGCTGGCCCCCCTTGGCTATTGCCAAAGCGAACAGTTAGAAAATGCAGATCTAGTTATCCTTAATACCTGCCATATCCGTGAAAAGGCTGCTGAGAAAATCTATTCCGAACTTGGTCGTCTCCGTGCCATCAAAAACGAACGGCTAGAAAGTGGATCACCGATGATGATCGGTGTTGCGGGCTGTGTGGCCCAGGCGGAGGGTGCAGAAATGTTGCGCAGAGCACCTTTTGTTGATTTGGTTTTTGGGCCGCAAACATACCATCGCCTGCCAGAAATGGTCGCTAGAGCTCAACGTGACATGGGTGCGAGAGAGTTTTCGGGCCGCGGTATAATTGATACCCAATTTCCGATTGAGCCGAAATTCGATTCCTTGCCTCCTGCTACATCTCCCGGGCCATCGGCGTTCCTTACGGTACAAGAAGGATGCGATCGCTTCTGTACTTTCTGTGTTGTTCCCTATACGCGGGGAGCTGAATTCTCTCGTTCAGTGGCCGACGTAATTGCCGAGGCTGTTGCTCTGGTTGATTCTGGTGCGCGCGAGCTCATATTGCTCGGACAGAACGTCAATGCATATCACGGTGTTTCCCCGGCTGGCGGCGAATGGCGCCTTGCTGAACTTATTAGAGAGCTTGCCGAAATACCAAACCTAGAAAGGCTGCGCTATACCACCTCGCATCCTCGCGATATGACGTCGGATCTCATCCGTGCGCACGGTGAAATAGAAATTTTGATGCCTTATTTACATCTGCCCGTGCAATCAGGGTCAGATCGGGTTCTGTCTGCTATGAATCGTCAACATACGTCTGAGAACTATTTAGACATTATTGAGGCGGTGCGTGCGGCCCGGCCTAATATTGCGCTCTCTTCGGATTTTATTGTGGGTCACCCAGGCGAGACAGAAGAAGATTTCGAAGATACTCTAACGCTCGTAGAACGGGTGGGTTTTGCCCAAGCTTATTCTTTTAAATACAGTCCTCGACCCGGAACGCCTGCTTCTGCCATGGAGGACATAGTTACCGAAGATGAAAAGTCTTCACGATTGGCTCGGCTTCAGGAGGTGCTCAATAAACAGCAATCACAATTCAACGAAGAATTCGTTGGTGTTGTTTTGCCTGTGCTTATCGATCGTAAGGGTCGCGACGAGAACCAGCTCGCCGGTCGCAGTCCTTGGATGCAAGCGGTGCACGTGGACTTTGATAGGCCTGAGTCGGCGCAGTTAGCTTATGGAAAGACCATTGACGTGCGCATCATGACGGCACGCCCTAATTCTCTTGCCGCTCTCCCTCTTAATAAATTGGGTTCCGCGGGATAGGAGACGCAGCCCTTTTGAAGCCAATAGTCACAAACGTTAATGGTGTTTCCCCGCTGGTCCTGCAGTTCGAGGAAAATCAACTTTTGCCGCTTCTTTATGGGGATTTTGATCGTCACCTTGCACGTATCGAGCAAGCGTTAGGGGTCTCCATCGCGTCACGTGGAAACACATTAACAATTAGTGGAGCACCAGCGGAGGTCGATGTTGCCCGCTTGAGCCTTGAAGATTTATATGGTCGTTTAGAGGAAGGCCTCGAGGTGTCCTTGGGTGAAGTGGATGCTGCTGTTCGGCTTGCAAGAGATGCTGTTACCATGGGTGAAGAGGGGATGAACGAAGTCGTTCGAGGCGGGTCTATTATTCGGACTCCCAAACGTCATTTGTCGCCCCGTTCACCTGGCCAAAAGCGATACCTAAGGGCACTACTCGAAAATGAGATGACCTTTGGCTTAGGGCCGGCCGGGACTGGTAAAACTTATCTTGCGGTCGGGATGGCTGTTTCAATGCTCACCACCGGAAAGGTTGATCGGATAGTTCTCTCTCGGCCGGCCGTCGAGGCGGGGGAAAGGCTTGGGTTTTTGCCCGGTGATATGCGAGACAAGATAGATCCATATCTCCGGCCGCTGTATGACGCGCTCTATGATATGATGGCGCCAGAGCAGGTAGATCGAAAACTCGAGAGCGGTGAAATAGAAGTTGCACCGTTAGCGTTCATGCGTGGTCGCACGCTTTCGAATGCTTATGTAATTTTAGATGAAGCGCAGAATGCTACACCAATTCAGATGAAAATGTTTCTTACGCGTTTGGGCGAGAATGCTCGAATGGTTGTTACAGGCGATCTGAGCCAGATTGATCTGCCACGCGGTGTGACGTCCGGACTTCGCCATGCGATCCGTACGTTGAATGGCATCGAGGGAGTTGCTGCTGAGTATTTAAAGGCGGAGGATGTGGTTCGGCACGAACTCGTGTCGCGGATTGTTAATGCTTATGACGCTGCTGAGGGCAGGACTAGGGCCGATGATTGAAAAGGCTCTTGAAATCGATATTAAAATTGAAGCCGGTGCGTGGGTGGACGAGTTACCCCAGCTCGTGGGCCTGGTCGATTTGTCGGCCGCCGCTGCAGTTGCTGCATGTGACCTTGAATGCGGCAACACCGAATTGAGCATCTTGATGACGGACGATGCTGAAATGGCGGAGCTTAACCGCGAGTGGAGGGGAGGCAACGGTGCGACAAATGTGCTTTCGTTCCCTGGCGACCACGGCGGTCCAGGTAGCTTCTTGCTAGGCGATGTGGTGTTGGCGTTTGAGACGATCGTTGCTGAGGCCACGGAAGCCGACATTTCATTAGCAGATCACCTTACCCATCTAGTGGTGCATGGCGTGCTTCATTTATTGGGTTACGACCACCAGACCGACGCTGAGGCAGATAAAATGGAAGCTCTTGAAAGGGAGATTTTGCAGTCTTTGGATATCCCTGACCCATACATAGCTAATCGCACAGAACCTCACGAGGCCGGCTCATGATAGATCTAGGTGATGAGGTCCGTGCGCGCGAAGATGGTGAACAAGGGATTTTCGCGCGGTTCCGTTCTATGCTGGCCGGTCGCAATGACACGGAAACACTTCGAGATACGATCGAAGAATTGATCGAACTGGAGGAAGTCGGCGAGGGTGCTGACAATGCAGGAGAACTCTCCCTGCTGCGCAATGTGCTAAGCGTTCGTGATGTTGCGGTTGAAGATGTGATGGTTCCGCGCGCAGATATTCGGGCTGTCGAGGTAACAACCACGATTGCTGATGTTGCCCAGATTATGAGCGAGAGTGGGCATTCGCGGCTACCGGTTTTTAGGGGCCAACTTGATGATGTTATTGGTATGGTTCACATCAAAGACTTGTTGGCTTGCTGGGATGATGATCAGGGAACAGGTATCTCGAAGATCGTGCGCAAGCCGCTATTCGTTGCACCGTCTATGCCAGTACTTGAATTGCTCCTCCAAATGCGGGTGCAGCGGTTACACATGGCGATGGTCGTAGATGAGTTCGGGGGCACCGATGGGTTAGTTACCATCGAAGATCTGGTTGAAGAAATAGTTGGCGAAATCGAAGATGAACATGACCAGCACGAGGGTCCGGGTCTTGAACGGAAGGGGCCTGGCCAAATTGATGTAGACGCGCGCCTGCGAATAGAGGATTTCGAGCAGCAAGCAGGATCGCTGCTAACTGATGAGGAACGCGAGGAAGATATAGATACTATGGGAGGCCTTGTATTTTATTTGGCTGGTCGAGTGCCTGGCCGAGGCGAAGTCATAAGACATGAATCGGGTATTGAATTTGAGATTATAGAGGCTGATCCTCGCAAAATTCGTCGATTGAGGGTTTCTAAACTCATAACTCAAGAGGAAGGATGAGCTTTGCCAGTTCCACTTGCAATGGGATCGCGGGGTGGCTTCTCTCACTTCGCAGCTGGAAAAGGTGGTCGGCAGCGCTAATACTCGGTGCGCTTATACCTATGTCTCAGCCGCCGGTGCATCTGATGCCAGTTCTCTTTGTATCCTTCACTGGTCTTGTCTGGTTAGTCGATGGCACAAGGACTTGGCGTTCGGCATTCGGTGTTGGGTGGCTTTTCGGCGCGGGGTACCATGCTTGTGGTCTGTATTGGGTGTCCGAGGCGTTGCTTGTAGATGCTTCACGTTTCGCCTGGTTGATCCCATTTAATTTTTTTGGTTTGTCGCTGGGCTTGGGTTTATTTACCGGGATTATGGCACTAGTCGCTCGGCTTTTCTGGAGGCCAGGCATTTCGCGCATTTTTGTTCTTGCCGGCATGTGGACCCTGTTCGAAGGTTTGCGAGGTATTCTTTTCACCGGATTCCCGTGGAACCCGGTTGGGAATGCTTGGGTGGCATTTGATTCCGTTCTTCAAGTAGCGTCCTGGATTGGTGTGTACGGACTCTCTCTCGTGACCGTATACGCATCAGCGGCTGTAGCACTTATGGCTAATCATTATTCAATAAGGCACAGGACCCCTGCAGCCGCATCGGGTTTGGCGGTTCTGATGGTGCTCGCGATTGCAGGGTTTGTAAGGCTTGACACGGCGGCAACGCCTCTTGGCGGTGGCCACTTAATAAGGTTAGTGCAGCCTAATATTGCACAGCGAGACAAGTGGCGGCCCGAGCTAATTGCTTCTAATTTTGCCCGGCATCTGCGACTGAGTAAAAGTAATGGCGGAAAGCGACCTCTTTTAGTTGTTTGGCCGGAGACCGCTGTCTCCGCGGATTTACTTGCAAATTCTGCGGCGCAGACTTTGCTGCGGGAGGTAATACCCGAAGACGGCTTGCTTATTACAGGTGCACTCCGCTTAGTTCAGTTGCCTGGACGCCCGATCCAAGCGTTCAACAGTTTGGTAGCGTTGGACAGTTTTGGTAGGGTGCAAAATATTTACGATAAACATCATTTGGTTCCATTTGGTGAGTATGTTCCCCTCAGGTCTGTTCTGCCTCTGAATAAGATTAGCGAAGGAAATATCGATTTCACGCCCGGGCGAGGCCCTGCGACGCTTCGTTTGCCGGGCATTTCACCTTTTGGCCCTTTAATCTGTTATGAGGTAATTTTCCCGGGTGAGGTAGTGGCACGGGGCGATCGGCCAGATTGGCTGCTGAATGTAACGAACGACGCGTGGTTCGGTCAAAGCGCTGGTCCGCATCAGCATTTTTCCAGTGCCCGAATGCGGGCAGTGGAGGAGGGATTGCCACTGGTGAGGGTGGCAAATACTGGGATTTCCGGCGTTGTTGATGCACATGGCCGTGTTATCGCCACTTTGGCCTTGGGGTTCGAGGGAGCATTGAATGTTATTTTGCCGCCACCGGCTGCGCCGACTCTCTTTAGCAGATTTGGCAATCTAATACCCGGGACGCTAATCTGGATTAGTTTCATATTTGCTTTTGTCACTCAAAAGCGAGGACTTTAAAACCCCAACTAAATCGATGTTGTGCGGACAACATCGGGGAATAGAACGTTCGAGCATTCGATAAATACTTAATTTTTTAAGAAGATTATAGTTCCATCGGTTCGTGAAAGATTTGAAAATGCCGCTAAAAGAACTCGATAATGATTGGCAAAGAATATCAAAATAAAAAGGTTGCTCGCAATCATGCTCATGGCGCCCCGGAGGCTGTTGATGTGCACATTGGTAGGCGGGTCCGTAAGCGTCGTACTTTGCTGGGAATTAGCCAAGCAGAGTTGGCTGAAGCACTTGGTCTGACCTTCCAGCAGGTTCAAAAGTACGAGCGTGGAATTAACCGTATTAGCGCCGGGCGACTACATTTTATATCCGATATTCTTGGTGTTCCGATCAATTATTTTTTTGATGGAATTTTGCCATCGTTTAATAAAGCGCCGCAAAAAATTGGTCTGTCCGTTGCGTCAGTAGAACAACCTCATGATCCCATGTTAAGCCGTGAAACACTTGAGCTAGTTCGAGCCTATTACAAAATAAATGACCCGTTAATCCGGCGTCGAATTTTCGAGCTCACAAAGCAACTTGGAAAAACGTTCGATGATAAATGAAAATCGATATCTAGATAAGAGTGGGTCCCGCTTGACGAGCCGGATTGATATTGTCAAAACAAACCCATATCAAACAAGATAGGGTACTTTGCCCGCCAACTCCTAATATTTCACTACAAAAAACCTAAAAGTATTTAGGTGTCTCACATAAAACGCTCTGCGATTTATCGAATCGTATAGCACATTCGAGGAGTCAAATCGTGCCACGGGATAATTATCTTTTTACAAGTGAGTCTGTCTCTGAAGGCCATCCCGATAAAGTTTCTGACCGAATTTCGGATGCGGTCGTTGATCTCTATTTGTCTGCAGATCCCCTGTCTCGGGTTGCTTGTGAGACACTTACTACCACTAACCGTATAGTAATTGCGGGCGAGGTTCGGGGGCCGGACTCGATAAAAAAAGAAAATGTCGAACAAGTAGCACGCGCTGCTGTCAAGGATATCGGATATGCGCAAGATGGCTTCCATTGGCAAAA